>CAJUAM010000001.1 GCA_910584615.1 uncultured Dorea sp.
AGCGCTACGTTCGGGACGTAGAGGCCGCAGGTTCAAATCCTGTCACTCCGATTAGTTGATGGAAATACCGGAATCCTTATAAAATAAGGATTCCGGTATTTTCTTTTGGGTATCAATAGACATTCACATTACTATCCAGAGGAATATCCGGAATATTTCCGCGTGGTTGATTTACGAAACGGTAAAAAATATATGAGGGCTACAGGGCGATACACCTTTATTACCAAAGAGATAATTTGGCATATCCTCCTTTTGGCTATTAATCGAATATTCTCCAAAGTACACTGAATTCAAGTGGCTCCCAAGCTTTAGAATAATCACTTATTTGAGAGTACGAAAGCTTCGTATGGTTTTAGAATGATATCTGCTTTATCATATGTATTTTCCGCATTGGAGATAAGGCAGGCTTTTCCAACAAATTCATCCGGTATGGCAAAATCTGTTTCTCGTCCGGAGAAATTACATACAACGAGCAGTTTTTCATTGTCCAGTGTCCGTGTATAGACATAGAGTTCTTCGCTGTCTGATAGAAGCAGTTCATATCTTCCATATACGATAACCGGATTTTGTTTTCTCAGTGCTATTAATTTTTTATAATAATGGAAGACAGAGTCAGGATCTGCGGTTTCTGATTTTGCGTTGATTTCTGTATAATTGGGGTTTATGCTAATCCATGGTGATCCACATGTAAAGCCAGCCTGTGGGGTATCGTCCCACTGCATTGGGGTTCTGGCATTATCCCGGCTCCTGAAAAGCAGGCAGGGCCAGAAAGCTTCTTGGGATACCTGACCGCTTTCGCACCATTCCTTATATGCGTTGATACTTTCAATATCCCGGAAATCCGACATACTTTGAAATGGGAAATTAGTCATGCCAAGTTCTTCGCCTTGATAGATGTAAGGGGTTCCCTGCATCATATGCAGGCAGGTCGCCAGCATCTTTGCGGAAATTTCCCGGTATCCGGAGGTGTCATCTCCGAACCGGGAGACAGCTCTTGGCTGGTCATGGTTATCCCAGAACAGGCTGTTCCATGCCTTACCATAGAGTTCTGTCTGCCAGTGCGACATGATCTTTTTCAAATCCGTAAGCGGAAGCTTTTCGTCCGTCCATTTGCCATATTTTCCATGTGTATCCACGAGTTCGAAGTGAAATACCATATTAAGCTCATGAGTGTCTTCGCCAGCATACTGCTTTGCAAGCTCGGTCGTTACACCTGGTGTCTCACCAACTGACATAATATCATATTTTGATAATACTTTTTCATTCATTTCCTGGAGATATTTGTGAATGTTCGGTCCATGTATGCAGTAGGGGCTGCAATCGCCGTAAAAGTCTGTCATCTCACCATCAGGCATTTCTTTTGTTTTTGAAATCATACTGATCACATCCATTCGGAATCCGTCAATACCTTTCTCGCACCACCATGTCATCATATCAAAAATATTGTTCCTGACTTCTATATTATCCCAGTTTAGATCCGGCTGTTTTTTGGAGAATAGATGGAGATAATACATGTTTGTCGTTTTATCATATTCCCATGCGGAACCACCGAAACAGGAACCCCAGTTATTCGGGGGAGTGCTGTTGTCTTTGCCTTCACGCCAGATATAGTAATCCCTGCAGGCATTGTCCTTAGAACTGCGGCTTTCCATGAACCACTTATGTTCATCGGAAGTATGGTTTACAACCAGATCCATCACGATACGCAGCCCTCTTTTGTGAGCTTCATTGAGGAGTTCGTCGAAATCCTCCATAGTTCCAAATTCATCCATGATCGCCCGATAATCACTGATATCATATCCATTGTCATCATTAGGCGATTTGTAGATTGGAGAGAGCCAGATCACATCAATCCCCAGATATTTAAGGTAATCCAGACGGCTGGTGATCCCTTTCAGATCGCCAATACCGTCGCCGTTGCTGTCCATAAAGCTGCGCGGATAGATCTGATAGATAACCGCTTCTTTCCACCATGTTCGTTTCATAATATATCGTCCTTTCTATTGTTGTAATATTGATCGTGCTGTATGGTTTTATATATCACATCTCTAACACTAATACCTGATAACCATATAGAGAAAGAGTGTTATCTTTCTTTTGAATGTCAGGGTAATTATTGATCAGGATGTGGCTTGGAGGGGAAGGAAGTGTGACAGACTGTGCTTCCTTCTGATAATTTCCGATGACAAGAAGAGTTTTGTCTCCTTTGCGGTAGTATGCCATCAGATTGTGCTGTTCTTCCCAGACAGGCACAAGAACGCCGTATACGATAGTTTCTTTATATTCAGGATCTTTTCTGAGGGCAATGAGCTTTTTATAAAAGCTTCTTACGGAATCCGGGTCGTTTAGCTGCGCGGCAGCGTTGATCTTTGTATAGTTGGGATTTACTTTAAGCCATGGTGTTCCCGATGTGAATCCGGCATTCTCTTTATCAGACCACTGCATCGGTGTTCTGGCGTTATCCCGGCTGTATTTCGATACGGCCTTCAGCGCTTCTTCGGGAGACAGGCCTGCATCTAATGCTACCTGATATTCATCCAGTGTACTGATATCATCAACCTCATCAATAGATGAAAATACAGTGTTTTCCATGCCAAGTTCCTGGCCCTGATAGATAAAGGGGAGTCCCCGGAGCATAAAATTAAGTGCAGCAAGAAGCTTCTTGCTCTTTGGACTGCATTCGCCCTCTGGAATATAGTGGCTGACACCGCGCGGTTCATCATGGTTCTCAATGATATTGGAAAGAAAACCGATCTCTCCCGTCTTCGTCTGAGATTCAAAACAGCATCTCTTATAGTCATCCGGCGTGATAGGCTTTGCATCATACCAGCCCTTTTCACTGGCGCCAAACACAGTTTCGTTAAAATCAAACATGGTGGAAAAGTATCCGTTTTCTCCGATAAAATCAGGGAGTTCACTTGGTTTTTCATTAAATACCTCTCCAACTGAAAAAGCGTCATATTTTTTAAATGTGCGGTCTCGCATTTCAGCTAAAAATTCTCCGATTCCGTCCGCTTCCTTCAGCATTGCATGAATGCTGCACAGTCCATCCTCCCTGTCAGGTTCATAACTGCGCATGGGAAACGCTTTTTTAATATTGATGATCGCATCGATGCGAAAGCCGCTTAAACCTTTATCCAGCCACCAGTTTATATTTTTATAGACTTCCTCCCGCAGCTTCGGATTTTCCCAATTCAGATCCGGCTGTTTTTTATGGAATACATGGAGGTACTGCTTGTCAGTACCCGGAAGGTCATCCCAGACAGGACCGCCGAAGTAGGACCGCCAGTTAGTCGGAAGTTCACCGTTTTTTTTGTCTCTCAGATAGAAAAAGCCGCCGTATTTTCCGTCAGGATCTTTGCAGGCCTTTTTAAACCATTCGTGTTCGTCGGAGCAGTGATTCACTACCAAGTCCATCAATATGTACATGTTCCGTTTTTTAGCTTCCTTAAGCAATGTATCCATATCTTCCATAGTGCCAAAACGTGGATCGATATTGTAATAATCAGAAATATCATAGCCTTCGTCAGCCAAAGGTGAACAGTAGCAGGGAGAGAGCCAGATAATATCTATGCCCAGATCTTTAAGGTAGTCAAGCTTTTCGATAATACCTGGAAGATCGCCGATTCCGTCACCGTTAGAATCATAAAAGCTTTTGGGGTAGATCTGGTAAGCAACTTTGTCGTGCCACCATTTTTTTGTTATTCTATTTGCCATAATTTGTACCTCCGGTTTCTGTAAACTCTGTGCCGATTTGTAGATACAGTACAGAGTTCGAATTGATTATCTTGCATTCATTATAGTAGATGCGTGACGGGATGTCTTATATTTATCTGATTAAAAATTACGAAATATTGACATTTGCTGTATCTTGTTGGATCTGCCTGCGGTATTTTAGCGGCGTGGTGTCCGTGTATCTTTTAAATGACCGGAGAAAATTTCCGAGATTATTATATCCGCATTCCAGACAGACCTCGGTTATAGGAAGATCCGTTTCTTTCAGCAGACGAAGAGACTGTTTAAGCCTGTATTCACTGATATATTCCATAGGAGAACGTCCGATGGATTTTTTGAAAAAGCGGCAGAAATACTGGGGATTCATGTTAATTTGTTTTGAAAGATCCCGGATATATATTTTTTCTTTATAATTTTCTTTTATATATGTAAGTACTGTCTTAATCTCTTCAACATGTTTGTTATGATTGTTCCCTATAGGCATAAAAAGCTGGCTGCCGGACAGAACGGCAAAGATACGCAGCAGTGAGGACTTGATAAACAGCTGGTTCGTCAGATCATCTGTGACAGCACCGTGCTCTAAAGGGATCTTTCCATTCAGAGGATGTCCGAATGAACGCATTGTTTCAAAAAATGCATCGCGGACAGGGATAAATTCTTTTTGTCCGGGGAGAAGACAGCGGGGGAATAAGAGCGTTCCATTTTGCACAGGCTGGATCAACTGCGCCTGGATAGCATCGTAGGAACCGGAATTTAAAATGTCTAAAGAAAAGACGACAGCGTCTTCTCCGGATCTTTCTGTATTTTCTGTGAAAATACTGTGGAGTTCCCCGGGATTGATGAAATAAAGAGCCTCTGAACGGACAAAAAACTGTTCCATATTGATCTCCAGGCGGAAGTCTCCTCCGAAAAAATATAAAATCTCTACTTCATCATGCCAGTGATGTTTGACAAGTGTTCCCTTTCCGAAAGAACGAGTCTGATAAATGGCACAGGGGAAAGATTTTGTGCCGTGAAAGCGGATTTCTTTTAAGGTGGATGAATATGGCTTAAGCATAGATAACTCCTCTGGTAAAAATGATGATAAAATGACCCAGTATGGCTGCCTCTTTATTATATATCCAAAGAACAGGGTTTTCAACTTTCTGATATTCTGCCGATTGTTTTGGGAATTGGCTGTGAGTATTTTTGATAAAGAGAATTTACTGCTTTTTCGAAAAGTATAATTATGTTAATATATATATCAGAAAATTTTGTTGTGTGTCTACATAACTTGTATTATAAAAATCAGGAGGATAATATGGGAGAGCAGCTGACGGAAAGTGATGTAAGGAAGATAAAGGAAGAGATTGAGTATCGTAAGCTTGTAGTGCGCAAGAAAGAACTTGAAGCTGTGAAAGAGGCACGGGCTCAAGGGGATCTGAGCGAGAACTTTGAGTATAAGGCTGCAAAGCAGGATAAAAACCGTAATGAAAGCCGAATTCGCTATCTTGAAAAAATGCTTAAAAATGCCCGGATTGTGTCTGAGGAATCAAAGGATGATGAAGTTGGTATCAACAATACCGTAACAGTGTACTTTGAAGATGATGACGAGACCGAAAGTTACCGTCTTGTGACCAGTGTAAGGGGTAATTCCATGCAGGGACTTATAAGTATTGAGTCGCCTGTGGGAAAGGCCATACGGGGAAAAAGGACCGGAGACAGGGTGTTTGTAAAGACAAATGGCGATGATGGATATTATGTAGTGATCAAAGAGATTGATAAGACGACTGATGATTCTCAGGATACACTGCGAAGATACTAACAAAACAGGATAAAATTTTAAGGAGATAATCGAATGCTTGGAGATACACACGGGAAAAAGCTAAATAAGTACGTGAAAGATTACGTAGTTTTCGACCTGGAAACAACGGGGATCAACTGCATGACAGACAAAGTTATAGAGATATCTGCAGTTAAGGTAAAAGAGAAAAAGGTTGTAGATGAATTTTCTACGCTTGTGAATCCTGGGATGAAGATTCCCTTCCGCGCGTCTCAGGTTAATCACATCTACGATGATATGGTAAAGGGAGCGCCTGTATTTGAAGAGGCTTTGGAGGATTTTGATGCATTTATCGGCGATATGGTTTTGGTAGGTCACAACATCCATACATTTGATATGAAATTTATCTGGCGGGATACATATGCTTACTGGGGAAAGGCACTTGCCAATGACTACATAGATACATTGGCGCTTTCAAGACAATGCCTGCCCCAGCTATCCAATCATAAACTGACGGATCTGGCGGATCATTACTGTATTCTTACAGACGGAGCACACCGTGCCCTGGCTGACTGCCGGATGAATCAGAAAGTGTTTGAAAAGCTGGGAGAAGCACTAAAATCACCGACCGTTAGAAAAAGCATGAAAATATGTCCAAGATGCGGTCAGATCATGAAGAAACGCAGCGGGAAATTCGGGGAATTCTGGGGATGCGGGGGTTATCCGAACTGCAGATATACGGAAAATATATGATCCGGAATTTTTATGCTTTGTAATTTTTTGCCCAAAATATTTGCAAAGAATGAAAATTGTGGTATACTGGGTAAAAAGATAAAAGGGGAGCTTGCGTATCAAGCAGGCTGAGAGTAGGCTGAATCGCCTAGACCCGCAGACCTGATTTGGATAATGCCAACGTAGGGACATAGGATTAGTGTAAGCATAATCAGCGAATGTACCTTGACGGGTATGTTCGTTTTTTAGTTTGCCGTTTGTCACAGAGAAAACGATAATGGCAGTTCAATGAGGATAAGGGAGATGAGATCCCAAGGAGAAGGAGGTATGTTTTATGTTTGGAACTTGTATTGAAAATGTCAGAAGACTTGTGCCTCTTGTGCACAATATCACAAATTATGTGACAGTGAATGATGTGGCAAATGTACTTCTGGCGTGCGGAGGCAGTCCGATCATGTCGGATGAGCTAGAGGAGGTTGAAGATATCACTGCAATCTGCGCCGGGCTGAACATCAATATCGGTACGCTGAATGCAAGGACGATTGATGGAATGTTTGCGGCAGGAAAGAAAGCGAATGAACTTTGTCATCCTGTGGTTTTTGATCCTGTAGGTGCAGGCGCCAGTGCGCTCCGTACTGATACGGCGCTTCATTTGACAGAGGAAATTAAATTTACCGTTATCCGCGGAAATATTTCTGAGATTAAGACGCTGGCTTTTGGAAATGGTACGACGAAGGGGGTAGATGCAGATGTGGCAGATGAAGTCACAGAGGAGAATCTAACGGAGTCAGTTACATTTGTAAAGAGATTTGCGCAGAAGATAGGGTGTATCATTGCGATTACCGGGGCAATAGATCTTGTCAGCGATGGAAAGAAATGCTATGTGATCCGCAACGGACGTCCTGAGATGGGGAAAATTACAGGAACAGGCTGCCAGCTTTCAGGGATGATCGCTGCATTTACAGCGGCAAATCCGAAGGATCACTTTGAGGCAGCGGCGGCAGCGGTATGTACTATGGGGCTTGCAGGTGAGATTGGCTTCAGACACATGATCAAAGGGGAGGGAAATGCGGCATACCGCGGCAGGATCATCGATGCGATCTATAATATGAATGGGGATATTCTGGATAAAGGAGCAAATTATGAGGTGCGATAGAAAAGATTTGTTGTTATATGCGGTGACTGACAGAAGATGGCTTTTAGAAGAAAGTCTGTGCAGTCAGGTGGAAAGGGCATTAAAGGGCGGTGTTACTTTCGTTCAGCTGCGGGAAAAGGAGCTTGATAAAGAGAGTTTTCTAAAAGAGGCAGAGGAGATTAGAAAGATCTGTAAAAAGTATCAGGTGCCTTTTGTTGTGAATGACAATGTTGATATTGCGTTAGCAGCAGATGCAGACGGAGTCCATGTGGGACAGAGTGATATGGAGACGAAAGATGTGCGGTCAAAGCTTGGTCCGGATAAGATTATCGGTGTGTCAGTCCAGACAGTTGAGCAGGCGCTTCTTGCGCAGAAACACGGTGCAGACTATCTGGGGGCAGGTGCGGTGTTTCCTACAAGTTCTAAAGCAGATGCCAGTGAGGTAAGCTTAGAGACGCTGAAAGCGATCTGTGAAGCTGTAGATATACCTGTGATCGCCATCGGCGGTATCAGCACAGACAATGTACGAGATCTTAATGGAAATGGATTGTGCGGAGTGGCAGTCATCAGTGCTGTTTTCGCGGAGAAAGACATTGAAGAGGCGTCCAGAAAGTTGAAAAAACTGGTTGAAGAGATGGTTGAGGCATGAAATAATAGTGATTGAACATGCAGCAAAGGAGGCACAAATGTGATAAAGGGAGCTATATTTGACGTGGACGGGACGCTTCTTGATTCCATGGAAATCTGGGAGGATGCAGGGATACGTTACCTAAGAAGAATCGGAGTGATGCCTGAGGAGGGTCTGAGCGGGGTTTTGTATTCTATGACAATGTCTGAGGGTGCAGAGTATGTGAAGGAACACTATCATCTTCCCTTTTCAATAGATGAGATTATTCAGGGAGTTCTTGATACGGTGAGAGATTTTTACTTTTATGAGGTTTTACCTAAATCTGGGGCAAAAGAACTGCTTTCATGGATAAAAGACAAAAATATAACGATAGCTGCTGCTACGGCAAGCGACAGGGAACATGTGGAGGCGGCATTCGGAAGACTTGGAATTGCCGGGTATTTTGGACAGATATTTACATGCCGGGAGGTTGGCTCAGGGAAAAGACATCCTCTGATCTATGAAAAGGCGGCTGCGTATCTGGGCTGGAAACCGGAAGAGATTCTTGTGTTTGAGGATGCGTTTTATGCTCTTATGACAGCGAAAAAAGCGGGATTTCGTACAGTGGGAGTTTATGACAGATTCAGTGAGGGAGAGCAGGAAGAGATCAAAAAACAGGCGGATGTATATCTGGCAGATCTTATAAAAGGGCCGGAGATACTGGCCGAAAAAGAGGAGATAAGACTATGAAAACAGCTTTAACGATTGCCGGAAGCGATTGTAGCGGAGGCGCGGGAATACAGGCGGATATAAAAACGATGCTATGCAACGGTGTATATGCCATGAGTGCTGTAACGGCTTTGACAGCCCAGAACACGGTTGGAGTGACAGGTATCATGGATGTGACGCCAGAGTTTTTAGGTGAACAGCTTGATAATATATTTACAGATATATATCCGGATGCGGTGAAGATAGGTATGGTGTCCGCAGGCGTTCTGATTAAAGAAATTGCCGGCAAGCTTAAGAAGTATGGAGCAGGAAATATCGTTGTAGATCCCGTGATGGTGTCAACCAGTGGTTCCAGGTTGATAAACGAAGAGGCAGTAGATACATTAAAAGAATATCTTTTGCCGCTTGCGGATATTTTAACCCCTAATATTCCGGAAGCGGAAGTTCTTTCGGGAATGAAAGTGAGGACAGAAAAAGATATGATTCTGGCGGCGGAGAAAATCAGCAAAAAATATCATTGCTCTGTACTCTTGAAAGGAGGTCATCAGCTTAATACTGCCAATGATCTCTTATATCGGAACGGTTCTTATAAATGGTTTTTTGGAAAACGGATTGACAATCCTAATACACATGGAACAGGCTGTACGCTTTCCAGCGCTATCGCATCAAATCTGGCAAAAGGATATGAGATGGATGAGTCAGTGGAACGCGCGAAAGATTATATATCAGGAGCGCTCCTTGCAATGCTCGATCTTGGAAAAGGGAGCGGACCATTACATCACGGTTTTCGCTTGATAACAGACTAATGCAAACAAAGTGATAAGATGATGAAATAAATCGGAACATGTACAAAAACAGTTGGTGGGTTTACAGATTATGGGAGAAAAAACAACATTTGAAATTATTTACGATATCATTTATCAGATTCCGGAAGGAAAGGTGGCTACCTATGGCCAGATAGCCGCGCTTGCCGGAAATAAACGGTGGGCGAGGGTTGTCGGATATGCTCTCCATGCGGTTCCTCATGGAAGTGACATTCCCTGGCATCGTGTAGTGAAAAAGAATGGAGAAGTATTTGGCGGCGCGGAAAGTTCTGGCGGCATGTACCAGACAGAGCTGCTTGCCGGCGAAGGAGTCAGATTTATAGACGGGTATGTGGATATGGAGCACTATCAGTGGAAGAAGGTTTTATTTTGATCATCCTGCCAGCTTGAAAATTATAAGAATTTTAATCAATTCCCCATTTTTGCAGGGCTTTGTGTTATAATTCATTTTATGATAATATTTTTATAACAACATTTTAATTGGTGATTGGGGATGACTTATGCAGTTTAGAGATAAAAGCGAAGTTACCGTATGGCTGAAAAAAGAACTGACCATAGACCGAATGTGGGAAGTTATGGAGCTTTATGAGGATTTTCCATTCTATACGATGCGGAATCTGGAATTTACTTACATGATCAAAGGAAATGAGATGTTTGTAAATCGTAAGGAAAAGAGTATTACAAAAGCAACCGTCGGGATGGCGCTTAACAGAGCTCTGGAACTTGGCGGTATCGTAACCGGCCCAAAGAAGCTTGGAACTTTTGGGGCGAGTTATCTGTATCCGATTTTTTTATATTTTGAAATCATACGGCGGGAATAAAAGAGGGATGTCAGCGAAAGTTACGATTTGACATGCCTCTTAATTGCGTCAAAACTCTCCTCGCTGATCACATGCTCAATCCTGCAGGCATCTTTTGCGGCGGTCTCAGGTGATACACCTAAAAAGGTAAGCCATGAGGTCAGAAGCTGGTGACGTTCATAGATCATCTCTGCAATCTCTCGTCCGGATTCAGTCAGGTAGATGAATCCGGCTTCGGTTACTGTGATATGTTTTTTTGCTTTCAGATTTTTCATGGCAACACTGACACTTGATTTCTTAAAGCCCAGTTCGTTGGCGATATCCACAGACCTTACAACAGGAAGTTTTTTACTCAAGATGAGAATAGTTTCAAGATAATTTTCGGCGGATTCATTTAGTGCGCGCATCTTTACAACTCCTTATATATGATTTTTTGATAATGCTTTATTAGTATATCACAATCCTGTAGGAAACTCAAAAATATCAAAATAATAAAAAGTGGTTGTTGACAGCTAATAAATATTAGTGTATACTAACTATGAAAATGAAAATAATTATCAAAATCAAAGCGGCAATGTAAAGATATATTTATACATCAGGTGGCCGCAGATAAAAAGGGGGATGACATTATGCCGTTGTCGATGGTGAATACCGGCGAACCGATGCAGATAAAAAGAATTGGAGGAAGAGAAGAGGTAAAGAAGTTTTTGGAGAATCTTGGATTTGTTGCGGGCGGAATTGTGACTGTGGTATCTGATACCGGCGGCAGCGTAATTGTAAATGTAAAGGATTCCCGTGTGGCCATAGGGAGAGATATGGCAAATAAAATCATAGTGTAGGCAATATATTACAGTTATTAAAAGAAAGAAGGGATAAAAGATGATGACATTAAAAGATGTGTGCTGTAAAAAGACCGTAAAGGTGGTAAGACTTTCTGGAGAAGGTCCGGTGAAAAGAAGGATCATGGATATGGGAATCACGAAAGGTGTGGATGTATTTGTGCGGAAGGTGGCTCCCTTTGGAGATCCGGTGGAAGTGACAGTGAGAGGGTACGAACTTTCCCTGCGGAAAGCGGACGCAGAGATGATACTTGTCGAGTGATAAGAAGCCAGGATCAAAATATCCGGTAACATTGGCGTGAGTATGACAATTTTTTTTGCGCATAAGTTAGTTTTAACTAATATAAGAAAGTAATAACTAATCTGTGAAAAATTTAAAAGGAGAAATGATATGTCGGTAAAAATAGCACTTGCAGGAAATCCTAACAGCGGTAAGACAACATTATTCAATGCATTGACAGGGTCGAACCAGTTTGTAGGCAACTGGCCGGGAGTAACGGTGGAGAAAAAAGAGGGAAGGTTAAAGGGGCATAAAGATGTAATTATTATAGATCTGCCGGGAATCTATTCTTTATCTCCATATACGCTGGAAGAAGTAGTGGCGAGAAACTATCTTATCAATGACAGACCAGATGCCATCATAAATATTGTGGATGGAACGAATATCGAGAGAAACCTGTATCTGTCCACCCAGATCCTGGAACTTGGTATTCCGGTGATCATGGCAGTGAACATGATGGATATCGTAAAAAAGAATGGAGATGAGATTCGGATTGCCAGGCTTGGCGAAAAGCTTGGATGCGAGGTGGTGGAAATTTCCGCGCTCAAGGGGACGGGCATTACAGAAGCAGTAAAAAAAGCAGTTGCCATTGCGCAGACAAAAACTGTATCAGAGATAAAGCATGAGTTTTGTAAAGAAGCAGAAGAGATCATTCAAAGAGTGGAAGATAAGCTTAGTGGAATCGTGACTGACGGACAGAAAAGGTTTTTCGCGGTTAAGCTTCTGGAGAAAGATGAAAAGATTCAGACACAGATATCATCCATGCCGGATATAGCTGAAGACATTAAGGAACTGGAAGAAAAATTTGAGGATGATACAGAGAGCATCATTACAAATGAAAGATATTGTTACATTTCTTCTATTATCGGAGATTGCGTAAAGAAGAACAGAGCAGGAAAGCTTACTCTGTCTGATAAAATAGACCGTGTTGTGACAAACAGATGGCTGGCACTGCCGATATTTGCAATTGTTATGTGGGTGGTGTATTATGTATCTGTAACGACGGTCGGAACGTTTGCGACAGACTGGACGAATGATGTGCTGTTTGGCGACATCATCCCTCCGGCAATTGAGAATATTCTTGTGAGCGTGAATTGTGCCGGATGGCTTGAGGGATTGATACTTGACGGTATTGTAGCTGGTGTAGGAGCTGTCCTTGGCTTTGTTCCCCAGATGTTTGTTTTGTTTATCTTTCTTGCGTTTTTAGAAAGCTGCGGATATATGGCGCGTGTGGCATTCATCATGGACAGGATCTTTAGAAAATTCGGTTTGTCCGGCAAATCCTTTATCCCGATGCTCATCGGTACAGGATGCAGTGTTCCGGGCGTTATGGCATCAAGAACAATTGAAAATGACAGAGATCGTAAGATGACGGTTATGACCACTACATTTATCCCTTGCGGGGCAAAACTTCCGATCATTGCGCTGATTGCGGGAGCATTGTTTGACGAAGCGTCATGGGTGGCGCCGAGCGCGTATTTTGTCGGTATCGCGGCAGTTATCTGCTCTGGTATCATCTTAAAGAAGACGAAGATGTTTGCAGGAGATCCGGCTCCTTTTGTTATGGAACTTCCGGCATATCATATGCCGACGGCTGGGAATATCTTTCGCAGTATGTGGGAGAGGGGCTGGTCCTTTATTAAAAAAGCCGGTACGGTCATTCTCCTGTCGACGATCCTTTTATGGTTTTTAATGAGTTTTGGATGGGCAGACGGCTCTTTTGGAATGTTAGAGGCAGATCAGCTTGACAGCAGTATTCTGGCGGTTATCGGAAACTTTATAGCGCCGCTCTTTAAGCCTCTCGGATGGGGAGACTGGAAGATGGCGGTAGCAGCAGTGACGGGACTGATCGCAAAGGAAAATGTCGTAGGAACTTTTGGCATACTGTTTGGATTTGCAGAGGTGGCAGAGGACGGGACAGAAATCTGGGGACAGCTGGCAGGCAGCATGACAGCAGTAGCAGCATATTCTTTCCTTGTATTTAATCTTCTGTGTGCGCCTTGCTTTGCGGCAATGGGGGCAATTAAAAGAGAAATGAACAACCCCAAATGGTTCTGGTTCGCGATCGGATACCAGACTGGTCTTGCGTATGCGGTATCGTTATGTGTCTATCAGATTGGAAATATAATATCGGGCGGTGGTTTTGGACTTGGAACTATCGTGGCAGTTATTCTTATGATTGGATTTGGCTATCTGATGGTACGTCCGTATAAGGAAAGCAGGACATTGAATGCAGGGCAAAAAGCGATGGTGCCGGCAAGGTAAATAATAAAGAAAATGTAAGAAGTGAAGAAGAAATAATGAAAAATGGGCGGAGGTTTATCAGTATGGGAACTTTTGTGGTAGGCGCAGTTTTGTGTATGCTTATCGGACTTGCGGTAAGAAGCATGGTCAGGGATAAAAAGAATGGAAAATCTATACAATGCGGCGGTGATTGTAAGCATTGCGGCGGGCATTGCCACTGACAGTATTATGTCTGAGCGGTAAATCAATACCAGAATATCATATAAAAAACTATGTGTTTCGCGAAGCGGAGTACATAGTTTTTTCATATGTAATAAATCACCTGGACTGTGTGTCTAATAAATGAAAGGGGGGATTTAAAAATGCCGGCGAATAAAAATCTGGAACGGTTGATTGATGTATATGGTGATTCTCTTTTAAGAATGTGTTTTCTGTATTTAAAGGATTATCACCTTGCGGAGGATGCCGTTCAGGAAACTTTTATAAAAGTAATAAAAGCCTATGATACCTTTGAACATAAGTCAAGTGAGAAGACATGGATAACGCGTATTGCCATCAATACCTGCAAAAATATTATGAGGAATCATTGGTTTCAGACAATTAAAAACAATATGGACACGAATATTCCGGAAATCTGCGGCAATCCAATTGATGATTTTTGTGAAAAAGCCAGTGTGACTGGGGCAATTCTCAAGTTAAAAGCTGACGACAGACAAGCGGTAGTTCTTTATTACTATCAGGAGATGTCAGTAAAGGAAATTGCTAAGATCACCGGAAAGACCCAGAGTGCGGTCATGCAGCGTCTGAACCGGGCGCGAAAAAGATTAAAAAAGATATTAATGGAGGATGGATATGATGAAAACAGACTGGAAACAGGAGATTGATAATGAGCTGTCTGAGATAACGATCAGCAGGGAACTCAGAAATAAAATTTGTGAAGGCATAGTAGAAAGACCGGAAAAAGGAGGTTTGAAAAAGATGATAAGAGCGGCCGCTGCTTGGGCAGTCATCTGTGTGACCACAACAACTGCATTTGCCGGTTACAATCTCTGTCAGCGTCTGCTGGTGAATCAGGAAGCTTTGCCGGAATTAGACAGTATGAGAGTTGTGGATATGATTCCTCTTAATGCAGAGCCGGATGAAAGTGGATGGATAGAAAAAGATTACACCAGCTATAAAGAACTTAAGAATGAGTTGGGAGTTCATCTTCTGGACACCAAAATGGCCGGCGCCCAGCCGTATATGCAGTGCCGTATTATAACGGATAATAAAGATAATGCGATGATCACAGTGGACAATTATATTCTGGGGGATACAAAAGACTATGAATACAGTGAAGAGGAAAAATGCTATTTTTATAAGTCAGGTAAAGAATACCGTTCGCCGGTTTCTCTGTCAGTTTCCATGATCTTGAGTGAAGAACAACTGGAACGGGGGTGGGATACGGAATATATGGGATATTATCAGTTTGCGAAAGAGTATACTTCGAAGCAGGGGTATAAGGTGAATGTGCTGGAGGATACGGTGGAAGACCAGCCGGAGGATTATGTATCCGAAAAGGCAGCAGTATTTGTTGCGGACGGTATCGAATATACCGTGAAGGGACGTACCTCATTAGAGAATATTAAAATGATCGTCGATTCTATGGAATAAGTTTAAAACAGTGCCTGTCAGGTTTTGGCAGGCACTGCTGATAGACCGTATAATATCTGTCCGTGAATCTTTGGTATGCTTAATAGCCAAGATTTTCTGCTACCATAAAGACTTTGATCCTTCCGGGCAGCAGGCTGCGCCTTGTCACAACTAAGTGGCTGCAGATACAATCGGGCGCGAAGCAGTCAGTACACAGTCCGGTCTCATGGCAGGGAGTTTTCCGGTTCAGCCGCTGCACATTTGCAGGAGAGGCCAGGTTACGTATGCGTTCGATCCCTGCTTCAACGGTTTTTGTGAATTTATTCATGCCGACGATGACGTAGACTTCCTTTGGACCATGCATCAGGCAGGCGAGTCGGTTCCCGGAACCATCAATGTTTAAGAGGATTCCGTCATATGTAATGGCATTGCTGCTCATAAAATAGGCATCTGCCATAACAGTGCGGCTGTAAAGCGTGCGCTTTTCTTCATCGGTAACAGCAAGGGTCCGGTCGATCAGCTGATAATTTCCCGTCTGAAGAGCTGTTAATACGCCGCTTTCTGTGAAACTTTGCGAGCCGCCCCAGGCGATGGATCCATTCTCAGGCAGCATAGATATGATTTTTTTGGTCATTTTTTCACAGCTTTCGAAATAGTACCCTTCCATATTTCTTTTTTTCAGCGCTGCAATGACAGACGGCGCTGCAGCAGAAAAAGCTTTTTGCAGATTGTTCATATAGATCACCTCGTTTTATTTTACATATGGGAAGTATAGCACTCCTGACTGGATGGAGCAAGATAATTATATGAGTATATGTAAGACTGTATGAGGTATGCAATTGAAAAAGCATGTCAGAGAGGATATAATAATAGAAGAAAAATCTGCGAACGTGCTGATGGCAGCGTCACATGGTTTAAAGAATGGAGATAAGGGATGGAGGCTTTAGGAAATGTCTGAGAAAATGGTAAGCCTGTTTACAAGGCAGAATGAAAAAACATTGTATCAGCTTGAGCGTGATGGCAGAGTCATTAACGTAAGGAGGTATGTGGAACTGCATTTTGGGGATATCGCGCCTCTTTTTTTGGACAGTTACGATTGGTTTACAAAGATGGCGGCAAAAAAAGTACCGAAACCGGAGGATGTCAATGCGCCTGTCTGGTGCGCGATCCGGAGGGAGGACTGCCTGCCCCCTATCGAGGGAACGGTTGTATACGAACTTTTGGTGCCGGAAAAGGAAGTGATCTATTTCAGCGACCTTAAGTGGGATTATGTGCTCAACCGCATTTATCTGCCGAAGGATGATGCAGATGCAGCCCGTTATAAGCAGCACTTAAAAGATATTGGCGTGACCAATGGATTCGAGTTTTTTGAAGGTCGGTATAAAGGATTTTATCCGGATGAAGTTCAAAAGATCAAAGAAAGCTGGAAACGGGTGTTTGAGATTGAGAGTCTCTCGGAATCAGGAATATGCGGCAATATCTGGGAGATCCGAAAGGAGAATGTAATACGTATCGTAAGGCCGGGAGAGACTGTCTGATATATTTAGGCAATATATCAAAACCTCCCTCCCAGAAACATCATATGTCTGAAACTGGTGCAGACTTTCCGTGTGTATAACAGCCATCGGAGGGCTGCTGCTTTTTCATGAAAGAAGTGACGGAATCGTAAAGTGTACAAGTCAGTAATCTGAGAAAAGGCAGCCGGCAGCTTTAGATCGGCAACTTTGTTTGTGAGAACAGTAAGCGGCGCCGCGGAAAATACTGCTGTCAGCAGCGCGCAAGAGAAAAGCAGCAGTATGGACTGCGGCACAGTTGTTATATTTTTCAGAAGGTCTGTACAGTCTTTCAGATAAGAATAGGTCAGTCCGTGGAACAGATAAACAGCCATGGTGCGGGTCCCCAGATAGGAGAAAAATGTCTGCCGGTTCGGGATAAGAAGCATAACCGCGAAAGTCATCACAAATCCTGTAACGCAGCAGATCCCCCGGCAGAGTATGCCTTCGATAACTCCCTGTCCGAGAAAATCGTAGTTGTACCGTCCGTAAAATACCTTTACGGAAAGGGTATCAAAAGCGGGGACACATATGATGAGTCCGGTAAAAAGGATTATAACAGCCGCAGAGAGGAAACGAAAAAGGTTCTTCTGCAGTTTTGTGAGCATATTCCGGTCAAAGTCCGTTCCCGCTAAGAAATACGGAAAAAAGTAGAGAATACGCGGCAGGCTTAAGTAGTTATCTGATATATCAGAACAGCCGATGAAAAGTCCGGCAGAGATTGTGAGTATCATGTAATGCGGACATTTTTTTACATATGGAGTTATTGCGCGCCATACAAAAAGAGCCAGAAGATACCACAAAGAAAATTTCGGATATAGCAGGTAGAGCTTAGTTTCTTTGTGTAAAATAAATATATAGAACAAGTAGTAAACGAACTCATATACAATATATGGAACTAAAAGTTTACGCATGATCACAGAAAATGATAACTGACGTTTGGAAAAATAACCGGAGATAAAGATAAAAGCCGGCATATGGAAAGACACGATCAGCCATTTAAGCGTGTAGAGAAAATCATTGTTCTGATAGCATGGCTCAATAAAATGCCCTATGACTACAAGCGTGATCAAAAGGGCTTTATAGTTATCAAATAAGTAGTCACGGGACGTACTTGAGAGTGTTTTTGTATTATTCATAGTAAAACTCCATATAATTTAAGCAGAAATCTTGATTTAATGTTAACTATTTTATTCTTTTAGCCGGACTGGTTCAAGAGAAAAAATATACAAAAAAGTAAAGAGGTTTTAATATTTTTGTAACATATTTTTAGGACATAGAAATATAACTGGAAAAACTTATATTTTTCCTATATAATAAAAGAACAATTTAAACAGAAGAAATAAAAGGAGAGGTATTCATGGAAATGTTATCAATTGAAAAGGAATTACAAGGTAATTCTTATCCCGGCCGCGGAATTATTATCGGAAGAAGCGCAGATGGTTCAAAGGCAGTAACAGCTTACTTTATTATGGGAAGGAGTTCAAACAGCCGCAACCGTATCTTTGTGGAGGAAGGTGAGGGGATCCGCACACAGGCTTATGATGAATCAAAGCTTGAGGATCCGAGCCTTATCATCTATGCGCCGGTACGTGTATTGGGGAATAAGACGATCGTGACGAACGGCGACCAGACAGATACCATTTATGAGGGAATGGATATACAGCTTACCTTTGAGCAGTCTTTAAGGAGCAGAGAGTTTGAGCCGGACGGACCGAATTTCACACCGCGTATCTCTGGGATCATGCACATTGAGGATGGAAAGTATAACTATGCCATGTCTATCTTAAAGAGCAATAACGGAAATCCGGAAAGCTGCAACCGCTATACATTTGCCTATGAGAATCCTGCTGCAGGAGAGGGACATTTTATCCATACTTACAAATGTGACGGCAATCCGCTGCCGAGCTTTGAGGGCGAGCCGAAGCTCATCGGGATACCGGATGATATGGAGACATTTACAGATACATTGTGGAATAGTCTGAATGACGATAATAAGGTATCTTTATTCGTGCGCTATATTGACATCGCAACTGGAAAATATGAGACAAAGATTGTTAATAAGAACAAATAGTAAGAGATGAGGAGAGGTAAGATGAGAGAATTAGAGTTAAAGTATGGCTGCAACCCGAATCAGAAGCCGTCTAAGATCTATATGGCAGACGGCAGTGATCTTCCGATTACGGTATTGAATGGAAAACCGGGATATATTAATTTTTTAGATGCATTTAACGGCTGGCAGCTGGTCAGTGAGCTTAAGAAGGCAACAAATCTTCCTGCGGCTACTTCATTTAAGCATGTGTCGCCGGCGGGAGCAGCGGTAGGCCTTCCGCTTTCGGATACACTGGCAAAGATCTACTGGGTGGATGACCTTGGAGGGCTGTCGCCTTTGGCATGTGCGTACGCAAGGGCAAGAGGAGCAGACAGGATGTCTTCTTTCGGGGATTTTATCTCTCTGTCTGATATCTGTGATGCAGATACTGCAAGGCTTATTAAGAGGGAGGTATCTGATGGAGTGATCGCTCCGGGCTATACAGATGAGGCTCTTGGAATATTGAAAGATAAGAAAAACGGCAATTACAATGTGATCCAGATCGATCCGGATTATGTGCCAAAGCCGCTGGAGCATAAGGATGTGTTCGGTATTACTTTCGAACAGGGAAGAAATGAGTTAAAAATTGACGATGGATTTTTTGCGAATATCGTGACAGACAATAAAGAGCTTACGAAACAGGCAAAGATAGATCTTGCGATTTCTATGATCACTTTAAAATATACCCAGTCTAATTCTGTATGTTACGTAAAGGATGGACAGGCAATCGGAATCGGAGCAGGGCAGCAGTCAAGGATCCACTGTACCCGTCTGGCAGGAACAAAGGCAGACAACTGGTGGTTAAGGCAGTCCGCGCAGGTAATGGATCTTCCGTTTGTAGATGGGATCCGCAGGGCAGACAGAGACAATGCCATTGATCTGTATATTGGTGAGGATTATATGGATGTACTTGCAGAGGGCGCGTGGCAGAATATTTTTAAGGAAAAACCGGAAGTATTTACAAGAGAGGCAAAGAGAGAGTGGCTTGATAAGCTTGAAGATGTGGCTCTTGGTTCTGATGCGTTCTTCCCGTTTGGGGATAATATTGAGCGGGCGCACAGAAGCGGTGTGAAATATGTAGCTCAGCCGGGCGGATCTGTGAGGGATGACAATGTGATTGAGGCCTGCAATAAATATGGTATGGTGATGAGCTTTACAGGGCTCCGTCTGTTCCACCATTAGAAAAATTTAAACAATAGGGTTGTATATTGGAAAAAAAGAGAATATAATGTTGTGGTGCAAATTTGATTGTGCAAATAAAATGGTATATATGGCAAATGATGTTTAAGGAGATTTATTGATTATGGGCAAATATTTTGGAACAGACGGATTTCGGGGCGAAGCGAATGAAGTATTGACAGTGGAGCATGCCTTCAAGGTCGGCAGATATCTTGGGTGGTATTATGGACAGGATCACAAAGCAAGAGTCGTGATCGGAAAGGATACAAGAAGAAGCAGCTACATGTTTGAATATGCGCTTGCAGCAGGACTTACGGCATCAGGAGCTAACGCGTACCTTCTCCACGTAACCACAACACCGAGTGTGTCTTACGTGGCAAGGACCGAGGATTTTGACTGCGGCATTATGATCTCAGCGAGTCATAACCCGTATTATGACAACGGGATCAAAGTGATCAATGGTAAAGGCCATAAGATGGAGGCGGAAGTAGAAGAAAAGATTGAAGCCTACATTGACGGTAAGATTCCGGAGATTCCGCTTGCGAAGAAGGAGAAGATCGGACGTACTGTAGATTATGTGGCGGGGAGGAACCGTTATATCGGATATCTGATCTCGCTTGCTACGCGTTCCTTTGAAGATAAGAGGATAGGACTTGATTGTTCAAATGGAAGCGCGTTTACGATCGCTAAGGCAGTGTATGATGCTTTGGGAGCGAAGACATATGTTATCAATTGCGAGCCTGATGGAACGAATATCAATACAAACTGCGGTTCTACACATATCGAGATCTTAAAGAAATATGTGAAGGATAAAAAGCTGGATGTAGGCTTTGCTTATGACGGGGATGCAGACCGCTGTATCGCTGTGGATGAAAACGGTGAAGTGGTAGATGGTGATCTCATCTTATATGTCTGCGGCAAGTATCTTAAGGAGAACGGACGTCTTAACGGAGATACGATCGTTACGACCATTATGTCTAATCTTGGACTTTACAAGGCATGTGATAAGGCAGGACTGAAATACGAGAAGACTGCTGTAGGCGATAAATATGTATATGAGAATATGGTCCGTAACAATTTTTCTCTTGGCGGAGAACAGTCAGGGCACATCATTTTCAGTAAGCATGCCACAACAGGGGACGGTATCCTTACCTCATTGATGATCATGGAAGTTATGCTTGAAAAGAAACAGAGTCTTTCCAAGCTTTGCGAGGATGTAAAGATCTATCCGCAGCTGCTTAAGAATGTCCGTGTTGCGGACAAAAAGACTGCGCGTGAGAATGCAGAAGTAACAAAAGCAGTGGATGATGTTGCCAGGGCTCTTGGCGACGACGGACGTATCCTTGTAAGAGAGAGCGGCACAGAGCCGGTGATCCGTGTCATGGTTGAGGCGGCAACAGATGAGCTGTGTGAGAAATATGTCAATCAGGTTATTGATGTGATCCGCGCAGAAGGTCTGATCGTGGGATAAATGTAATAAATATAAAGGATTCAGGTTGCCGGCGCATATGTCCGGAATCTGAATCCTTTTTGAATGCTTTGAGATTTTATTAAATAGAATGAAAACCTTTTCCAATGATCTCACTGGTGTTGGAAATGAGAAGGAATGCGTCAGGAAAATGCTCTTTAATATAATTTCTGAGACGGACTGCTTCCATCCGGTTGAGTACAGTAAAGATTATGTATTTATCATCGCCTGAAAATGCTCCCTTGGCATTCACGATCGTAGCGCTGCGATGCAGGTTTTCTTTGATGAAATCGCAGATGGGCTGCGGTGTGGTGCAGACTACGTTAAAATATTTTGACAAGTTCAGACTTTCGATGAAGCCGTCGATCATAAAGGATCGCAGCGCAAGTCCCAGAAACGAATACAGTCCGCTTTCGATATCAAATACAAAACAGCCGGCCAGTGTGATCAGTATATCGGAGAGAAGAAGTGCTTTTCCTATATCCACACTGGTATATTTTTTCAGGATCATGGCAATCACATCTGTACCTCCGCTGGAGGATCCGATGTTGAACAAAACGGCAGAACCCAGCGCCGGAAGACTGATAGCGAATATTAACTCTAAAAACGGTTCATCAGTAAGGGGATGGGTCAAAGGATAGATACGCTCCAATACTGAGAGAGAGACCGAAAGCAGAATCGTGCAGTATGCTGTTTTCGCGGCAAATTTTTTTCCGAGTACGATCCAGCCGACGACTAACAGCAGCATATTCGCAGCAAATGAAAAATCACTGGCAGATATGACGCCTGATTTTGCGACCAATACGGCAAGACCTGTAATGCCGCCGAAAGTAAAGTGATTTGCGAATTTAAAAAAGTAGATCCCGACAGCGCTTAAAAGAGTGCTTGCAGTTAACAATATGAAATTTTTTGATTGTGTCTTCATAATATATTCTCCGACTTACTATAATATTTTTATCTGGTCCGATAATCACACAGATAGTAACGCGGACATCTTTCTATGTCAACTAATGAGAAGAAGATGATTGAAGAAAATCAAGAATATTGATGAATTTGGTTTGCGGTTTTAGGAAATACTATTTTCTTGTAAGGAGGAAGTAGAGCTATGCATAAATATTTGCCGATTACGGATGTATACGCAAGAGAAATTCTGGATTCCCGCGGAAATCCTACGATAGAAGTCGAAGTTCTGGCAGGAGATGGTTATGTCGGGCGCGCAGGTGTTCCGTCAGGAGCGTCCACGGGACAGTTTGAGGCAGTAGAGCTTCGGGATGGGGAAAAAAGGTATGGAGGATTGGGAGTAACGCAGGCGGTGGATCATGTTAATGCCAGGATCGCGCCGGAGATCACTGGCATGAACGTGTTCGGACAGGCAGCGCTTGATGCAGTGCTCAGGAAATTAGACGGAACAGATAACAAATCGAATCTTGGAGCAAATGCCCTGCTTGGGGTGTCAATGGCAGCAGCCCGCGCCGCGGCAAAAGCCTTGGGGATTTCACTGTACTCTTACCTTGGGGGAACGAATGCTAAACGAATGCCGGTACCCATGATGAATATTATGAATGGGGGAAGACATGCGGACAATACTATTGATATTCAGGAGTTTATGATCATGCCGGTGGGAGCGTGCTGCTTCAGGGAAGGGCTGCGGATGTGTGCCGAGGTTTATCAGACATTGAAAGGATTGCTTAAGGAGGCGGGACTTAATACTGCTGTGGGAGATGAAGGAGGATTTGCTCCGAACCTTCCGGATACGAAAGAAGCGCTTCGTCTTATGGTAGAAGCGATTGAAAAGGCAGGATACCGTCCCGGAAAGGATGTGGCTCTTGCACTTGATGTGGCGGCTTCCGAATTGTATGACAAACATCTCAGAAGGTATATTTTTGATGGTGAGGCGAAGATGCACGGTCATAAGGTCCAAAGATCTGCCGAAGAATTGATTGATTATTATGAGGAACTGGTTGAGAGATTCCCGATCGTATCCCTGGAAGATCCGCTGGATGAAGAAGATTGGGATGGATGGGAGCTTTTGACTACAAGAACGGGGATTCATACGCAGCTTGTGGGAGATGATCTGTTTGTGACCAATACCCGCAGACTCAAGAAGGGAATCGAGAGAGAGGTTGCCAACGCGATACTTGTAAAAGTGAACCAGATCGGAACACTGACAGAAAGTTTTGAGGCGGTAGAAATGGCAAAAAATGCCGGATACCGGGCAGTTATTTCCCATCGCTCGGGTGAGACGGCAGATTCTATTATTGCGGATATCGCGGTAGCATTTAACGCGGGCCAGATAAAGACCGGAGCGCCGTGCCGGGGCGAACGGATTGAGAAGTATAACCAGCTTCTGCGCATTGAGGATGAATTGGGGGATATAGCTGAATACAGGAATCCTTTTGAGGAGAAAAAAAGCTTGTAAACTTCCTTAGGCTGTGTTACTATAATTATGGTTTATCCGCAGGAGGTATGAGATTATGGAGATATTAAAGACGGTATTAATGATTATATTTGCAATAGACTGTATCGCATTAACAGCAATCGTGCTGATGCAGGAAGGTAAGTCGGCAGGACTCGGGACGATCAGTGGTATGGCGGATACCTACTGGGGTCAGAATAAAGGCCGGTCTATGGAGGGCGCGCTGGTGAAGTCTACAAAGTTCCTTGCGATCTTGTTTATTGTACTGGCAGCAGTGTTGAATTTGAAAGTTTTTGCTTAAGAGTCAATATGGATTGTGAGCATGATGGGACACTCCTGTAAATGGGGTGTCCTTTTTTTCATATAGTGAAAGGAGCGGTGTACAGGATGGATAAGACATTTGAGAAAAGGAAAAAGGTTGTTTATGATTTGATCTGCGATGATTTATATACACCCATGAAGTTTAAGGAGCTTGCTGTCCTGCTCAGAGTTCCGAAAGAAAATAAGGATGAACTCAGGCAGATACTGGAATTGCTTGAGCAGGAAGGGAAGATATTTCTTTCAAAACGGGGTAAATACTGCCGAGGTGAGGCGAAAAGGCTTGTTGGAGCCTACCGTGCTAATGTGAAGGGGTACGGCTTTGCGGAGCTTCAAGGAGAGACTCAGGATGTGTTTATCAGTGAGGAAAATACAGGAGGGGCTCTCGACGGAGATACGGTGGAGATTGTTATTACAAAGGAAGATACTTCCCGCAGCCGTGAAGGAAAGGTTGTGAAGATCCTTTCCAGAGGAATTACGAAAGTTGTTGGGCTTTATCAGATGAATCCGGGGAAGAGCTTTGGATTTGTCCTGCCTGATAATCAGAAACTTCAGGATGATATCTTTATTCCTGTTGAAAAGTCAAAAGGAGCGGTGTCCGGACATAAGGTGGTGGCAGAGCTTACTTCTTATGGAGGGGATGGGAAGAAGCCGGAGGGTAAGATCATAGAGATCATCGGCCATGTGAACGATCCGGGTACGGATATCATGTCCATTGTAAAGGGGTATGAGCTTCCGGTAGAATTTCCTGAAAAAGTACTTCGTCAGGCAGACCGGGTATCAAAGCCGGTAAGTGAGGCTGATATGGCAGGGCGAAAGGATCTCAGAGATGTGCAGATGGTGACCATAGACGGTGAGGATGCCAAAGACCTGGATGACGCGGTATCAGTCGTTTGCAAGGATGATTGTTATCTACTTGGAGTGCATATCGCGGATGTGACGAACTATATACAGGAGAACAGCGCGCTTGACCATGAGGCAAGGGAGAGAGGAACCAGTGTCTATCTGGCGGATCGTGTGATACCTATGCTTCCCCATACTTTGAGCAATGGTATCTGTTCTTTGAATGCCGGAGAGGACCGGCTGGCGCTTAGCTGTATCATGACGGTAGATTTAAAGGGCAATGTGATTGATCACGAGATTGCCGAGACGGTGATCCATGTAGACCGGAGGATGACTTACACAAGTGTCAAAAAGATTCTTGTGGATCGCGATGAGGATGAAAGGGACAAGTATAAAGAATTAGTACCGATGTTTGAGTGTATGCAGGAGCTTTCAGGGATACTAAGAGAAAAGCGAAGACAAAGAGGTTCGATTGATTTTGATTTTCCTGAGACCAAGCTTGTGCTTGATGATAATGGACGGCCTTTAGAGATAAAGCCTTATGACAGAAATGTGGCTACGAAGATCATCGAAGATTTTATGCTGCTTGCTAATGAGACGGTAGCGCAGGATTATTACTGGCAGGAGCTTCCTTTTGTGTATCGGACCCATGAGGCTCCGGACGATGAGAAGATAAAGGCACTTGCCGCATTTATCAATAATTTCGGGTATTCCATGCATATTGGTGTTAATGAAGTGCGTCCGAAAGAAATACAAAAGCTCTTGGTAAAGGCAGAGGGAACACCAGAGGAGGCATTGATCAGCAGATTGGCGCTCCGTTCCATGAGACAGGCAAGATATATGCCGGAAAATACTGGGCATTTTGGACTGGCGGCAGCATATTATACACATTTTACGTCACCCATCAGAAGGTATCCGGATCTGCAGATCCATAGGATCATCAAGGACAATCTCAGAGGGAGGATGAATGATGCGAAGATAGAACATTATCATTCGATCCTTGAGGAGGTGACGAAGCACTCCAGCGAGACAGAGCGTCGTGCGGACGAGGCGGAGCGTGAAACGATCAAGCTTAAAAAGGTCGAATATATGCAGGAGAGGATCGGACAAGTATTTGAAGGAGTCATATCCGGCATGACAAAATGGGGAATGTATGTGGAACTTTCCAATACAATAGAAGGACTTGTACATGTGGTTCATATGCCGGATGATCATTATGATTATTATGACAGCGCTCATGAGATGGTTGGTGAGCATACGGGAAACGTATATAAACTGGGGCAAAAAGTCAGCGTGCGTGTCATTGATACCAACAGGATGATGCGGACGATAGATTTTGAGATTGTAACAGAAGGAGAGTTGGAAGATGGCGAAGACGAATGGAAAGCTGATAGCCAATAACAAGAAGGCATATCATGATTATTTTATACTGGATACGTATGAGTCAGGGATCACTCTGCATGGTACGGAAGTGAAATCCCTTCGTATGGGGAAATGCAGCATTAAAGAGTCATTTATCCGCATAGAAAATGGGGAAGTATTCATCTACGGAATGCATATCAGTCCATATGAAAAGGGCAATATATTTAACAAAGACCCGCTTCGGGTGCGCAAGCTACTTCTCCATAAGACGGAGATCAATAAGCTCCTTGGAAAGACAAAAGAAAAGGGTATTGCAATTATACCGCTTAAGGTGTATTTTAAAGGCAGCCTTGTAAAGGTAGAGATTGGTCTTGCGAAAGGTAAAAAGCTCTATGATAAGCGTCAGGATATCGCGAAAAAGGATCAAAAGCGGGAAGCTCAGAGAGAGTTTAAGGTGAGGAATCTGGAATAGGACTTATCATCCTTTAAGGCGCAGTGATCATAAAGCAGGAGGCATATATGGTACCAACGACAAAAAAGGGACTTAGAAAGCTGGTGACAGACACAACAGTAGAAATATATGAAGAGCTGACACCAGAGCTTGTACGGCTCATCAATGAGACAAAGAATGACAGTTCTCTGACCGAGGCACAGAAGCAGGATGAGATATCATTACATATGATGGGATATGTAAAGTCGTGCACAAATGAGATTGTTATAGAAGTTCTTTCTGAAATATTAGGACTTGAAGATTAAAGAACAGAGAAAAAAGATAAATATCGGTTTTATGGATGAGGAGGATAAAGAAAATGGCATATTGTGTAAAATGCGGTGAGAAAGTAGAAGATACGGCTGTAATATGTCCGGTATGCGGCGCAATGATTCCGGATACAGAAGCAAAAGATCAAAGCAGCGGTTTTGACGGATATACATATAATACTTATCATACGTATTATGATCCGCAGACGAGGGCAGGGTACTTTCCGGAAAATGAAGTCAGGAATAATAAACTGATGGCAGTGCTCTGCTATCTTGGAATACTTGTATTTATCCCTGTTTTTGTGGGGGACAGGCAGTCGGAATATTTAAAACTTCATAAAAATCAGGGGCTGGTCCTGTTTGCGGTGAGAGTCCTTTTGAATGCAGTGGAAAGATATCGTGGCTGGAGTGCCGGGATTTTTGGGTGGTTTACTGGCGGTTTGTTGGATACAGCAGTTGATATAGTACAATTTATCATGCTGATTCTTTTTATTATAGGAATCGTATATGCATGCAGGGGAACGAAGAATGAACTTCCGGTAATCGGAAAAGTAAGGATATTTAAGTAAAAAAGTAATGTGAATGATTTACAAGACAGGTCAGGAGCTGCTGCCTTATAGATGAGTGATTATCTATAAGGCAGCAGTTCCTGACCTTTTTTAAAATAGAAAACAAACTCTAAAAGAGCCTGCGATCCATAGTATAATCAAGATATCTAAGTTGAATATACCCATATTCATGAAATCCGGATACGGTATTAACCCATAGTCTGCAGACAAAGCATAAGATACAGTATGCAAGAAGTAATCTGGCGCACAGCACTGGGAAAGGCGGTGAATGTTTTTCGCTGTGCTTTGGAAGGATATATTACGGGGCGGAGTTCCTTCTTGTGAAAAAGAACACCGGAAAAAGATGTAAAGTGTGTGTTGTCCCGCGCTACATAGATTCTGGGAAGTTTTTCCGCGCGGCCGAAAGCATCAGCGGCAACGGTTGTCAGGGTAGAAGGGAGAAGAACGGATTTTAAAGATTTATTTTGAGTAAAAGCATGTGACCCTATTCCGGTAACTCCTTCCTGTATCTTTGCTGTCGTAATAGTAAGTGCAGACCATGGGGCGTTAGAATCTTTGTAGTCTGTCATTTTTCCTTTTCCATTTATGATCAGAATTCCATTTGCAAAGGACCATCTCAGATTATTGCCGCACATTCCGCCCACAGAGAATGATCCGCGGGTATCTTCAAAATACTGCACTGCATTCGGGGTATGGAACTGCTGTAATATGTACCGGGAGGCAGTTCTGAAGACAGACTGGCCTGTGAGATACAGGCATGAGAATAACGCTAATGAAATAAGGATAGTGATTGTTTTTTCATAATTCTTCAATCTATTTCCTCCTTTGTTTGTGAAAATACAACCATATGGTAGCATAAACGGAATAAAAATGCAATTATTTGGTAGCATAAATTTGAGGTGGTTTGATGCATTTTCAACGTCTGGAAGACTTACGGATTGATAGTGATAAAACGCAGGCGGATATTGCAGAGTATCTAGGCTGCCAGCGTGAAGTATACCGCCGGTATGAGAAGGGAACGAGGCAGATACCGGTAGATCTTTTGATAAAGCTTTCGCATTTTTATAATGTAAGTATTGATTATATAGTAGGCAATACGAATACAAAAAAGCCATATCCGAAAAGTAAGTAAATGACAGGCTTACTTTGGGATATGGCTTTTATCGCGGGCTACTCGATTGTGATCAACTTAGGGGTATCTTCAACCTTTGGCATATCTTTTGGAACCTGCAGTGAGAGAATACCGTCCTTAAATGCGGCATGAATATCATCTTGCGTTACTTGTTCACCGACATAAAAGCTCCGGTTGCATGTTCCGGTGTAACGTTCCTTGCGGATACAGTTGCCCTTGGCATCCTTTTCCTCCTTTGTCTCGTTTTTGGAAGCGGTGATGGTAAGGTATCCGTCTTTTAAGTCGGCCTTGATGTCTTCTTTTGCATATCCTGGGAGTTCCATCTCTATCATATAACTACCATCCTTATCATGGATGTCTGTCTTCATGATCTGTGTGGAAGAGTTCCCGAAAGAACGTGTGAAAAATGGGTCTTTAAACATCTCATCAAATAAATTATAATTTCTGTTTGCTAATAACATAATCCTTCCTCCTTAAAACATTGCCTTTACGGTAATCATATTATCTCCAAAAAGCAGAAAACTTATTGGAAATATTCTGTTGTTTGAGTTGCTATATATATTATATAACACATATTAGTAGCAATGTAAAGAGGTGAGTGCTAATTTTGTTTTATTTTTTTGATTTAATTTCTGTGTATTGCTTTGACACGATTTTGTTATCCATTGCATAAAATGTTTCCAGAGAAACTTCATCGTCAGAATCTTTACATTCATATATGTCTCGTGTGATTTTTTTACTTCCGTCCGGAGCCTTTTTTTCAGTTTCTATTACAAAATAAGAAGTATCTTTTTCGGCGGTTAATTGATCGGGCAGGTTTCCGGGTATATATTCTTCCTGCTTTAAAACCTGATTTTTCTCATCCATCTGAATAAGAGTGATTTTTACCGGCTTGAACATGGAAGAGAACCGGACGGTAACGGAGCACTTTTCTGTCTTTGTGATCCCTTTTTCCATAGAATCAGTCTGGTCATTTAAGCAGATAGACATATTATCGCTTTCGTCGGAGATAGAACTGTTGCTGATACCGCTGCCGGGTACGACATATATTTTTCCGTCAGAAGTCTGGTATACGGGATTTACATAGTAAGCCGGACTTTTGTCTGATCCTTGGGGAACCGTATAAATAGTAGCAGAAAGCACCGTTTCAGTGCTGTTATCTGATTCTGTCCAATCTATCTGCGCATCACAGATTCCATCGCTTGACTGCAGGGCGCGGCAGATTGTATCGTTTTCGTCTGTCCAGATAAGATTCAGGAGGTTGAGCCCTTTGATCCCGCCAAAGGAAATCTTCCAGTCGGAGGGATCTTTGCTGTTTTTGCGGTCTGTTTTTGCATACAGAGGATTTGTATAGCCATCAATATCATTGATTACCGTATCCGGATTTTGAAGGAGCTTTGAAGCATTGCCGTCAAGGTAAGCGTCCAGATCAAACAGATCAAGATATTCATCGGTGATAAAGGCGCCGATCAGAGTATCTTTCGTATCGTTTCCTGCATCTTCTTTTGCCAGGGAGCAGCCGGCCAGCATTAACATAAGACAGGATAAAAGGGTTATCATTAAAAATCGTTGTTTATTTTTCATCGTCATCGTCCTCCTCTTCAAGATTTCCGTCAAATTTTAATATATCACCGACATCGCATTCCAGATAGTAGCAGATCCGGTTGATAGTGTGGAAACGCACGCCCTTTGCCTTGCCGCTTCTAAGGACGGACAGGTTCGCTTCAGTAATATTTACCAGTTTGCATAATTCTTTCGAAGTCATGCCCCGCATTTTTAATACGTCTTCAAGACAAACTTTTATTCCCATATGCGTTACCTTTAAATGAATAAATCATTATCCTGTTTTAATTTTTGATTTTCCCGTACATAGTTTGCAGTCAGCAAAACGGCAAGGACGAAAGCAATTGAAAATACGGGGATAGATATTATCATCTTGATCTGAAGCAGTATTTTATGGAATATGAGCTGCAGGATATTGAATCCTATGGTGGAAAGTACTGCTATCACAAGTGATTTGGTGCAGAGGGAGGTGAGTTTTTCTATGGCAGCTTCGGACGCATCGGAATAAACGTTGTGAAGCAGCGCGTTCAAGGAGCGGATCGAGGAAAAAAGGATAAAAACAGCCAGTATATATGGAAGTGCATTTGTAATGCACTGCAATACTAAAAAGATGTGAGTCATTGTCATATCTGTAGATGAGTAACTGTTTACTTTCCTGAGGTTTAGGATGGATATGGTAAAAGTTTCAAAAAATTCCGCCAATATCGCATAGAAAAACAAGAAAATGACAACAGTGAGCAAAGTCCTGAGCCAGACGTGCAGGCGCCTTGTGTCTGACAGGCTGTATGTCTCCAGCAGTCTTAAGACTATATATCCGAAAATAACGGAATAGCAGGTACATCCTAATAACATCTTGCCGGTACCAGGCAGACCGGCATGGAATAATCCGGGATTGATCATGTAGTAGATGACTGCGAAAAGCAGAACAGTTAATACAGGGAGAAAAAAGTCGGTTTTTAAAAGCTTTCCGGACCTTTTCAGGCGGAAAAATAACAGGCATGGTAACAGACAGATGAGGACATATATGATGATTGCCGCAATGTTGCCTGATGTGCCGGATAAAGAAAGCTTTCTAAGTCCAAGCCCTAGTTGTTCAAATGGGAATGTAATGAGAACAGAGTATAATTTTGAGTACATGTGATACCTCCTTATCTGAATAAAATTATTGTTTTTCGATAATTGTTAATCTCATTATAACAAAAAATTATTGTTTGTCAATAATTTTAGCGTGGAAATTTGTTTGGAAGGTTGACAAAGAGATAAGTTCTACATATAATAGAACTAAGCTAAAATATGTCTAATGGATGAACAGTCTGCGAACCAGTTATTTTGATATGACCGATCAGGGCTTGTACTGGTTTCGACGGGGGTTTGGAAGTTGGAGAAGCCATCCGTAGCGGGACACTACGTTAAAAGTTCCAATTAAATATAAACGCAGACAATAGAGAATTAGCGTACGCTGCCTAATTAAAGGCGGCAGTCGGCCTTAGGTCATCCGCTGCTTAAGATACCGGCTTCATCAAGGCGGAGCACTTCGTTTCCAAAGCTTTGAGGGAATGGAAGAATTTATGAAGCTACTAAAACCAGTAACCTGTCATTAGGTGATTGGCAGAGGGAATGTTAATATAATGACTGTGATGGGAGATGCTTCGATGGATGGGCTTTCGGACGCGGGTTCGATTCCCGCCAGGTCCACTAAGAACACTGCATATGCAGTGTTCTTTTCTATAAAGCAATGATTTTTGGAGGGAGAAAGCATTGTCTTTATTTTACTGAATTATATGAAAGAGGGAAAGGATTATGAGTAAAAGAGGTTTGGCGGTTGTGCCGGGAAAAGTAAAGCATTTATGTATGCGCAGAGGTATTGCGTATGGGTTCTTTATTCTTTTGTTCTGCGGCTTGCTTATTTTTACGGCAGGCGACGTAAAAGCAGCCGAAGGGAAAGAGACAGGTAAAGAAATATCTGGAAAGATTGTCAAAGAAAAAGGAAATCAGTATTATAAGTATGCAAATGGAAAGAAGGCTAAGTCGAAATTCATCACCGTAGGAAAGAAAACTTATTATTTTGCCAAAAACGGTGTTATGGAAAAGGGCTGGATGAAAAAAGGCAAAGAATATTATTATTTTGACAGGATCACAGGTGTACAGAAGAAAAAGACTACCGTGGACGGCATCAAGATCAATAAGGACGGAAAAGCAAAGAAGACGGCCTACAATGAAAAAAAGATTGCTGTTATGATCACCGCAAAAAATATTGTGAAGAAAAATACAAAGGTAACGGACAGTAAAGCGCAAAAAAGAAAGAAAATGTTCGAATGGGTAATAAAAACTCCTTATCGGAGATATCGTATCCTTTCAAGGGTAAGAAAAAAGAAGGGCTGGGAAATGGATTTTGCAAATGATATCTTCAAAAAGGGAAGAGGCTGCTGCGTATCGGATGCGTGTGCGTTTGCTTTTTTGGCGCATGAATGCGGATATACGACTTACGTCTGTGACGATGGGGGACATGCGTGGACAGAAATAAACGGACGTGTTTTTGATACATTATTTGCAGAGAGAAGAAACAGGAGGGAATATAAAAAGTATTATAATTCTTCCTACAAAGCAGCAAGACTTCATCGTGCGCACAAATTAAAAATTTAATACGCGATGCTTTGTTAATGAAAAACAGGGTCAGGACATATGTCCTGGCTCATTTTTTCTAAAGTGCCTTCTGGCAGGGAACATTTATCTGTACGGGAATCTATTGACTGAAAAGAAGAATGTTGATATTGAGGAGATCAGATGGATAATTAGTGGTCAGATATAATATTATTGGTGGTCAGATGGTTGACTACTGTACAAAAGGTAGTATGATTTTTAGTAAGTACAGGTTATGAGGGCGGAGGATAAATTTTGATTAACATTACGATTATAGATGATGACAGAGAGGTGCTTAAGCTGATGCACAAATGTGTCAGGGAATCGGTGGGAGACAAAAAAGGGATATCTGTTGCCGGGTATCAGCAGCCCGGGCTGCTTCTGAAAGAGATGGATAAGAGAAAATGCCATATTTTAATTTCAGACATTGACATGCCAAAGATGAACGGGCTTGAGGTGGCAAAGCGGGTGAAAGAAGCAAACCCAAGGGTATTTATCATCTTTGTGACGGCATATATGCAGTATGCTATAGATAGCTACAGGATGGATGCGTTCCAGTATGTCTTAAAAACAGAACTTCAAGAGAGACTGCCGGGGATTCTTTGCAGACTGACGGACATGATAGAAAGGAACAGAAAAAAATACTGTTTTATCGGGACGGAAAGTCAAAAGGAGAAAGTATTTGTTGATGACATTATCTGGATTAAAAAAGAAAAAAATGCCAAGTATGTCACATATATCCTGGAAAAAGGAAACTATACGGAAAGGACGAGTCTGGAGAAAGCAGTGGAGAGACTTTCTGATTCTGCTTTTGTGATTGTGGAAAGAGGATGTGCAGTGAATTTAAGACATGTTATGGGGATCAGGGACTGCAGTCTTTATCTGAGCAATCAGGACACAGTTATAATAAGCAAGGCACGCTGTGTGGGAGTGAAGGAAAAGCTTCACAGATTCTGGAGAGAAGAGGAATGGTAGAGACATTATATCTGGCGGCATTGACTTTAATATCCGTGATAGTCATACTGCTTATAGTAAAAAACCGGATGATACAAAAAGAAAATGATTTTTTGACGCTCCATGACCAGATGACGGAGCAAAATTACCGGCTGCTTCGTCAGAGTGCGGAATTGAACAGGCATCTGGTGCATGACGTAAAGCATCATCTGCTTATTTTACGGGAGTATGTAAAGGAAGATAATCTTGAAGGGATAGGGATGTATCTTGACGAGATTGAAGATGAATACATGTATGTACCCCGTAAAGTGTGGACGGGAAACGGTTTTCTTGATTTCATACTGAATCAGAAAAAGAGCAAGGCAGAGGCAAGGGGGATTACATTTGACATCTGTTCAGAGACGATACCTGTGTGGAAGTTTACAGACAGTGAGATAAGTGTTGTGTTTGGAAATCTGCTGGACAATGCCATAGAGGCATGCGAGAAGATAGAGAGTCAAGAAAAAAGCATACATGTTTACATGAAAAAGAGAGGGAACATTATTACGGTTAAGATTCGAAACAGTATCGCATCCCCTCCGGTCAGGATGAAAGGAAGGCTGAATTCTGATAAAAACAGTCCCGGTATGCATGGCTACGGCTTAAAGAGTGTGAAGCGCGTGGTTTCTAAACAGGGCGGATATTTTGACTGTCATGCGGATAAAGATGAGTTCTGGGTGGCGGTCAGCGTGTTCGGTCTTGACGGATAGCAGGTGCTATGCGGATGTGAAAGAACTGGTCAGATTAGGAGGGATTTAAAAAATGAATAATATAACTTTTGGCGGAATGAGAGCGTCACACTATTCAAAACGGAATACAGCAAAAAATCAATCGTCAACACCTCTCAGGGATCAATGCCTTTTTTCGGAGCTGGCAAATTTTCAAAGCGACAGGACAGCAAAAGTGCACCCAGGGATTTTAGCCAGTGCATGGACAGAAAACGGACAGGAACTGCATCTGGATTACGACGAAAGTTCTACAGCGGATAACCCTGTCATAAAAGCATGGGGGATAGATTCTAAAGGAGAAGACTTTGAGCGGATGATCCATGTAAATGAGGTGGATCCGCGCAATGCATCTCCGGCAGAGATGAGAGCATTAGAGGCTCATCTGAAAAAGCAGGGAGACAGTGTGATCGCGTCATCCGGTATGCGGGAATGGCGTGTGGGAGAGGCTATGTGGGGATTTGATGTCAATGAAAAGCTTAATTTTATCCAGTTTCTGAATGAGGGGGCGCAGATGGCCATAGAGCCGGAAAAAGGGGCAAAGACACGTATGGATGCAGAGCGTTTTTTGTTTTACTTTCAACAGAATCAAGGGCGGGGAGAACTGTAATAAAAAGCATTGTAAAATACCATATCATTCACAAAGAGGACATAATTTTGTGGTAAAATACCATAAAATGCGGAATAATCCGTAAGTATCATACAATACTTCAAATAGAAACATACATGCGGAGGTAGGATATGGATAAAATAAAAATCCTTGTTGTGGATGATGAGAGCAGGATGAGGAAGCTCGTAAGGGATTTCCTTGAAAGAGAAGACTTTTTGGTGCTTGAAGCCGAAGATGGGCTTCAGGCAATGGAGATTTTTTATGAAAATAAGGACATTTCCCTGATGATCCTTGATGTGATGATGCCCAGGATGGACGGATGGCAGGTTTGCCGGGAGGTGCGGCAGACTTCGAAAATTCCGATCATCATGCTGACGGCCCGCGCGGAAGAGCGGGATGAGCTTCAGGGTTTTGAACTGGGGGTGGACGAATATATATCCAAACCATTCAGCCCTAAGATTCTTGTCGCCAGAGTAGTGGCTATCCTTAGAAGGAGCAATGTACTTAATATGGATGAAGTTTCGGATGCCGGGGGTATTGTTATTGATAAGGCGGCTCATCAGGTAACGATTGACGGGGAGGTAACTGACTTAAGCTATAAGGAATTTGAACTTTTATCATATTTTATAGAAAATCAGGGAATCGCGCTGTCCAGGGAAAAGATACTGAATAATGTATGGAATTATGATTATTTCGGGGATGCAAGGACAATAGACACCCATGTAAAAAAACTCCGCAGTAAGATGGGAGAAAAGGGTAATTATATTAAGACTATCTGGGGGATGGGTTATAAGTTTGAGGTGGAGAAGTAATGAGACATTCCATAAAAAGCCAGATGATTGCAATATTTGTTGGTCTGATCAGCTGTGTGCTGCTGGCATTTCTCATCATTAATATGAACTTTCTTGAACCTTATTATATCAGGAATAAAAAGACAGAGTTTGTAAAGATGTATGACGTTCTGAATAGTGCAATGGAAAATGGGACGGTAGATACAGAAGAAAAAGCAGAGGAACTCTGGCATCTGGCTGAAAAAAATAATCTGTCGTATCTGATTGTGGATGAAATGAATTCACAGGTTTTTACAAATGTACACAATATGGACATGCTGGAAAGGCAGTTGGCGGGATACCTTTTGAACCAGGCACAAAAGGACTGCAAAATCCTTTCCAGTACGGATGAGTACCAGCTGACCCGTTCAAGGAATCCATGGAATAAGGAAGAATACATTGAGATGTGGGGGACTTTTGAAGATGGAAGCCGGTTCCTGATACGGAGTCCTATCGAAAGCATTCGGGAAAGTGCGGAGATCTCCAATAGATTTTTGGTTATCATTGGCAGTTTCATGGTCATGATCTGTGCAGTGCTGATCTGGTATTTCTCGAAGAAATTGACAGACCCTATCCTTGAACTTGCCGCGTTGTCTGAGCGTATGGCTGATCTTGATTTTGAAGCCAGATATACCAGCGGCGGGAAGAATGAGATTGGGAACCTTGGAGACAATTTCAACCGTATGTCAAGGAAGCTGGAAAGTACGATATCAGAGCTTAAGAGTGCCAATAATAGCCTGCTGAAAGATATCGAACAGAAGGAGAGGCTTGAAAAGATGCGCAATGATTTTTTTGGAAATGTGTCTCATGAGCTTAAGACACCTATCGCCCTGATACAAGGATATGCGGAAGGCTTAAAGGAAGGTGTGAGTGAGGATGCAAAGAGCCGGGAGTTTTACTGCGACGTCATTATGGATGAGGCCTCAAAGATGAATCAGATGGTTAGAAATCTTCTCGCTTTGAACCAGCTGGAATTCGGGAATGAAGAGGTTGAGTATGAAAGGTTTGATCTTACGGCTGTTATCTGCGGAGTTTTGCAGAGCATGGAGATTTTGGCCCAGCAGGATGAGATACAGGTGATTTTCAGGCAGACGGAGCCGGTGTATGTGTGGGCTGATGAGTTCAAGGTTGAGCAGGTAATAAGAAATTATGTCAGCAATGCGTTCCACCACGCAGGGTTTGAAAAGGTGATAGAGGTCAAGATCAGCAGACAGGACGAAAGGGCAAAAGTTACAGTGTTCAATACCGGAATGCCTATACCACAGGAAGATATCGGGCATATATGGGATAAGTTTTACAAAGTGGATAAGGCTCATACGAGAGAATACGGCGGGAACGGAATCGGACTTTCTATTGTTAAAGCGGTTATGGAGTCCTTTCACCAGAAATACGGGGTCAATAATTATGATAATGGAGTGGAATTCTGGTTTGAACTGGATGTGGAGTAGATGTAAAAATGTATAGTAAATAAGGAATTGCCGCATTGTGGACTTTGAAAAGCCCGCAGTGCGGCAGATTTTTAATTATTTATGCAAGAACACGGTCCATAAAAGCAATGATCCCTGCCTCTACTTCGCATTTGATATCTGCGTAGTTATGTATCTCGTGTCGGTAGCCGGGGTAAAGCTTTGTTGTTACGGTATGTCCCGTATCTATCAGCCAGTTGGATACTTCATACACGCCTTTTCCGTACTCTCCAACAGGGTCCTGATCTCCGGCTATATTATAGATCGGCAGGTTTTCAGGCACTTTATCGGCCCACGTATGACCTTCGATCTGGAGCATCATCTGCACGAAATCATACAAAGAGCGGTTGCTGGTAGCTCTTGTGAATGCATCGAAAGGATCTTCGGCGTGGTCTCTTTGTACATAAGGGTCTGCGCAGATCCATTCATTTCCGATACTGACTTCACCGCAGCGCTCACACATCCATCCCAAGAGCTGTCCGGCAAAGGATGGATCTGAATTAAGAGCCTGGCCGCTGTCAATGGCTTTTTTCAGTGCTTCGCCTGCTTCTTTCGCGCCCCGGAAGATGCCGGCAGTTCCGCAGAGAGTTGCTCCTGAAAGCTCATCACCGTATTTTGCTATAAAATCTCTGGTGATGAAGGATCCCATACTGTGCCCGAACAAGAAATAGGGAAGATCAGGATATTTTTCACAGACGATTTCTTTTAAGGTGTGTTCATCTTCCATCATCGTATGAGGACCTTTATCGCCCCAGTCGCCCCATACGTCATTTACCATGGCTGTTTTGCCGTGACCGGTGTGATCATCGGCAGCTACGATGTAGCCTGCATCCAGAAAGGCAGAGATCATATGGATATACCGTCTGGAATGTTCGCCGAAGCCGTGAATGAGCTGGACGATTCCTTTTGGCTTTGCGGCGGGAACGTAGATCCAGCCTTGAATGTCGTCACGCTCGTTGAAAGATTTAAAGGATACTTCATGCAACATAATTTTTCACCTCCAATGGATTTTTTGTGCATAATATTTCTTGCTTTTTCTTACATATTCTTTTCATTATGATACACTAAGAACGGAGGGGAAAGCAATCATAAATTTTTTGGATATCAATAGGACTGACGCGATAGCAGAATTTGGAACATTATTGTGCCCGGGCTTAAAACAAAGTGGAAAATCCATGTGATATATGGTAAAATAGCAATACTTGTACTTATGGTGGATGAAGTGCAAAGTTGATGAAAATACTGCAGATATAGGAGATTTTCTGTATCAGCAGCGGGGAGGGATGGGATGGTAGCAATTATAGACTATGATGCGGGCAATATCAGAAGTGTAGAGAAAGCACTGCAGTTTCTTGGGCAAGAGACCACTGTCACGAGAGATGCGGGTACGATTTTAAGTGCGGATAAAGTGATCCTTCCAGGAGTAGGCTCTTTTGGAGATGCTATGGGAAAGCTTCGCCAGTACAAGCTGGATCGTGTGATTTATGAGGTGGTTGAACATAATATACCGTTTCTTGGAATTTGTCTGGGACTGCAGCTTTTGTTTGAGAGAAGCGATGAGACACCGGGGGTGGAAGGTCTTGGAATACTGAAAGGAGAGATTCTTCGCATCCCAGATACCCCGGGACTTAAGATCCCGCATATGGGATGGAATTCCCTTACATTTCCCAATGAGGGAAGGTTGTTTATGGGAGTGGGGAAAGAATCTTATGTATATTTTGTGCATTCTTATTATCTGAAAGCGGCAGATGAAAGTATGGTTACAGCGGCGACGGAGTACGGCACTTATATCCATGCTTCTGTAGAGAGCGGTAATGTATTTGCATGCCAGTTCCATCCGGAAAAAAGCAGTGAGACAGGGCTTAAAATATTGAAAAATTTTGTGGAACTATGAAAACATAGATGATAGACAGCTGCGAACAGGAGGAAAATTGATGCATACAAAAAGGATTATCCCCTGTCTGGATGTGAAAGACGGACGGGTAGTAAAAGGTGTTAACTTTGTTGATTTAAAGGATGCAGGCAATCCTGTAGAGATTGCAAAGGCCTATGATAAAGCAGGAGCGGATGAGCTGGTGTTTTTAGATATCACTGCATCTTCCGATGCGCGTGATACCGTGGCAGATATGGTCCGCAAGGTCGCGCAGACGGTATTTATCCCATTTACCGTAGGAGGGGGTATCCGTACAGTAGAGGATTTTAAAGCGCTTTTGCGGGAAGGAGCGGATAAGATCTCTATTAACTCTTCAGCCATTAATACACCAGATCTTATTTCAGAAGCTGCGGATAAATTCGGCAGCCAGTGTGTAGTTGTAGCGATTGATGCAAAAAGACGTCCGGACGGTGGCGGATGGAACATTTATAAAAATGGCGGTCGTATTGATGTGGGTATTGATGCGGTAGAATGGGCGCAGAAGGTGGAAGGACTTGGAGCAGGGGAGATACTTCTTACAAGTATGGACTGTGACGGAACGAAGGCCGGGTATGATATGGAGCTTACGAGAACCATTGCGGAGACGGTGTCTGTTCCGGTCATTGCTTCAGGCGGCGCGGGAAAGCTTACCCATTTTTATGATGCGCTGACAGAAGCAAAAGCAGATGCGGCATTAGCCGCCTCTTTGTTCCACTATAAGGAACTTGAGATCAAAGAAGTGAAAGAATATCTGCGGGGCAGAGGGGTGTCTGTAAGACTGTAGGTCTTACAGACTTTTATATATGAGGGATTATACTTGATAAAGGGTAAGACAGGAATTATAATAAAAGCAGTGATGAAAATACAGACAAAGGAGAACACGCTATGGCGGCGATTAACAATGACTGGCTGGATGCCTTAAAGGATGAGTTTAGAAAACCATATTATAAGAAATTGTTTGAGACAGTGAATCAGGAGTATAAGACAAAATTGATCTTTCCTCCGGCTGATGATATTTTTAATGCTTTTCATCTGACTCCGCTCAGTAAGGTAAAGGTCGTGATCTTAGGACAGGATCCCTATCACAATCATGGTCAGGCGCATGGGCTTTGTTTTTCTGTAAAAAAGGGTGTGGATATTCCGCCGTCTCTTGTAAATATCTATCAGGAGCTGCATGATGATCTTGGGTGCAGTATCCCAAGCCACGGCTATCTGACAAAATGGGCTGAGCAGGGTGTGCTCATGCTGAATACTGTGCTTACAGTAAGAGCGCATCAGGCGAATTCCCACAGAGGGATCGGATGGGAAGATTTTACAGATGCCGCTATCATGGCGCTTAATAGGGAAGACAGGCCGATTGTGTTTATTTTGTGGGGAGCGCCGGCGCAGAGAAAGGAAAAAATGCTTACGAATCCGAACCACTTGATCTTGAAAGCTCCTCATCCAAGCCCCCTTTCTGCCTATAGGGGATTTTTCGGAAGCAGGCCTTTTAGCCAGACGAATGAGTTTTTGAAAATACATGGTGTAGAGCCGGTAGACTGGCAGATAGAAGAATAAGTTATATATGTGTACTTGATAAAAAGAAGAACAGGAATTATAATAAGAACAGGTCAGAAAACATAAGACAAAAAGGAGAGTTTGATATGGGTAAATATGCAGGAACGCAGACTGAAAAGAACCTTGAGGCAGCATTTGCAGGAGAGTCGCAGGCAAGAAATAAGTATACTTATTTCGCTTCTGCAGCGAAAAAAGAGGGATATGAACAGATATCTTCTTTGTTCCTTAAGACTGCGGATAATGAAAAAGAGCATGCTAAGATGTGGTTTAAGGAGCTTAATGGAATTGGCAGCACCGCTGAGAATCTCTTAGCAGCGGCATCCGGAGAGAATTATGAATGGACAGATATGTATGAGGGCTTTGCGAAGACAGCAGAAGAGGAAGGTTTTCCTGAACTGGCTGAAAAGTTCCGCGCAGTTGCAGAGATTGAGAAGCACCATGAGGAAAGATACCGTGCGCTGCTGAAAAACGTAGAGACAAAAGAGGTCTTTGCAAAGAGCGAGGTAAAAGTATGGGAGTGCAGGAACTGCGGACATATTGTAGTCGGTATGAAGGCGCCAGAGACATGTCCGGTATGTGCTCATCCGCAGAGCTACTTTGAAGTACATGCAGAGAATTATTAATCATATCATCAGGTGTAAGTTCAGAAGATGTGGGGACTTTCATCTGAAACTGTGATTGGGAAAATAGTATATAGTTTCAGGACGGTTGGAGATCGCTTGTTATGCAAAGGCGGTTTTCAACCGTTTTTATATAACTTTTCATATATGTGTTGACAAATGCTTGTGTGTGTGGTTTACTATGAATAACATATGAATAATTGTTCATATGTTCAACTAAAAGTGGAATAGGAGAATCAGATCATGAGCAGACAAGATCATAAGTTACAGGAGTATCATGAACAACATAATCATCATAGTGAAGAATGCGGCTGCGGCCATGAGCACCACCATGAGGCGGAATGCGGCTGCGGTCATGAGCACCACCATGAGGCGGAATGCGGCTGTAATCATGAGAATCATGAACATTGCCATGAGGGTATCTTACATAAAGATTATGAGCTGCCCACCGGCAGGGTATATATATTGGAAAATCTTGGATGTGCCAACTGCGCGGCGAAGATGGAAAGAAAGATCAACGAGCTGCCTGAGGTTAAGGCCGCGGCGATCACATTTGCAACAAAGAAACTGGTAGTATCATCTGACTGTCAGGAAAGTCTTCTGCCTGCGCTGCAGAAAATATGCGCTTCCATAGAATCGGAAGTCATTGTGATCCCACAGGAAGCCAAAGCAGCGAAAAAAAAGGAAAAGCAGGATTTTTTGGGGACAAACAAGAAAGATATCCTTGGTATTGTTTCTGGAGCAGTTTTATTTATTACCGGGATAATTGCGAAAAATATGGGATTGATTCCATTTGTGAATCAGATCATATTTGTTTTTGCCTATCTGATCCTTGGAATGGAAATTGTATGGAGGGCACTGAAGAATCTGAAAAACGGCAGAGTGTTTGACGAGAACTTTCTGATGAGTGTGGCAACGATCGCGGCATTTGTAATTGGAGATTTTGCGGAAGCAGTAGGAGTGATGCTCTTTTACCGGGTAGGTGAATTTTTTGAAGATGCGGCAGTGGAGAGAAGCCGCGCGCAGATCATGGAGGCAGTGGATCTGCGTCCTGAAGTAGTAAATCTTGCAGATGAGAAAGGTGTAAAGGAGATTCCGGCCGATGAAGCGAAGGTGGGAGATGTGATCGTGATACGGCCGGGAGACAGGATTCCGTTAGATGGAATCGTATTGCATGGAGAGAGCAGGATTGATACATCACCAGTGACAGGTGAGCCGGTTCCTGTGCGTGTCAGCGAAGGGATGAATGTTATCTCAGGATGTGTGAATGAGCAGGGTGTATTAAAGGTAAGAGTTTTAAAACCGCTGAGCGAGTCTATGGTAACAAGGATCCTTGATTCAGTGGAAAATGCGGCGGCAAGCAAACCAAGGATTGACCGTTTTATTACAAGGTTTGCCAGGATATATACACCGATTGTTGTGGCGGCGGCTATAATTACAGCAGTTGTACCATCTCTTGTGAGCGGAAACTGGAATCACTGGATCTATACAGCTATTACGTTTCTGGTAATAAGCTGTCCGTGCGCATTGGTGCTTAGTGTACCTCTGGCATTTTTCTCGGGGATCGGAGCCGGGTCTAAATCAGGGATTTTGTTTAAAGGAGGACTGTCGATTGAAGCTTTAAAAGATATTAAGACAGTTGTCATGGATAAGACAGGAACCGTTACAAAAGGAAATTTTGCGGTTGAGAAGGTTGTGTCACTTGGCGGACTTACGCAAAAGCAGATTCTTTCAATCGCGGCAGACTGTGAGCTGGATTCCACGCATCCGATCGGAAACAGCATTGTTTTGGAAGCGAGGAAAAGAGGTATAGAACTGGTAAGACCAAAACGGGTGCAAGAGATATCCGGAAAAGGTATCAGAGCTGTTTTTCCTGAGGGGGAAGTGCTTTGCGGGAATACAGCCTTGATGGAGATAGATGGGATAAATTTGGAAGGATTTAACCGGGAAGAGGGTGGAACAGAAGTATTGATCGCGGTAGAAGGGAAGCTTGAGGGTTATCTGATCATCAATGATATTATCAAGGAAGAAGCTTCGGAGGCTGTAAAAAACATGAAGCGGTCAGGACTTTTTACGGTGATGCTTACTGGGGATGCGAGAGAGAATGCCTGCGCTGTCGCGGATAAGATCGGTATTGAAGAAGTGCATGCACAGCTTTTGCCGCAAGAGAAACTTCTGCACCTTAGAGATATCCGCAAGAATCATGGCGCGGTTATGTTTGTCGGTGATGGGATCAACGATGCTCCGGTACTTGCGGGAGCAGATGTGGGAGCAGCTATGGGAAGCGGCGCAGATGCAGCGATTGAGGCAGCAGATGTGGTGTTTATGACATCTTCGGTACAGGCAATTGTAGATTCTGTAAATATCGCTAAAAACACTGGCCGGGTTGCTATGCAAAATGTAGTGTTCGCGCTGGCAGTCAAATTGCTTGTGATGCTTTTAGGGTTCGCGGGATTTGCCAATATGTGGATGGCGGTATTTGCGGATACCGGTGTTGCTATGCTGTGTGTACTGAATTCAATCCGGATATTGTATACCCGTCCGGGTATCCAATAAGGCATGTCATTGACAGGGCAGATTATTGTTCGATAAGATATAAAAAATAATTACGTTTTTATTAACTTTGTGCCAAGTGGTTGAAATAGATTTGACCATTTGGCATAATTAATGTGTTATGAAGTTTAAAAGTTATGTTTGCGAAAGGCAGGTATGACTCACGGGCGATAAGTATCATGAATGAAAGGGAAGAGTTTATGGCGAAAATGGAAGTTGAATGCTGTGATATAACATGTGTTCACAAAGACATGATACAAAAGGTAAAAGAAATACTGCCAAAAGAAGATCTGTTAAAGGAACTGGCAGATTTTTATAAAGTGTTTGGAGAAGCTACAAGAGTGAAGATCTTATGTGTGTTATTGGAGTCAGAGATGTGTGTGTGTGATCTGGCAGAACTTCTTGACATGACACAGTCTGCGATCTCACACCAGCTTCGTGTGCTCAAGCAGATGAAACTGGTGAAAAACCGCAGAGAAGGTAAGACTGTGTACTATTCTCTGGCAGATGGACATATTCAGAATATTATCAGTCAGGGAATGGAGCATATTCAGGAATGATTTGAATATAGATACAAAAAAGGGAAGTATTATGACGACACAGTTGAAAAGAGTAAGTATTATTTATGGAATAGGAGTAGTGATATATATATGCGGGGTTGTACTGACGCTCCGTATGACTTTGACAGACTGGGTGAAATTCTTTGTCTTTCTTGTGGCCTATCTGGTGATCGGCTTCGATTCATTTAAGAAGCTGAGTGAGAAGCTTATGCAAAAGAAGGTTCCGACAGAGAATATCCTGATCATTCTTGCCACAGTAGGAGCCTTTGGTATCGGCAGATATATTGAAGGCGTGTTTGTTATGCTCTTGTTTGACCTTGGGCTGATTTTTGAGGAGTTTGCAACTGACAGCGCGAAGCGTTCTATTGCGGAGATGACAGATATACGTCCTGCCTATGCGACCCGCAAGACACTGGGGGAGGAAAAGCAGGTAGAACCAGGAGAGCTTAAGCTTTATAATATTATCGTGATAAGGCCGGGGGAGAGGATCCCGGTAGATGCGGTAGTACTCAGCGGGGTGACTACGATCGATACGAAGGCGCTGACAGGAGAAGCAATGCCGCAGCTTGCGAGACCAGGGGACCGGATCTACAGCGGATGTATAAACTTAAGCGGAGTGATAGAAGCGAAAGTCGTTAAAACATATGAGGATTCAACGGTATCCAAAATTATGACTATGGTTGAAGATGCGCAGAATCTTAAGGCAGAAAGTGAGACTTTTGTAGCAAAGTTTTCCAAAGTGTATACGCCGGTCATGCTGATTCTGTCCGTACTTGTCATGGTGTATCCACCGATGACATTTTCCTATGGCAACTGGGATACGTGGATCTACCGCGGACTGATCTTTATGGTAGTGGCATGTCCCAGCGGGCTTGTGATGTCTATACCGATCGCGTTTCTTGGAGGAATTGCCTGCGCTGCTCATCAGGGGATTCTGGTCAAAGGAGGCAATTACTTAGAAACGCTGGCGAAAGCAGATATTTTTGTGTTTGATAAGACCGGAACACTGACGGAAGGAACGTTCTCTGTGAAGGAAGTGAAAGCTTATGGAATGGGTGAAAGAGAACTTTTAAAGCTTGCTGCTCATGTAGAATGTTACTCAAACCATCCAATCGCTCAGTCTCTTTTTGAAGCGTATACGGGTGTGATTGATAAGAACAAAGTATATAGAGTGAATGAGGAACCAGGCTACGGTGTCAGTGCCAATTATGAGGGAAAAAGAGTCCATGTGGGTAATTGGCGCCTGATGGAAAGGCAGAAGGTAGAAGTAGAGAACATAGAGACTGCCGGGTCGATCGTTTATGTGGCAGTAGAAAAAGAGTGTGTGGGATATTTTGTGATCGCTGATGAAATCAGAGAAGATGCTTATGAAACTCTTGGATATTTAAGACAGCAGTGCAATGGGGTTCTGGTAATGCTTACCGGAGATTCGGAAAAAGCAGGGAAAGCGGTTGCGCAAGAATTGGACATGGATTATGCGTACTCAAATCTGATGCCTGTGGAGAAGGTGGAACAGCTGGAAGAATTCCTGTTTATACAAGATGATTCGGAGAAGCTGGTCTGTGTCGGGGACGGGATCAATGATGCTCCGGTTCTTGCAAGGGCAGATGTGGGAATCGCTATGGGTGATCTGGCTTCAGCTGCGGCTGTTGAGGCGGCGGATGTGATCCTTGTAAAGGGTGAGCTTTTTAAAATTAAAGATGCGATCCGTATAGCGAAAGAGACGATTAAAGTTGTCAATGAGAATATTACCTTTGCGATCATCATTAAGGTGATGGTTCTTTTGATGGCAGTTGTCGGCTGTTTTGGAATGTGGGAAGCAATTCTCGCGGAAGTGGGAGTTATGTTCGCGGCGATTCTGAATGCGGTATGCGTAGCTAAATATACAGCATAATTGTAATGGTAATGGGAGATTTTAATATATGAAAAGGATTCAGTTATATATATCAGTGTTTTTGATGGCGGCCATGCTGACGGGATGTATCACTAACCCATATAAAAGCGGGATGGAGGCTCTTTCTGACGGACAGTATGAAGAGGCAGCCAGGCAGTTTAAAGAAGCAGTAAAAAAGGAACAGAATAAAGCAGATTCTTATAGGGGATTAGGTCTGGCACTCTGGGAGACAAAAGATTATGAAAAAGCAAAAGAAGCTTTGGAAAACGCGGTAAAGGAAGGAAGTAAGAAGACAGGAACCATCTACAACCTTCTTGGGAGCTGTGAACTTCAGGCAGGCAATATGAAAGAAGCCATTGCGTATTTTGAAGAGGGATTAAAGATGGACGGAAACGATGAAGAGCTGACGCAGGCGATGCGCTTTAATTGTATTTTTGCTTATGAAAAGCTGGGCGATGTAGAAACGGCAAAACGTCTTGTTAAGGAATATACTGCGGATTATCCGGAGGATGGGTCTGCTGCAAAAGAAGCACAATTTTTAGAAACGAGATAAGATCATGATAGAATTAGGAAACGAAACAGAGCGGGTGCTGTTAATTGGGGTGAGTATCTTTGGACAGGAGTTTACGGAAAGTTCGCTGGACGAGCTTTCTGAGCTTGCAAAAACAGCAGGAGCAGAGACTGTGGGCAGGATCATCCAGAATAGAGATCAGGTTCATCCGGGAACTTATGTGGGAAAAGGCAAGATAGGAGAGATCAAGGATCTGCTGTGGGAGACGGAGGCGACAGGTATTATCTGTGATGATGAGCTGACTCCGGTACAGATGAAAAATCTTCAGGATGAATTGGATGTGAAAGTGATGGACAGGACACTTTTGATCCTTGATATCTTTGCCGCGCATGCATCTACCAGTGAAGGGAAGGTACAGGTGGAGCTTGCGCAGCTAAAATACCGCCAGACAAGACTTACCGGCTTTGGTACAGCGCTCTCAAGACTAGGCGGGGGGATCGGAACAAGGGGACCTGGGGAGAAGAAGCTTGAGATGGACCGCAGGCTCATCAAAAGCAGGATCGCTCAGCTTAACCGAGAACTTAGAGAGGTAAAACGCCACCGGGAAGTCACCCGCGGACATCGAAAGAAAAGCAGGATTCCGGTCGTATCAATTGTAGGATACACGAATGCGGGGAAGTCTACATTGCTTAACAGGCTGACAGGAGCTGAGGTTCTTGCAAAGGATAAGCTGTTCGCAACCCTTGACCCTACGACAAGAGGGCTTAAGCTTCCTGGCGGACAGGAGATCCTTTTGACAGATACCGTAGGTTTTATCAAAAAAATTCCGCATCATCTGGTGGAGGCGTTTAGAAGTACACTGGAGGAAGCAAAATACGCGGATTTGATTCTGCATGTGGCAGATTGTTCTAATCTGCAGGTAGATGAGCAGATGTTTACGGTATATGAGACTCTTAAGAGCCTGGAAGTTGGTAATAAACCAATAATTACCGTATTTAATAAACAGGACAGGATTGATAAGCAACAGATCGTCAGAGATTTTCATGCAGATTATACAGTAAAGATATCGGCTAAGACCGGGGAGGGGATCTTTGAACTGCTAGAGACGATAGAGGCCGTCTTAAGAGAGCAGAAGATAGCCATTGAGTGCCTTTATGAATATAAGGATACAGCAAAGATCCAGCTCATCCGCAGATACGGAGAGCTTGAGGAAGAAGAGTACAGAGAGGACGGCATCTTCGTGAGAGCTTATGTCCCGGCAGATATCTGGGATAAAGTATCTCTTGGAGATTCACCGAAAAGCCGCCTGTAAGCTCTTAAGAAGGTGGAATAGTCTTTGTATCCGCAGTCAAAACAGGCCCTCGTGCCCGGCACTCCGGATAATATCAGTTCTTTCGCGAGCAGGAGCCGTTTGCGGGAAATGTAATTTCCAAGGGTATATCCGGTTTCCTGCTTGAATTGTCTCATCATATAGTATTTGCTGACAAAAAAGGTGTCTGCAATGCGGTCGATGTTCAGATCGTCAGATAAGTTGTCATTGATATATTGGAGGATGCCGCCAACTTTAGAAATATTTTCCGTATCTATAAATTCCAGCCGGTTTTTAAGGGCGGCCCTGTTCAAATGTACCATGAACTCTAAAAACAGGACCTGCTTGTAGAGCTCGGCAGCATATCCGCTGTCAGAAAAAGAGTTTTCAAGCCGTACAATGGAATGGAACAAAGAGCTTTTTTCAAGAGATGGGATGCGCAGCACATTGGAATGTTCTGCCTGGGCTTTCTGAAAACAAAAGTTCAAATCATAATTATCAGTTTTATATGCGTTCATAAAATTCGGAGAAATATAGACGATGATCCTGTCATAAACGATGGAATTATCTACGGTAAGGCGATGCATATCATTGTGCTTTACCAGGACGATGTCGTAGGGCTTCAATTCATAGGTCCGTCCTTCTACCATGTAGGAAACTTTACCTTTGATGAAGATAGTGATCTTATCAAAGTCGTGGTAGTGGGTATTTATCTCATGTGATTCTTTATCTGTAAGATGGAACAGGCGGAACTCGCTGTTTAGATAACCCTTTTTTTCGTATGTGTCCATAAAAAACTCCTTTAGACATGTTCAGTCTTTATTGCTGATACTATATGTATCATGATAATTCAATAGAGCATTATTTGCAATATAAATAGCATGAATTACCTTGAAAAGGGAAAAAATGCCTGTTATCATAGAAGTATAACAAACAGGCATAAATTAGTATAGACAAATCGTTTGATTTATACGCAGATTAAGGAATCGCTGAATGGAGGGTATGTTATGAAGGTGACTTTGGAAAGATATCATGGACTGGGAAATGATTATGTAGTATTTGATCCGAATAAAAATGAGCTGGGACTCAAGCCGGAAAATGTGCAGATGATTTGTGACCGTAATGCAGGGCTTGGCTCTGACGGAATATTAGAGGGACCGATCTTAAAAGAGAACGGGATGTATGTAAAGGTGTGGAATCCTGACGGCAGTATTTCCGAAACCAGCGGAAACGGGGTGCGTATCTTTGCGAAATATTTAAAAGATGCAGGATATGTGCAAAAAAAGAACTTTAAGCTGTTTACAGAGAACGGGGCGGCAGAGGTAACATTTTTAAATGAAGATGGAAGCAGGCTTCGGGTGTCGATGGGTAAACTCTCTTTTTGGAGCGATGATATTCCGGTCACAGGAGAGAGAAGAGAAGTCATCAATGAGGATATGGTGTTTGGGCGGACTCTTTATCCGGTAACCTGCGTGACAATCGGTAATCCCCATTGTGTGATCCCTATGCGTGAGATATCCAGGCCGCTTGTGTGCAAGATCGGTGATTATGCGGAGATGGCAAGGTATTTTCCGAATCGTGTGAATACCCAGATCATGAAAGTGATGGATAAGGAGAATCTGGCAATAGAGATTTATGAGCGAGGCGCCGGGTATACTCTTGCTTCCGGTACGGGTGCGTGCGCGGCAGCGGGTGTTGCCTATAAGCTTGGCATGACAAACAGCAAAGTTATCGTTCATATGCCGGGCGGTGAACTGCAGGTAGAGATTGAGGATGACTGGACGGTGTTTATGACCGGGGATGTATTTTATGTGGCGAAGATAACACTTAGCAATGAATTCGCGGAGAAACTTAGAAGCGTATAAGAAAATCCATAAGAAGAAACAAAAAGGTGTCGTAAGATCATCTGTGATGGATGGTTTTACGACATTTCCTTTAAGGATATACAATAGAAAGAACCAGAAAGGGGATTTACAGACTGATTGATGACATTGCGGCAAAGGAGGAACTATGTCTTTAAAATTTATATTCGGGCCGTCGGGCTCCGGAAAATCGTATACTCTTTATAGACATATTATTGAAGAATCAACAGAACATCCGGAACAGAATTATATCGTATTAGTGCCGGAGCAGTTTACATTGCAGACACAGAAGGATCTTGTGGCTAAGCACCCGTCCCATGGCATCATGAATATTGATGTTTTAAGCTTTGCGCGTCTTGCTTACCGTGTGTTTGAAGAGACGGGAGGCGGGAATCTTCCGGTTCTGGATGATGAGGGAAAGAACCTGATTTTAAGGAAGATTGCCGGGGATCATGAAAAGGATCTGAAGGTTCTTAAGGGCAATATGAAAAAGCCGGGTTATATCAGTGAGGTAAAGTCTGTTATTTCAGAATTTACCCAGTATGATATTGGGGAAGAAGAGATTTTCCGGGTGATGGAAACAGTAGGACAAGATTCAGGGCTATACTATAAGCTTCAGGATATCATGATGTTATACCGTGGATTTTCAGAGTATCTTGATAAGAAGTATATTACAAAGGAAGAGCTTTTGGATGTTCTGTGCAGGGAGATCCCAAAGTCAGAACTTTTAAAGAACAGCACGGTAGTGTTAGACGGCTTTACCGGATTTACCCCGGTGCAGAACCGGCTTTTAAGAGAACTTATGCGGCAATGCAGCCGGGTCATTGTTACAGTTATGATGGATGAGAGGGAGGATCCCTTTTCCTTTCGGCATCCATACCAGCTTTTTGCCTTGAGTAAGCATATGGTGACATCTTTGGTAGAGATCGCGAAGGATGAGAAGATAATTTTAGAAGATCCGGAGTATCGGTATGAAAAACCGATATATCGTTTCCGGGAAAATGATGCTCTTTTCTTTTTGGAGAGAAATCTTTTCCGGGGCAGGCAGGAAAGGTATGGAAAAGAGCAGGAAGCAGTCAGTATTATCGCGGCGAGGACGCCGAAAGAAGAAGCATTTGCGGCAGCAGGGAGAATCCGCGCCCTTGTCAGGAAAGAAGGCTGCCGTTATCGGGATATCGGCGTGATCGTCAGCAATATGGATGTCTATGGGGATTACCTTGAGCAGGCATTTGAAAACTATGATATTCCGGTGTTTATGGATCATAAAAGAAGTATTCTTTTGAATTCTTTCGTAGAATATATCCGGAGTCTTTTGAATATGGCGGAGAGTCAGTTTACATATGAGAGTGTCTTCAGGTTCCTGCGTACAAATCTGTCAGGAATTTCCTATGAAGATACATGCCTGATGGAGAATTATGTGATCGGGCTTGGAATCAAGGGATATAAAAGATGGCAGGGACAATGGATAAAACTTTTAAAGGGTATGGATGAGCGGGAGCTTGCTCATCTCAATCATTTAAGGACAGTGTTTGTGGAAAAGATAGACGGACTTGTCTTTGTATTGAAGCAAAGGAAGAAAACGGTAAAAGATATTACGCTTGCTTTGTATGATTTTATGGTAAAAGAAGAGCTTCAATTAAAGTTAAAATATCAGGAAGAAGCATTTCTTGCAGAAGGAGAACTTGCTCTTGCGAAAGAGTATGCGCAGGTATATCGGATCCTGATAGATCTTTTAGATAAATTTGCGGAACTTTTGGGAGAGGAACAGGTAAGCTTAAGTGAATACTGCAAGCTTTTGGAAGCTGGTCTTTCCGAGGCAAGAGTAGGAGTCATCCCGCCTAGTGTGGATCAGCTTGTTGTTGGGGATGTGCAGCGGACGAGGCTTAAAGATGTCAAGGCGCTTATTTTTATAGGCGCGAATGATGCTTATCTTCCGGGGACGCTGCTTCGGACGGGTCTGCTGTCTGAGAGGGACAGGGAGAGATTCAAAAAGGAAAAGATAAGTCTGGCACCGGGAGGAAAAGAACAGACATATATCCAGAAATTTTATCTTTATATGAACCTTACAAAGCCTTCGGAAAAGCTTTATGTCAGTTACAGCAAAGTGTCCCCGGATGGAAAGAGTATGCGTCCTGCGTATCTGGTACAAGAGATCCGAAAGCTTTATCCGCTCCTTAGCGTGGAAGATGAAGAGGTAAAAGAATTGCGCGGCAGGGAGCTTACAAATAATATGGGAATAGATCTGCTGATCAAAGGCTTTCAGGAGGGGATGTTTACTGACAGCGGATGGCAGGAACTATATACGTGGTATCTTAAAGATCCAAAGCAGAAAGAGAGGATAGAAAGACTTCTTTTGGCGGGATATTACCGCCGCCCAGAGGACGGACTCACGGAAGCTGCTGCAAAGCGTCTGTATGGAGAGGACTTTGAGGATAGTATCACAAGGATTGAAAGATTTTCGGCCTGTGCGTTCGCGCATTTCCTTACCTATGGGTTGGGATTAAAAGAGCGTAAGGAGTTCGGCTTTCAGGCGGTGGATCTGGGGAATATATGTCACGGCGCGCTGGAGAGATTTTCAAGGAAGATAGAAAAAGAACGGTTAAGCTGGACACAGATAACAGAAGATCAAAGAAAGCAGTATATTGATGAAAGTGTTGAAGAAACAATTATAGATTACGGTAATCATGTACTTTCCAGCTCTGAACGCAATAAATATATGGCAATGCGGATCAAGAGTATGCTGAAACGAACGGTCTGGGCACTGACAAAGCAGCTTGCGGCAGGAGATTTTGTGCCTTTTGCTTACGAACTGCGATTTGGAAACGGTAAGATTGACAGGATAGATACTTGTGTGGATGAAGACAAAGTGTATGTAAAGGTGATGGATTATAAGACAGGCAGTAAGTCTTTTGACGTGGTGGCTCTTTATCACGGCCTGCAGCTGCAGCTTATGGTGTATATGGATGCGGCTCTTAAGAAAGAAGGAGAAAGATATCCGGATAAAGAGGCTGTTCCTGCGGGAGTATTCTATTATCGGATCAATGATCCCATCGTGGATAAACAAGAAGAAGATATTGAAGCCGCGGTATTAAAAGAATTAAAGCCGGATGGAATCATAAATCTTCAAGACGAGGTGCTTGCGCATCTGGACAGGAACCAGACAGGAGAATCACTGGCTGTTCCGGTGAAATATAATAAAAATGGAAGCTTATCAAGGACTTCAAAGGCTGTGCCGGAAGAAGAATTCAGATTGATGATGAACCATGCCATGAAAAAGATAGAGTCCGCCCACAAAGAGATATTAAAGGGAGAGACGAAGGCGGCCCCTTACCGGAGAGGTACAGAGACAGGCTGCGATTACTGCAAGTACCGCCATGTGTGCGGTTTTGACCTTAAAGTGCCGGGTTACCATTACCGGGACATCGGAAAGATGAGCAGGGAAGAGGTTTTTGCGGCTATGAGAGGGGAGGTGTAGGAGATGGGTGTGTCATGGACGAAGGAGCAGGAGAAAGTCATTAAGCTTCGGGGGAGAAATATTCTTGTATCTGCGGCAGCAGGCTCAGGAAAGACGGCGGTTCTGGTAGAAAGGATCATTACGATGCTTACGGCTTCGGAAGATCCGGTAAGCGTAGACCAGCTTTTGATCGTTACATTTACGGAGGCAGCGGCGGCGGAGATGAAGGAACGTATCCGCGGCGCCATTGAAAAAAAACTATCGGAAGATCCTGACAATGAGCATCTGCAGCAGCAGGCGACCTTGATCCACAATGCGCAGATCACTACGATCCACAGCTTCTGCCTGTCAGTGATCCGGGATCATTTTCATGTGATAGATTTAGATCCGGGATTTCGGATCGGTGAAGAAGGAGAGCTAAAGCTTTTGCGTCATGATGTGCTGGACGAACTTTTAGAGAACCGGTATGAGGAAGGCAGACAGGAGTTCCTTGACTTTATAACTGCCTATGGAAGCGGCAGGGATGATAAAAAGATAGAGGAACTTATCTTAAAATTATATGATTTTTCCAGAAGTTATCCGGATGCAAAAAAGTGGCTTGACTCTTGTGTACAATCTTACTGTGTCACGACAGTCGATGAGATGGAAAGGAGCCCTGCCGTAAAGCTGATAAAGGATAATACAAGGCGGTATCTGGAGGATGCCTGTGAGCTGATCGGGCAGGGACTTGCCCTGTGCAGGGAGCCGGACGGACCGGCAGCTTATGAAACCGCGCTTCTTTCTGATCAGCAGATAGTGGAAGGATTCCTTGCAGCAGAGACATATGCAGAGCTTTCGGAAAAAATCCGGGTAAAAATGTATGGTAAAAATGCATGGATGCGGCTTGCCGCCAACAGGGATAAGAACGTGTCAGAGGAAAAGGCCGCGCAAGTTAAGGCAATCCGGGAAGAAGTAAAGGATCTGGTAAAGGATATTGTCACCCAATATTTTTATCAGGATCCGAAAGATATGCTTTCGGATATCCAATTATGCGGGCCCTCGATGAAAGTTCTTGCCGGTCTGGTAACAGAATTTGCTCAGAGGTTTGAAGAAAAGAAGCGTAATAGAGAGATGATTGACTTCTCGGATATGGAGCAGTATGCTCTTAGGATCCTGACAGAATACCAGGACGGCAGGATAAAGCCTTCGGCAGTGGCAGAGGAGTACAGGAGGCAGTTTCTTGAAATTATGATAGATGAGTATCAGGACAGCAATTTTATACAAGAAGCGATCCTTACAAGTATTTCCGCCGTTTCGGAGGGAAAATATAATATATTTATGGTAGGTGACGTAAAGCAGAGCATTTATCGTTTCCGGCTCTCGAGACCGCAGCTTTTTATGGAAAAGTTCGATAGTTACAGCCTTCAGGACAGTGAGAAACAGAGGATAGACCTTCATAAAAATTTCCGGAGCCGAAAGGAGGTATTAGACAGTACAAACTATATCTTCCGGCAGATCATGACAAGGGCGCTTGGGGGGATTGCTTATGATGATAAAGCGGCCCTGTATGTGGGAGCGGATTATCCGGAGTATGGAAAGTGCCCTGTCACAGAAGTCCTTGTTATTGACAGCGGCAGGGAAAAGGAAGGTATAGAAGAAACTTCGGGACAAAATTTCAGCTCGGGAAGTGTTTCGGAACGGGAGCTTGAAGCACGGGCGATCGCGGGCCGCATCAGGGGACTGCTTAAAGATCATCAGGTAGTGGATAAGGGCAGCGGAAAGCTTCGCCCAGTCCGGTATTCGGATATTGTGATCCTTACCCGGAGCGTGAAAGGGTTTGCGGATGTTTTTACAGAGGTACTGAACCGGGAGGGGATCCCTGCTTATGCAGGAACGAAAGAAGGATACTTTAAGACACAGGAGATCGGCGTGCTGTTAGATTATCTGCGGGTCCTTGACAATGCTTATCAGGATATTCCGCTGGCAGCAGTTCTTACATCGCCTTTCTGCGGTCTGACACAGCAGGAGCTTTCTATAGTGAAAAATGAGTATAGAGAACTGCCTTTTTATCGTGCGGTAGAAAACTACAGGAATGAGGGGAAAGATAAGACTGTTAAAGGTAAGATCGAAAAATGTATGGCGCAGATGGGGAAACTGCGTGAGAAGGTTCCCTATACCCCTATGCATGAATTGTTAAGACGGATTCTTGAAAGTACCGGATACGGAGAGTTTGTATCTGCTATGCCGGGCGGACAGCAGAGAAGCGCTAATTTAGACATGCTTCTTAACAAGGCGAAGACCTTTGAGTCTACCAGCTATAAGGGACTGTTTCATTTTGTGCGCTACATTGGGCAGCTTCAGAAATATGATGTGGATTACGGTGAGGCAGCACTTAATGACGAGCAGTCTGATACAGTCCGTGTAATGACGATCCATAAGAGCAAGGGACTGGAATTCCCTATAGTGTTTGCTGCAGGGCTTGGAAAACGCTTTAATATGCAGGATGTAAGAAGCAGTGTTGTCCTTCATGTTGATCTGGGTGCAGGGCTTGATGCTGTAGATATCAGTAAGCGGACAAAAAGTCCCACCATCATAAAAAAGGTGATTCAAAAGGAAGAAGCCTTAGAGGCGCTGGGGGAGGAGCTTCGGGTGCTTTATGTTGCCCTTACCCGCGCGAAGGAGAAGCTGATTCTTACGGGGACAATATCCAATCTGGATAAAAAGCTTGAAAATTATGGGATGGTTAAGGGGCAGGAAAGAGAAGAATTAAGTTTTTTAAGACTCAGTAAAGCAAGTACATACTGGGACTGGCTCCTGCCGTCATTCATGCGTCTTAAGCCTGAAGTTCCGATTACAGTGCAAACACTGTCTTTTGAAGATATTGTGAGAGAAGAAGTGGAAGAGGAGATAGCGGGAAGGATTACGAAAACGGCGTTAGAACAGTGGGATACAGATAAAGTGTATGACGAAAATGTGTGTAAGATGCTGACGGAACAGTTTGGATATGAGTATTCTTATGCAGACAGCAGTGTCCAGAAGTTAAAATTTACCGTGTCAGAACTAAAGAAGCGGATACATTTTCTGGAAACAATGGAAGATGTGGCCGGAGAAGAGATGTATGGCGAGGTTCTCTATGAGGAACCGCAGGTGGTGCCGCTGATCCCTAAGTTTCTCCAGGAAGAAGCGGAGCTTTCCGGTGCATTAAGAGGTACGGCATATCATAGGATCATGGAACTTCTTGATTTCACAAAGGAGTACACGGAGGAGATGCTTGCAGAGGATATCCGTATTTTTCAAGAAAAAGGAAAAGTTTCAGACAAGATGGCAGAGTGCATCAAAATCAGTGATATCATGGCATTTTTAAAAAGCCGGTCCGGGAAACGGATGAGAAAGTGCGCTCTTGAGGGGAAACTTAAAAAAGAGCAGCCCTTTGTACTGGGAGTTGACGCCAGAGAGATCTATCCTAAAGAACAAGAAGGAGAGGAGATCCTGGTGCAGGGGATCATTGACGTTTATTTTGAGGAACCGGATGGGCTGGTCGTATTGGATTATAAGACGGACAGTGTCAGAAAGGCAGGAGAGCTTACGGAAAAGTATCATGCGCAGCTGGACTATTATGGGAAGGCGTTAAAGCAGATGACAGGGAAACAGGTGAAGGAAAAGATTATTTATTCTTTTGCGCTGGGGGAGGAGATCATATTGTGAGTATTCAAAAAGCAGCGTTTATCTATCTGGTTGTTATCAATATAGCTGCATACGCGGCGTTTGGCTGGGATAAATACAAGGCAAGATGGGGCGGATGGCGGATACCGGAAAAGACGCTTCTTATGCTGGCGCTGATCGGCGGGAGTGCCGGTGCGTGGATAGGAATGAAGAGGTTCAGGCATAAGATACGGAAAGCCAGATTTAAAGTCGGTATACTGGTGATATTGACAGTGCAGTGCGCAGGCATTGTATCAGTGTTGAAGATGCTATAGGGAAATATGGCATAGAAGTTAAGTAATGTTTTAAGATGACAGCCTCCTGATATGTATACCTATCCGGGCACCCCGTAATGCACGCTCCTGAATGAGCGGTTGGATTATTGCCCGGTAAGGTGTATATCTCAGGAGGTTTTTTGAAACAAATATGTAAGCGCTTACATTATAATTAAGGTTTCTGTTTATAAGTTTTATGCGAAAATTGAATAAACTATAGTCTGTTAACAGAAAAAACTTGACAAATAAATAACTATGTGGTAAAGTGATAAAAAAGAAATGAAAGCGTTTACACAAATATGAATGATAAAGGGAAGCAGCATACAATATATGATATTTCAAAAAAAGCCGGGGTCTCGATCGCGACGGTATCCAGAGTTCTCAATGACAATCCGAAAGTAAGCCAGAAGACAAGAGAACGGGTACTGGCAGTGATCAAAGAGAGCGGCTATGAGCCGAATGCTTATGCCAGAGGCTTAGGAAGCGGTTCTATGAGAACGATCGGAATCCTGTGTGCGGATGTGGCAGATATTTATCTGGCGAATGCGGTATCTTTTTTGGAAAAAAATCTTCGCCAGAACGGATTTAATACGGTTTTGAATTGTACAGGAGACGACTATAAGACGAAGGTCCGCTGTATGAAGGCTATGGAAGGCCGGCGGGTAGACGCGGTTATCCTGGCGGGGTCCCAGTATATAGAGAGCATGCCTTCTAAAAATCAGTATATCATTGATGTTTCGCGGCATATTCCGGTTATGCTGCTGAATGGATATATAAAAAGTGATAATATATATTGCAATTTATCGGATGACTACAGTGCTTTTTATGATGCGGCCATGGAATTGTATCAGAAGGGCTGCAGAAAGATCTTGTTTTTATACCGGGAGATATCTTACAGCCGGAATTTAAAGTATAAAGGATATTGTGAAGCATTGGAGTGCTGTGAAATAGAAGCGGATGAATCTTTAGTCCTTCGCTGTAACGGAAAGATGGAGCAGATCAAGCAGCAGCTTATATCTTATTATAAAGAGGGACATAGATTTGACGGTGTGCTTGCGTGTGATGATGAATTGGCCATTGGCGCGATGAAGTTTGCCAAGGAGATGGGGATCACAATACCCGGAGAGCTGGCAGTCATTGGCTGTAACAATTCGGTGCTGTCCATCTGCAGCAGCCCAGAGCTTTCATCTATTGATAATAAATGTGAATTGCTCTGCATTAATACGGTGTCGTCGCTTCTGCGTCTTTTAGACGGTCAGGAGGCGGTGCAAAGGACAGTCCTGTCAACGGATTATATTGAAAGAGGAACGACGAAAAGATGATATAAGGACATAGATATACAAAGCAGTCAATAAGCATGCATAAGTGTTCTGACTGCTTCGTCATAGGAGATTGTCAGATGTTTTTGCAGCTGTGAACAGGCTTCCTCAATATTACCGGACAGGATAGAATTGATGATCATGATATGTTCATTGCTGCTGACCGACAGACGTCCGGAAGACTGGGCACTTACAGTTGAACGGATGATGGTAAGCTTGTCTACGAAAGTATTCATCAGCCGGGTAGTATATTGATTTCCCATGGAGGATACGATGGCAAGGTGAAACTGGTTGTCTAAGTCAGCCAGACGGATGCATTCCTGGAGGGACAGTCTGTTGGAAACGGCGGCCTCCTGAAAAGAGGTCCGGAAGCTTATCATCTGGTCTTTATCCAGTTTGCTGAAATTAGCGCGGAGGATTTCTGGTTCGATCAAAATGCGCACCTCGAAGATATCATGGACAGACTTGGGTGATATCCGGGATATCTCAATACCTTTACGCGGGTGAATGGTGATCAGTTCATTCTCGGCAAGCTGCAGGATCGCTTCGCGTACAGGTGTCCTGCCTAAGCCTAAGATCTCCTGAAGCTGGGATTCGTTTACAAATTGACCAGGTTTTAATTTGTTTTCAAGAATCAGAGATTTGATTTGCTGATACGCAATATTAGAAAGTCCTGTTTTGTGAGTCATATAAAATCTCCTTAATGGGTTCGCTTTATGTATATATTAGCATAAAGTTGCAGGCTGCTAGTGATATATCACAAATATATTAAAAGTATATTAACATGGAGGGTGAAAATGAGCAACATATCTATTTTTAAAAATGAAAACTTGAAAAAAAATTTCACGGATGGTTTTTCTGCCGCCCGGATCCTGGAGGAGACTTGTCCTGAGGTATCGCTTGAACTTTGTACTTTAAAGGCAGGCTCCGCAAAGGAATTTGAAAATTACAGTTTTGAAGACAGGATGCAGATATTTACCTTTACATCCGGCAATGGAATTTTAGAGGCAGGAAAGAAAATCTTTATTATTGATGAACAAAGTGTGTTCATACCTGATTTTGACCGTGACAGATTAAAGGTTACTGCCGGGGATGAGGATCTGGAGTTTATCCATATTACCGGTCCGATGAATGACACGGACAGAAGACAGATGAACCATTGCCAGTATGTTCTTTCGAGGTTTGTAAGATTTAGCGAGGCAATACAATATACGGAAAGATTTACACAGGAATCAGGCGCGAAGGTAAAGCAGCACAGTATTATCGCAGGAAGGCATCTGGGCAGATATACGATGGGCTGGGTGATTGGGAAAGGACCGGATTTTGTCGGCCAGCACACACATCCGTCTTTGGAACAGTGGTATTTTATGCTGCAGGGAGCAGACTTTACTTACGATGCCGGGGATAAATCTATTGTGGTGAAGGAAGGAGATGTATCTTTTACGCCTCACGGGACATCCCACGGTTCTACCTGTATGGAGGATGGATTCATCAACTATGTCTGGTTTGAACTGAACAGAGCGTGGGATGAGATATGAGAAGGGCCGGGGTTATAGACAGGATCGTATGCTCAAATGTTCATTATTTTTACTATGACACGGAATTTTTCTTTCGGAGTGTTTCCGAAGCGGGAGCCAGACAGGTGGAGTTTTATCTTGGAACACCGCATATTTTCATTGACCATGCAGTGATCGATGATTTTGACAAAGGAAAAGAACTGGCAGAAAAGTACGGTGTGAAGATAGCCTCAGTACATCCGGAGACATTGTCATTCAGATACGGGCTTTGCTATTTGGATGATGAGTGGAATAAAAAGAGTGTAAGGGCATATCGGAATTGTATTGATTACGCGTCATGGATCGGTGCGGATCAGCTCAATACGAATGTGACAGGAGCCTTTCGTGATCATGACCAGAAAGAGATTTTTAATAGGGCGGCAAGCAATCTGAGAGAGATCACCGCGTATGGCAGAGAAAAAGGAATAAAGATTGCTGTGGAAACAGAAAGTCCCTATTATGAAGGTTTTCTTGCCAGATTGTGCGATGCAAAGAAGTTGTCTGACTTTGTTGAGGATGAAAATCTTCTTTTTAACATAAACTATGATGGAATGAAAGCAGCAGGAGAGACTCTCGCGCAGTGGATGGATACATTCCCGAAAAGGATATGTGGTATTCGTTTTTCGGATCTGGAAAGCTATGAGGCTTATCAGGATGAACAAAGGGCAGATATTTTCGCGGGAAATCTTCTTTTTTTCCCGGCAGATGATTGTTATCTGGAAAAACCGCAGGATTTTGACATGGAATTATTAAGACGGGCGAAAAGGTGAGGTGGGATGATGGGGCTTTTGAGAAGAGAACAGATTGCAGGTATGAATTGCCATTATTACAACTATTCGCTGGATTATTTTATGGATTCTATGGAGATGTGCGGTTACGAGACGATAGCTTTGTGGGGAGGCGCGCCTCACTTTTATCTGGATTATCTTACTTACAGTGACTGCGTAAAGATCCAAAGGAATGCTTTAAGACACAATCTGAAGATCAAATGCTTTACTGCTTCCAGCGGTACGTATGGATATCAGATGGGGATGCAGCCTGTGTCCCAGAGAGAAAGAGTTTTCTTATATTATGTGAATGGGATAAAAGCGGCGGCCGAATTGGGGGCAGATATGATGTCCATGAATTCCGGATGGGGCTATTGGAACGAGGACAGTAAGGAGGCATGGAAGCGTTCGAGGGATATGATCATAAGATTGTGTGACGTGGCGGAAAAAGAAGGGGTTATTCTAACGATGGAATCTCTTCGGAGAGCGGAGTCGCAATTGGCATACAGCCTTGAAAAGACAAAAAAGATGTATAAAGAAGTAGATCATCCGGCGCTTAAGATCATGATTGATACAACAGCCATGGGCGTTGCGGGTGAGACACCCAGGCAGTGGTTTGAGGTCTTCGGAGGAGATATTGTCAATACTCATTTTATAGATGGGAATCCATACGGACATCTGGTATGGGGAGATGGGACCAGTAATCTTCAAGGCTGGCTCAAGGTTTTAAAAGAGTATCACTATGAGGGGATCCTTGGACTGGAGATTACAGCAAGAAGGTATTATGAAGACCCGAGGGCAGCTGATAAAAAGAATATAGAAGCATTATTAAAGTTTACATAAAATGCAAAGAAACCCGCGGCATCATGGAGTCAAAGAAAGGAAGTAACGATGCAGGAAATTAAAATCATTAAAAAGGAAGATGTGAAGTATGATTTCACAGACGGATATGCAGAGACAGAAATCTTATCTGGTACCTGTCCGGGCATCCGGATCTGCAAGTGTTGTCTTAAGTCAGGAAATACTCTTGAGATAGAAACATATGCAGAAGATGAAAAGATGCAGCTGCTCTTTTTTACAGGCAGATCAGGAATCATAAGGAGCGGCAGAAAAATTTATTCTATTGATGACCAGGCGGTCTTTATACCGGACTTTGACAGGGAAAAAGTATTTGTCACGGCGGCGGACCACGATCTGTACTTTATCAGGATCACTGGTCCGATGACAGAGATCGATCATCGTCAAATGGAAAACTGTCAGTATGTTCTGCCCAGATTTGTAAGACTTAGGGAGTCTATAGAATATACAGAGAGATTTACACAGGAATCAGGATCTAAAGTGGTTTCCCACAGTATTATCGCCGGAAGGCATCTGGGAAGATATACGATGGGGTGGAATATCGGAGCAGGGCCTGATTTTATCGGGCAGCATACACATCCGACGCTGGAGCAGTGGTACTTTATGATTGATGGTTCTAAGTTTACCTATGTGGCAGGGGGAAATAAGATTCTGGTAAATGAAGGTGATGTATCGTTTACTCCTCATGGGACATCTCACGGTTCAGAATGCAGCGAAGATGGATTTATTAATTATGTATGGTTTGAATTAAACAGAGCATGGGAGGAAATATAAATGACAGAGATGAAAAAAACAGAAGGATTGACAAGACGTGAAATGGCGGCAGGAACACATCCTGAACTTCAGTTGTATGAGTGTACATTAAGAGCAGGTTCAAGGTACGAACCGGAGCTTTATGGACTGGAGGAGAAAATGCAGATGTTTTTCTTTGTAAATGCAACTGGTTATGTTGCTACAAAGGACAAGGCATGGAATATCAAAGAGCAGGGGATTTTTATCCCTAATTATAAGAAAGAGCCATTCTGGATTGAGGCGGGAAAAGAAGACTTAGTGTTTGTTCACATTGTAGGTGTGATGAATGCATATGACGAAAAGGAATTTATTGATTATCATATCATTCTGCCGAATATGAGAGGAAAATCAGAATGTTTCCGATTCACAGAATATTATACAGGAAAGATCGGCTCTACAATTGAAAGCCGCAGATTGGTTCTTGACACTGCCTTTGGCAGATGGTTCGTAGGCATGGACGACGGAGAAGGTGAAGATGCGTTTGTAGGAAAGCATACCAATGAACATCTGCAGCAATGGAATTACGTACTACCGGGGTCACATTTTAAATATATTGTTGATGGAAAAGAAGGTGAGGCAAAAGACGGGGATGTAATCTTTATTCCAAAAGGCGCAAGCAGCAGCGCGAGACCTGTCGGAGACGGGGGGATTCACTATCTTTGGATCAAATTTGCTTCAGAAGGCTTCCCGGTAGGCAGGGATGGTTACCCTGGATCAGAAGAATAAGTTTAAGGAGGAATCAGACAATGAAAAAAGGAATTGAAAGATTAACCACAATACTGTTAGTGATCGTTATGATGTTTTCACTGGCGGCCTGCAGTCAGGAGACAAAAGATGACGGCGGGTCAGATGAGACAGAGACAAAAACAGAGACTGAGGCCAAAGAAGGCGAAGATGATGCAGAAGCTAAGATGGGTGAAACTATGGCAAAGATTAAAAAAGAAGGAAAAATTGTCATGGGAGTAAATGCAACTTACGCGCCTTTTGAGTTCCATAAGACGATTGATGGAAAAGATGAGATCGTAGGATTCGATATCGAGCTTGGACAAGCGATCGCTGATGAACTGGGAGTTGAGTTTGAGGTTTCCGACATGTCCTTTGACGGCCTTCTTCCGGCACTTGCTACTGGTAAGGTAGATTTCCTTCCGGGACTGGCATATTCAGAGGAACGTGCGGAGAACGCATCCTTTACAAAGCCGTATCACAAATCTGTACAGGTTGTTCTGGTAGGGAAAGATTCGACAGAGAAAATTACCGCTGACAGTGATCTTTCGGGCAAAACGATCGGTATTTTAAAGGGAGCGGTGCAGGAGAAGACTTTCCCGGCACGTTATCCTGATGCAAAGACCTATGTATTAGGAAAAATCCCGGATCTTATCGCAGCTTTACAAAGCGGCAGGATCGACGGTGTATGTCTTGATTATGTTGTTGCATCCTTATATGAAAAATATAACGAAGATCTTAAGATGTCAGAGATCCAGTATGAGCTGACAGATGAAGAAGATACAGGTTCCTGTGTTCTGGTCAGAAAGGATAATAATGAAGATCTGATCGAAGTCATCAATACTGTACTTGACCGAGTGATTGAAAATGGTGATCTGGAAAAATGGGAAGAAGATGCAATTGATTTGATGGATATGGACGATATCGGATAAAAGTCATTGTCATGTAAGCCCGGCGGCCGGCTAAGCCTTCCTGCCGCCGGGTCTTTATATTCAGGAAAAGAGGGTACTATGAAGTTTGAATTTTTAACAACATACTGGCCGTTTTACATAGAAGGCCTGAAAATAACCATAATATATTCTGTTTTTGCAGTGATTTTTGGTATTATTCTGGGTGTTATGCTGGCATTGATGAAATTATCAAAGCTTAAGGTTTTAAAAGCATTCGCGGTTTCTTATATTAACTTTGTCAGAGGGACACCGATTCTGGTACAGATCTATATCGTATATTTTGGCTTGTTCAGCTTTGGTATCAATCTTGCTGATTCTACGGCGGGTATCGCGGCACTTGCTATCAACAGCGGAGCCTATGTGGCAGAGATCGTCCGGGCAGGAATCGAAGCGGTAGACAGAGGACAGATTGAAGCGGCAAGATCATTGGGAATGAGTCATTTTGCAACGACGCGTCTGCTTGTAATCCCTCAGGCGATAAAAAATATCCTGCCGGCATTGTGCAATGAATTTATTGTTACTACGAAAAATACATCTATGCTGTCTATTATAGGTATTCATGATCTGATGTACAACACCGACACGATCCGGGGAAATACATTGCTTGCTTTTGAACCATTGATCATAGCGGCAGTAATTTACTTTACCATATCATATGTTTTGACAAAATTGATCGGTGTGCTGGAGAGGAGGCTGAAAGCAAGTGATGATAGAAGTTAAGAACTTAAAGAAAAGCTTCGGCGCTAATCAGGTGTTAAGAGGTATTGATGTAGATATCCATAAAGGTGAGGTTGTGGTAGTCATCGGATCCAGCGGTTCCGGAAAGAGCACATTTTTGCGCTGTTTAAATCTTCTGGAAATTCCAAACGAAGGCAGTATTGTTGTTGAGGGTGAGACCATTACGGATAAAAAGGCCGACGTAAATAAGATCAGACAGAAGATGGGTATGGTATTCCAGCAGTTTAATCTGTTTTCTAATATGAATATCATGAGGAATATGTGTGTCGCCCCGGTAACGGTAAAGAAGGTCGAGAAGGAAAAAGCAAGGGACAGGGCTCTTGAGCTTTTAAAAAGAGTAGGACTTGCGGAAAAAGCAGAAAGCTATCCGCAGCAGCTTTCGGGGGGACAAAAGCAGAGAGTTGCGATTGCGAGGGCGCTTGCCATGGATCCCGATATCATGCTTTTTGACGAACCTACATCGGCGCTGGATCCTGAGATGGTAGGAGAAGTGCTGGCGGTTATGAAAGAACTGGCTGCTTCGGGAATGACTATGGTAGTCGTGACCCATGAGATGGGTTTTGCGAGAGAGGTAGGAGATCGCGTACTTTTCATTGATGAGGGAAAGATAATTGAAGAAAATAAACCGCAGCAGCTGTTTGAGAATCCGCAGAATCAGAGGACAAAGGATTTTCTGGCAAAAGTACTGTAGGTATGAAGGAGAAGGTTATGAAATTTATAAACGATGATTTTCTTTTGTCCACGCCGACGGCAAAGAATTTATATCATAAGTATGCTGAAAATATGCCGATCATTGATTATCACTGTCATCTCTCTCCTAAAGATATAGCTGAAGACACAAGGTTTGAGAATATTACCCAGATCTGGCTGGGAGGAGATCATTATAAGTGGAGACTGATGCGAAACTGCGGTATAGCGGAAGAATATATTACCGGATCCGCTTCTGACAAAGACAAATTCCTCAAATGGGTCCAGGTTCTTAAGCAGTGTGTGGGAAATCCTCTGTATCACTGGAGCATGCTGGAGCTTACCAGATATTTTGGATGGGAGGAAGTCCTGACAGAGAACAATGCCGAAGATGCCTGGAATCACTGTAATGCGGTAATAGAAAAAGAGGGAATGAGTGCGCAGGAGCTTATCAGAAGATCTAATGTGGACATAATCTGCACTACGGATAATCCGGAGGATGATCTTCGCTACCATAAGAGCATAAAAGATGACAGAAAGTTTAAGACTCTGGTTCTTCCGGCATTCCGGCCGGATAAGGCGTGCAAGATCAATGGAGAAGCATTTTCGGAATATATGGAAGTGCTTGGAAAACGTTTTGATCATAAGATTACTTCTTACAGGGATTTACACAAAGTTCTTCAGATGTCAGTGGAATATTTTGATGAAATGGGCTGTAAGGTCAGCGATCACGGACTTGATTTTATTCCCTGCAGACAAGGAAGTGATGATGAAATTGAGAGCATTTTTGCCAGGCGGATAAAAGGAGAGGTGCTTTCAAAAGAAGAAACGGAAAGCTATATGACAAGATTCCTGGCAGATATGGCACAGGAATACAAAAAGAAGGGCTGGGTCATGCAGCTCCACTATGGCGCAGAAAGAAACAACAATGGACCAATGTATGAAAGAATGGGGCCTGATACCGGATATGACAGTATTTCAGGACAGAAAGCAGGAGAACATCTGGCAGGATTCTTAAGTCTTCTTGAGGAGCGCCATATGCTCCCCAAAATGATCATATATTCGCTGGAGCCTTCGGATAATGCCATGATCGATACAGTCTGCGGCTGCTTCCATGAGACAGGTATAAAGGGAAAAGTACAGCATGGCAGCGCATGGTGGTTTAATGATCATTCTGCGGGTATGAAAGAGCAGCTTGCCGATCTGGCGAGTCATAGTGTACTCGGCAACTTTGTAGGAATGCTGACGGATTCCAGAAGTTTTCTTTCCTATACGAGACACGAATATTTCAGAAGAGTTCTTTGTGAACTTTTGGGGCAGTGGGTGGAAAAAGGATACTATCCGGAAGATATGGATGTTTTGGGAAAGATGGTTTGCGATATTTCATATTATAACGCGTTGGATTTTTTTCAATTTGAAAGAAAGGATGGGAGCGATAGATGAAGATGACTTTTAGATGGTACGGGTCTTTTATGGATCCGATCCCATTAAAATATATCAGACAGATTCCGGGAATTACAGGTGTGGTAACATCGCTTATGGATCTGCCTGCCGGTGAGATTTGGCCTTTAGACAGGTTAAAGGAATTAAAAAAAGAGGTGAACGGTTCTGGGTTAGAACTGGAAGTAATAGAAAGCGTCAATATCCATGAGGATATTAAGCTGGGACTGCCGTCCAGAGAACAGTACATAGAAAATTATAAAGAGACTATCAGGAATCTTGGGAAAATCGGTGTGAAGGTTATCTGTTATAATTTTATGCCCGTTTTTGACTGGACGAGGACAAGTCTTGACAGGGTGCTTCCGGACGGTTCCAATACGATGAGTTATGATCAGGATATCATTGATAAGATTACTGATCCGCAGAAATTCGCGGATGAAATACAGAACCAGACTGGTGAGTTTGAGATGGCGGGCTGGGAACCTGAACGTATGACAGAGCTTAAGAGGCTGTTTAAAGCTTATGAAACAGTTTCACACGAAAAATTAAAAGAAAATCTTAAATATTTTTTGAAAGCAGTAATTCCTGTATGTGAAGAATGTGATATCAGGATGGCAATGCATCCGGATGATCCGCCGTGGGATATCTTTGGGCTTCCGAGGATCGCGCATTCGCTTAAAGCATATGAAGAGATCATTTCTATGGTGGACAGCCCGTATAACTGCATTACTTTATGTACAGGTTCTTTAGGCTCTGATCCAGACAACCATCTGCCAGAGATCATCCGGCATTTTGGAAGGAAGAACCGCATAGCATTTGTGCATGCAAGAAATTTAAAAATAGAGAAGCCTGGGAAATTTTATGAATCTTCACATCTGTCAGAGGATGGCAGTTTTGATATGTATGAGATCATGAAGGCTCTTAATGAAGTGGGATATGACGGATATATCAGACCGGATCACGGCCGGATGATATGGGGGGAACGAGGAAGAGCCGGATACGGACTTTTTGACCGTGCTCTTGGAATCGCGTATCTTAACGGTATTCAGGAAAGTATAGAAAAGCAGAAAGGAAATATATATGTTGGAATTGAGAATGTCACAGCTTGACAGTCCTGAATGGGAGAAACGTGGTATTGTGACACCCGGATATGATATTGGAAGCATGAGGGAGAGAACGAAAGAGAAGCCAGAGTGGATCCATTTTGGAGCAGGCAACATATTTCGTGCTTTTCCGGCGGCTGTTCTTGACCGGCTTTTAGGAAATGGGACAGAGGACAGGGGACTTATCGTAGCAGAGGGCTTTGATACTGAGATTATAGATAAGATCTATACACCATGTGATGACCTAAGTCTTCTGGTCACACTTAAAGGCGACGGATCTATGGAAAAAAGGATCATAGCCAGTGTGGCGGAATCGCTTACGATGGAAAGAGAGCGCAGGGAAGATACCAGGCGTTTGAAAGAGATCTTTTGCAGTACCACACTTAAGATGGCAAGTTTTACGATTACGGAGAAGGGTTATAAGCTTCGGGATGTGTCAGGGACATATTTCAAGGCAATCGAAGAGGATTTTTTGTCAGGACCGTCCTGTGCTGAAAGTTATATGGGAAAGGTAGCAGCTCTTTGTTATGAGCGCTATCTGGCAGGAGCTTTGCCTATTGCCATGGTCAGTATGGATAATTTTTCCCATAACGGCGATAAGCTGAAAACGGCAGTACAGACCTTTGCCAAAGAATGGGAGCAGCGGGGATTGGCAGAAGCAGGATTTCTTGCATATCTCGAAGATAAAGAAAAGGTGTCCTTTCCATGGACGATGATCGATAAGATTACGCCAAGACCGGACGAGAAAGTAGAAAAGATGCTTAAATCAGACGGGATTTCAGGGATTTCTCCGGTCATCACCTCGAAACATACGTATATCGCGCCGTTTGTGAATGCGGAGGAGTGCCAGTATCTTGTAATCGAAGATCATTTTCCGGCAGGAAGGCCGCGGCTTGAAAAGGGCGGCATGATTTTTACATCCCGGGATACGGTAGATAAAGTAGAGCGGATGAAAGTGTGTACCTGTCTGAACCCGCTGCATACAGCGCTGGCTGTTTTTGGATGTCTTCTTTCTTATGACAAGATTTATCAAGAGATGGAGGATCCTGTTCTTCGGAAACTGGTTTCTGATATCGGATATCAGGAGGGGCTTCCTGTTGTGACAGATCCGGGTATCATCAGTCCGGAAAAATTCATAGACGAAGTATTGAAAGAGAGGATTCCGAATCCTTTTATGCCGGATACACCTCAGCGGATCGCCACAGATACCTCCCAAAAACTGTCTATCCGTTTTGGAGAAACGGTAAAGGCATATATAGACAGAGGGATGGATATCTCAAGGCTTCGCCTGATCCCTCTTGTATTCGCGGGGTGGTGCAGGTACCTGATGGGGATTGATGATTCAGGGAATGATTTTGAAATCAGTCCGGACCCTCTGTATGATGGATTGAGAAAACATCTGGAGGGAATCAGGCTGAAAGACACAGGTCCTTTTACTAAGCAGTTAAGGCCGATTTTATCAAATGAGGCAATTTTCGGTGTTGATCTGTATCAGGCTGGTCTGGGGGAAATCACAGAAAATTACTTTGTCAGGATGGTATCAGAAAAAGGTGCCGTAAGAAGCACGTTGGAAAGATGTGTTCTGGGAGAGAGAGCCGCATTATTAAGCCAGATATCAAAGACAGGGATCATCCCGGTTGTAGTGCTGGAAAAAGAGACAGAGGCTTTGCCGGTAGCAAAGGCTTTAAGAGATGGAGGGATCAACTGCGCGGAAGTGACGTTTAGGACTGAGGCTGCCGGGGAATCTATAAGGAGGATTGTTAATGAATATCCGGATATGCTGGTGGGAGCAGGAACGATTCTTAGTATTGAACAGGTAGACAGGGCAGTAGATGCCGGAGCAAGGTTTATCGTCACTCCGGGATATAATCCAAAGGTAGTGGATTACTGTGTTACAAAAGGAATACCGGTTGTACCGGGATGTATGGACACCAATGCTATTGAAATGGCACTGGAGGCAGGGCTTGATACGGTAAAGTTTTTCCCTGCGCAGGCTGCGGGAGGATTAGCAATGCTGAAAGCTCTGGCAGGACCTTATGTGAATCTTAAGTTCATGCCGACAGGAGGCATTAACGCGGAGAATCTTATAGAATATCTTGCGTATGATAAAATAGCTGCCTGCGGCGGCAGCTGGATGGTAAAGCCTTCACTGATCAGAGAAAAGAGGTTCGATGAGATTACTGCGATCACCAAAGAAGCAGTACAGAAAATGCTTGGCTTTGAACTCCTTCATATTGATGTGGAACTAAAGGAGAAAGAGACATTGGGTTATCTTAATAAGCTGATTCATGTATCGAACGGACAGGAACCCAAAAACTTTAAAGAAATCACCGTAGGAGTAAACAGTGTTGAAAGAGCGGCATATTATCTGGAGCAGCAGGGAGTCTGTTTTGACAGGAGGACAGCGAAGTATAGGAAAGGAAAGCTTTATACGATCTGCTTTAGGGATAAAACGGACGGATTTGTCATTCGTATGGTGCAGAAGTAGAGAAATCTGGAGGAGGGATATATAATGGCGAAAAGAGTTGTGACATTTGGAGAGATCATGCTCAGACTTGCGCCGGAAGGATACTATCGATTTGTGCAGGCTGAGAGATATCAGGCTCTGTATGGGGGCGGGGAAGCAAACGTAGCAGTATCTTTGAGTAATTATGGAATGGATGCTGCATTTGTGACAAAGCTTCCGGAGCATGAGATCGGACAGGCAGGAGTCAATGCCCTGCGCCGCTTTGGAGTGGATACATCCTGCATAATCAGAGGCGGGGACCGTGTCGGGATATATTATATGGAAAAAGGTGCTTCCCAGAGGCCGTCAAAAGTGATCTATGACAGGGCAGGCAGTTCTATTGCGCAGGCAGAGATAAAGGATTTTGATTGGGAAAAGATTTTAAGAGGGGCGGACTGGTTCCATTTTACAGGGATTACGCCGGCTCTTAAAGGAAATCTTCCGGCTATCTGTCTGGAAGCGGTCAAGAAGGCAAAGGAAATGGGGATCACGGTATCGTGTGATCTGAATTACAGAAAAAAACTGTGGACAAAACAAGAAGCAAGAAAGACGATGGAAGCGCTGTGCGGGTATGTAGATGTGTGTATCGCTAATGAAGAGGATGCAAGCGATGTGTTTGGGATCAAGGCAGAGGATACGGATGTTACCAGCGGAAAAGTAAACCATGATGGGTATAAAAGTGTTGCCAGGCAGCTGGCAGAGCGCTTTGGATTTTCCAAAGTGGCCATCACTCTTAGGGAATCTCTTTCTGCAAATGATAACGGATGGTCAGCAATGCTTTATGATGGCGGGCAGTATTATTTCAGTAAGAGGTATCTTATGCATATTGTGGACCGTGTGGGCGGCGGCGACAGCTTTGGCGGCGGTTTGATCTATGCTCTTTCCGAAGGGTACGGCCCTCAGGAGGTTATTGAATTTGCGGCGGCGGCGTCATGCCTGAAGCATACGGTCGAAGGAGACTTTAATATGGTGAGCGCAGAGGAAGTAAAGAAGCTTTCAAAAGGTGATGGTTCCGGAAGAGTTCAAAGATAAATATAGGTACATAAACCATAAAATAAGGAAACAAAATGCAGAAATATATTAAGATCCATCCGGCAGATAAAGTTGCTGTGGCACTCTGCCGGCTGGAGGCAGGAACAAAAGTTTTTAACTGCGGGATAGAGATCATGATCTTAGAGGATATCCCGCAGGGACATAAATTCGCGCTTGAAGATATGGACAAAGGGGAGTCCGTAATCAAATATGGCAGTCCGATCGGGATTGCTCTGTCTATGATCCGGGCAGGAGAATGGGTCCACACACATAATATGAGAACGGCTCTTAGGGATACTTTACAGTATACGTACGATAGAAAAGACAGCTGTGCGGCTCTTGCAGAGAAACGGTATTTTCAAGGGTATAAAAGAGCAGATGGCAGAGTGGGAGTACGAAATGAAATATGGATCATCCCAACGGTAGGCTGTGTAAACAATGTGGTCTGGGCTGTTCATCGGCAGTCGGTGAGTCTGGTTAAGGGAAGTGTTGAAGCAGTCGCTGCCTTTTCCCATCCTTACGGGTGTTCGCAGATGGGCGAGGATCAGGAAAATACAAGGAAGATCCTGGCAGGTCTTATCAATCATCCGAATGCGGGCGGGGTACTAGTGCTGGGGCTTGGGTGTGAGAACAGTAATATAGATGAATTGAAAAAGTATATCGGTCCTTATGATGAAAGAAGAGTAAAATTTTTGAATGCGCAGGATTCAGAGGACGAGATAGAGGATGCGCTTTTTCTGATCAAAGAATTGATCAGTTATGCAGGCAGTATAGAACGTAAGCCGGTTCCGTTAAGTGAATTGATCATCGGTTTAAAATGCGGCGGTTCAGATGGATTGTCAGGTATCACTGCCAATCCTGCTGTCGGCGTGTGCTCAGATCTTTTGGCAGCGCAGGATGGCACCGCGATCCTTACAGAGGTACCGGAGATGTTCGGGGCGGAGACGATTCTGATGAACCGCTGTGCGGATAAAGAGTTATTTGAAAAGACTGTTTCTATGGTCAATGATTTTAAATGTTATTTTAAAAGTCATGATCAGGTAATCTATGAGAACCCGTCTCCGGGAAATAAGAAGGGCGGAATCTCTACACTGGAAGACAAATCTATGGGATGTGTCCAGAAATCAGGAAATGCGCCTGTCACAGATGTGTTAGCTTACGGTGAGTCTGTAAAGACCAGAGGGTTAAATCTTCTCAGCGCTCCCGGCAATGATCTGGTTGCTTCAACAGCTTTGGCGGCATCGGGAGCGCATATTGTACTGTTCACGACAGGGAGAGGAACTCCTTTTGCCTCTCCGGTCCCTACGATAAAGATTTCCAGTAATTCAGATCTCTTTCACAAAAAGAAGGGGTGGATAGACTTTGACTGCGGAGTTATGATAGAGGGAGAGGAGCTTTCACACGTGGGAGGAGAGCTTTTCGATTATGTGATATCTGTAGCCTCCGGCGAAAAAGTGAAGTCGGAAATGCTTGGTTTTCGTGATATGGCAATATTTAAACAGGGTGTGACACTTTAGAGAAAGAGGGCAGGAAATGACGATGGAACAATTAAAGTATCAGACACTTGAAAATCTGGGATATGACGGATATATTTTAAAGACTGCTCCAGAGAGGGTGCTGCAGTTTGGGGAAGGTAATTTCCTGCGTGCTTTTGCGGATTATTTTATTGATGTTATGAATGAAAAGGCCGGTTTTAACAGTAAGGTTATCATGGTGCAGCCGTCTTCTGACAAAGCAGACCGCGCGGATAAAATGAACAGTCAGGAGGGGCTTTATACATTATATCTGCGCGGATATGAAAATGGAAAAAGAGTGGATAAAAAGAGAGTGATCTCTTGTGTGAGCCGATGCTTAAATATGAAAAGGGACTATGAAGCAGTAATGGCTTGTGCTGATAATCCTGAACTTAGATACATTGTATGCAATACAACTGAATCTGGAATCGTCTATCATCCGGACTGCGGATTTAAAGATGCGCCGCCGCGGACCTACCCGGCAAAATTAACGCAGTTTTTATACCGCCGTTTTCAAAGATTTGGGACGAAAGAAGGGAAGGGGTTTTTGATACTGCCCTGTGAATTGATTGATGATAACGGCAGAGAGTTGAAAGAATGTGTGTTAAAGTATGCTTTACAATGGGAACTGGGCGAGGGATTCATATCTTGGGTTGAGAAGGAAAATATATTTTGTTCAACGCTTGTGGACCGTATAGTAACCGGTTATCCGCAAAAGGAAGCTGAGGCTATGCAAAGGGACAATAAGTATGAGGATCATTTTATTGATACGGGGGAAATATACGGTTCATGGATCATACAGGCTCCGGAATGGATAGGAAAGGAGCTTCCCTTTGAAAAGTCGGGGCTTCCGATACAGATTGTAAAAGACTATAAACCTTATAGAGAAAGGAAGGTACGGATCCTTAACGGAGCACATACTTCTATGGCGCTTGGGGCTTATCTTTCGGGAAAAGAGATTGTAAGGGAATGTATGGAGGACAAGGAGATTTCCGGGTTTGTAAAAAAGCTGCTTTACGATGAAGTTATTCCGACTCTTTCACTTTTGGAGGAGGACTGTAAACAGTTTGCGGATGCAGTAATAGAGCGTTTTAAAAATCCTTTTATTGATCATGGGCTTTTGTCTATATCCTTGAATTCTACTTCCAAGTGGAGAACGAGAGTACTGCCTTCCTTGAAGGATTATTTGGAAAAATACGAAAAACTGCCTGAGTGTATGACAGCATCTTTTGCGTTCTACATAGCTTTTTACAAGGGAGATAAACTTACAGAGACTAAGCTGACCGCCAAACGGGCGGACGGAAGATTATATGAGATTTCCGATGAGCAAAAAGTGCTGGAATTCTATTATCGGCATAAAGAGGATTCTGTGGAAGAACTGGTACACGCGGTGTGTGCCAATACAGAATTTTGGGGAGCGGATCTGTCAAAGATATTGGATTTCGAAAAAAAAGTAGTGAAAATTGTTAAATGTATTAAAGAGAATGAAAACTAAGAGAAAATAGTTTTTTGATTGTAAACTGTAAAATAAAAATGGTTGACAATTATTTCCTCCTGTTATATAGTTGTATAAGATCAATCTATCTGAATATACAGCTATATGACAGGAGGAATTTATTATGGAAGCAGCAGCTAAAAAAATCTCTACTAAGAATCTGGTTCTTTGCGGGATGTTCACTGCATTGACAGCTATCGGCGCGTTTATCCAGGTGCCGGTTCCGTATATGGACTATTTTACTCTGCAGTTCTTTTTTGTGCTGCTTGCCGGTCTGGTTTTAGGGGGACGAAAAGGAGCTCTGTCAGTAGGCTGCTATGTATTGCTCGGACTTTTCGGGCTTCCCATTTTTGCGGCGGGCGGCGGCATTGGATATGTACTTAGACCGAGCTTTGGATATCTTGTCGGATTTGTTGCTGCTGCTTATATGACAGGAACATTGAGCGAAAGATTAAAAGCAGGGACAAAAAATTATTTCCTTGCGTGTCTTTTGGGATTTGCGGTCACCTATGGGATCGGAATTATTTATAAATATATGATTCTTAATTTTTATGCGGATACTCCGGCTACATGGGCTGTGATTCTTTTGTCTTGTTTCCCGTTAGATATGCCTGGTGATTTTATCTTATGTATTCTGGCATCAGGAGTGGGATACCGGTTTCGAAAAGCTGGATTTTACGCGGACTAAAGTCTGTTATTACAAAAAGCGGCTGATATTTGGAGGGTGAAAAAGATGTCGATCATACAAGAGATGAAAGAAAAAGTAAAAAATGGACAGGAACTGTCGAAAGAAGAAGCAATGGCACTGTATGAGGAACCTCTGGGAGAGCTTTGCCAGGCGGCGGATGAGATTAGACAGCAGTTCTGTGGGGACGGATTTGATATCTGTACGATTGTTAACGGAAAAAGCGGAAGGTGTTCGGAAAATTGCAAGTACTGTGCCCAGTCTGCGTACTACAACACTGCTGCAAAGGAATATCCGCTCCTTGATACGCGTGAGATTGTGAACCAGGCAAAATATAATGCAGACAGAGGAGTTCTCAGATATTCGATCGTAACCTCGGGGCGCGCGTTAAGTGATGACGAGGTAGGAAAGATGTGTGAAGCCATCCGGGCAATTAAGCGAGAGGTTGATATTGAGGTATGTGTATCTTTTGGGCTTCTGGATGAAGCACAGTTTAGAAGGGTCAAAGAGGCCGGGGCAGTCAGAGTGCATAATAATCTTGAGACATCCCGGAAGAATTTTCCGAATGTCTGTACGAGCCATACTTTTGACGACAAGGCAGCGGCTATAAAGGCGGCGAAGGCAGCAGGTCTTTCTGTGTGCAGCGGCGGCATTATGGGACTGGGGGAGACGAAGGAAGACCGGATTGATATGGCATTTTCCCTGAAGGAACTTGGGGTGAAAAGTGTTCCGGTGAATATGCTGAACCCGATTCCGGGAACTCCCTATGAGAATAATAGGAAACTTACTAAGGAAGACATGCAGCGCATCGTGGCAGTGTACCGCTTTATTCTTCCGGATGCGTCCATCCGTCTGGCAGGCGGACGGGGACTTATGGAGGATAAAGGTGAGAGCTGTTTTCAATCCGGCGCGAATGCGGTTATTTCCGGAGATATGCTGACTACATCAGGATACACGATCGAATCAGATATGGACATGATCGAGAGATTAGGCTATAAGGCGGTGCTGTGCAATGGGTAAAGGTCTATTTATTACCGGAACAGGGACAGATGTGGGGAAAACTTATATTACAGCATTGATGGTAAAAAAGTTAAACGATGCCGGATTGTCGGCGGGATATTATAAGGCAGCGATATCCGGGGCAAAGAGCGTTGAAGAAAGTGATGCCGGATATGTAAAAAGGATATCAGGCATCAGTCAGCCGGATGAGCTGCTTCTTTCTTATCTGTATGAGATAGCGGTGTCCCCTCATCTTGCAGCGAGGCTTAACGGGAATCCGGCAGATATCAACAGGATCAGAGAAGATTATGGGCATGTCCTGAAAGCGTATGACTATGTTACAGTAGAAGGCAGCGGGGGGATCGTGTGTCCTATCCGCTGTGATGAAGGGCAGGAGATATTTCTTACGGACATTATAAAGATGCTGGGACTTTCTGCTGTGATCGTGGCGGATGCAGGACTTGGGACGATCAATGCAGCAGTGCTGACAGCAGAATATCTTAAGAACCACGGTATAGAAGCAAAGGGAGTTATTGTGAACAATTATGGCGGGGGCATTATGCAGGAAGACAATATCAGGATGATAGAAGAACTGACAGGCCTTCCTATAGTAGCGCTTGTGGGTAAAGGAGATACACAACTGGATATAGATATTGAGATTTTGACGGCACTTTATGAGTAAAGTGCTCTTTTTACCATTCCAAATGTAACATATTATTGAAAAATGTAATATTACATTGAAATGAAAATTTGCCGGAAGTATAATGAAAACAACGAAAAATATAAAGGCAAGGAGTAGCATATGGGCAGCAGATCAACAAGAAAAAAGAAAAAAGCCGTTGCTAAAAAAGCGGCGGCAGAGAATTTAAAGGTACAGACTAAGAATGAAGTAAATGATTTAAAAGCGGAGGAACAAGTACTAGCGCCGGAAGAAATAAAAGAGACACAGGCGTCTGATACACAGGACCAGGACAGAAGGGATCCTGCTTTTGTCAAGAGGTTTGAGAGACATTTTGATGAACTGAAATGGCTCTACATCGAACTTTACGAGAATGATTCTATGTTTGCGGAGCTTTGCGATAATCTGTATCGTTTTTACAATGAGAGAAATAAAGATTTGAGACAGCTTGATTGTGAACGTGAGACAGACCCCAACTGGTACAAGAATAATGATATGCTTGGCATGATGCTCTACATTGATAATTTTGCCGGTAATATGAAGGGTGTAAAGGAGAAGCTTGATTATCTTGAAAAATGTAATGTGAACTATATCCATCTGATGCCGTTTCTTGATACAGTAGAGGGACGTTCTGACGGAGGATATGCAGTTGCTGATTTTCGGAAAGTTCAGGAAAAGCTCGGGACTATGGAGGATCTTGAAGACCTGACAGCCGCCTGTCATAAGAAAAATATGAATGTGTGCATGGATTTTGTTATGAATCATACATCGCAGGATCACGAGTGGGCGAAGCGGGCGCGTCAGGGAGACGGCGAGTATATGAGCCGGTATTTCTTCTTTAATAATGATACGATTCCTAATATGTATGAGCAGACCGTACCTCAGGTATTTCCGACGACAGCTCCCGGTAACTTTACATGGCTTCCGGATGCGGGACATTTTGTTATGACATCGTTCTATCCTTATCAGTGGGATTTAAACTACAGGAATCCGAGAGTATTTAATGAGATGATGTATAATTTCCTTTATCTTGCCAACAAAGGAATTGATATCATCCGTATCGATGCGGTTCCTTATATCTGGAAGGAACTTGGAACTCAGTGCCGGAATTTAAAGCAGGTACATACGATCGTCCGTATGATGAGAATCATCAGTGAAATTGTGTGTCCAAGCGTCCTCCTCCTTGGGGAAGTGGTGATGGAGCCGGAGAAGGTTGTTCCGTATTTTGGAACTGTTGAAAAGCCAGAGTGCCATATGTTATATAATGTTACTACGATGGCTACTACATGGCATACAGTGGCAACGCGTGATGTGAGCTTGTTAAAGAAGCAGCTGGATATCGTGAATGGACTGCCTAAAGAGTATGTGTTCCTGAATTACCTCCGCTGTCACGATGACATTGGCTGGGGGCTGGATTACGGGACGCTTATGACAGAAGGAAAAGGAGAGCGTTCACATAAGCAGTATCTGAACGATTATTTCCAGGGGATTGCAGGAAACAGCAACAGCCGGGGCGAGCTTTACAATGCAGATCCTGTCAGCGGAGATGCAAGGTTCTGCGCAACGACTGCATCTATGTGCGGAATTGAAAAGGCAGGATTTGAGCAGGATGCGGCAGCGATGGAGCAGGCGATCCGGTTTGATGTTACTCTTCATGCGTACATGTTTATGCAGTCGGGAATTCCGGTACTCTATAGCGGGGATGAGATTGCCCAGGTTAATGATTACACATATAAAGATGATTTTAATAAGGCAGATGATTCCCGATATATCCACAGAGGAAAGATGAACTGGGAGAATGCCGCGAAGGCGGATGACCCGGATACGGTGGAAGGAAAGATTTTTAGGAGTCTTGGAAAGCTTGAGGAGATCAGGAAAAGTGAGAAGGCATTTGTCTCCTTTGCGGATTCATGGACTATTGATACATGGGATGCGGGAATTCTTGGAATGGGAAGATATTATGATGGAGATAAGATCATAGGATTTTTTAATTTTAGTGAAAATGACCGTATTGCGTGGGTTAATGAGACAGATGGAATTTACGAAGATATCCTTACCGGACAGATAGTACAGCCAGTAGCTCTTAATGTTCCGGCATACGGATTCTATTATTTGAAAAAAATTAATTAAGTCTTTCTTCATAAAAAATATGTTATCTTTCTTGCATAACAGCATGTTTTTTTGTATGATGCAAGGGCCAGGAGTCGTTTTGACCAAACAGGGCGTAAAGAGACAGAGTGATCTACTGTGAGCATACAAAAAGGAGAGATGTGCAATGAAAGAAAGATGTAAGGGTAAGTTTAAGCCAGAAAAGCTGATAAAGCTTTTTCTGGCTTTTACTGCTGTTTTTATTGTGATGATTTTGGGGATCAATGGATTTGTGAAGATGACTGTCAGAAAACAAATCGTAACGATTAAGCAGATCAAGGAAGAACATGAAGCAGAGGAACAGGTAGATGCGGTGCTGGTGCTGGGTGCGCAGGTGAAACCCGACGGGAGCTTGAGTAAGATGCTCAAAGAGCGGCTTGATACAGGGATATCTGTCTACAAGGCGGGCATTACTAACCGCATGATCATGAGCGGCGATCATGGGGGAGATGATTATGATGAGGTAAATGCCATGAAAAACTATGCCATCAGTCAGGGCGTGCCTTCTGAATGCATCTTTATGGATCACGCAGGATTTTCTACTTATGAAAGCATGTATAGGGCGAAGGAGATCTTTGAAGCAGATAATCTTGTTGTAGTGACGCAAAAGTATCATATATACCGCGCCCTTTATGATGCAAAAGCTCTGGGGATCAAGGCTAAAGGCGTAACCTGTGATACAAAGGTGTATAAAGGCGACAAATACCGGAAGATCCGGGAAATGGCGGCTAGGATCAAGGATGTAGGATATACGATCACAAAACCCAAGCCGGCCTATCTCGGAGATGTGATACCTGTGACAGGGAATGGAGATATAACGAATGATAAGCCTTTTACATCACTCGACTAGCTTTTTAAAGCTCTCCAAAGACTGTCCCATAGACATACGGATGCGGGGAAGAAGGAGCGGATCATCGCCCGGATTCGCGCGTCCGTATTCTGTTGTAACGGCGCACATAAAACCGGCATCTTTGACTGCCTGTACACAGCTGTCATTATAATCGCCGTAGGGATAGGCGAATGCATCACCATTGCCGCCGATTTCGATGGATTTCTTAAGATCGGCAACCGCCTCATCATGTTCCATTACCGGAAAGATGCCGCCGTGGCCGATATTTCCTCCGCCTCTGTGCATATTGTAGGAATGGGACTGGAAAGTCATATAATCACTGGCATATTTTTCTACTTTCTTATCTCCCTCAATATTGCCGATGAGAAAAGAAGTGACAGGTACTTTATATTTTTCAAAGAGAGGCACTCCTAAGTTAAGGAAGCTGTAAGCGCCGTCATCAAAGGTAAGCACTACGCTTTTTTCGGGAAGAAGCAGATCGCCTTCCACATATTTTCTGACTTCCTCCCAAGTGGGGAAGTAGTAGTTATTCTCTGTCAGGTACTTAAGCTCTTCTTCCAGAGCATGAACCTCGATGAAGTTGCTGTTTAGCTTTTCTTTGGGAGGTTTGTTCTTGTCGTATACATAGTGGTACATACAGATAGCAAGACCATTGGTTTTGTGATTTTCTTCTGTGGCCGTGTTTTTTGCGGTCTGTGTGTCTTTATTGTTAGTTTCTGCTTCTTCCCGGGCTTTTTGTTCTTTGGCAGCTTCTTCCTCTCTGGCAGCTACTTCCTCTTTGGCAGCTTTTTGTTCTTTGGCAGCATTCTCTTGTTCTTTCTTTCTGTCTGCTTTTGAAGCTTCAGCTTCAAACTTTGCCTTTTCTGCTTTTTCTGCATTTGCTTCCGTTTTCTTCTGCCGGACAAAGATTCCAAAAAGCGCGGCAATAAGAAGGATGAGTATTAAGAGCATCACATGCCGGATGCACCTGTATCTGCGTCTCTTAGGGCTGATGTAGTTCCTTTTACGGCTCATAGTTTATCCTCTTTCAAAATGATTTGTGCCGGAAACCATGCCGGCTGACATCATTATATCATATCGGATGTGCGCCTCAAGGCTGAAAGCGTTACGGTTTTCTTACATTTACTTTAAGAAAATGTGAATCAGTCTGTCATAAAATTTCCGGTAGGGCTGATAACGCATAGGAAGATCCAGCCATGTTTTTTTATCCACTATACTTTTATAATGGGTAAAGGTATCAAATCCTGTCTTTCCATGGTACGCGCCCATGCCGCTCTCGCCGAACCCGCCGAATCCCATCTCGCTTGTGGCAAGATGGATGATAGTGTCATTGATACATCCGCCGCCGAAGCTGCACTGGGAGGTAATACGCTTCGCAGTTTCCTTATTGGAGGTAAAGAGATAAAGAGCCAGCGGATGAGGCAGGGCATTGACATTCGTGATGACCTCGTCTAAAGAATCATAAATCAGTACAGGCAGCACCGGACCGAAGATCTCTTCTTGCATCACAAAGTCGCTGAAAGTAACGCGGTCCATAACTGTAGGTTCGATGCGGAGTGTGCTGCGGTCGTGCTTTCCGCCGCAGACAACCTTGGAATCATCAATCAGATTCAAAATACGGTCAAAATGCTTTTCGTTGATGATCTTGCCGTAATTTTTATTGTTTAGAGCATTGTGGCCGAACTGTTTTTTGATCTGCTGCCTGACAGCGTTTATCAGCTTATCCTTGATGGCACGGTCGCAGTAGATGTAATCCGGAGCAACACATGTCTGACCGCAGTTTAAGTATTTGCCGAATACGATTCTTTTTGCGGCAAGCTTTATATTAGCGGTTTTATCAACGATGCAGGGACTTTTCCCGCCAAGTTCCAGGGTGACAGGAGTGAGATGGGAAGCTGCGTTTTTCATGACTTCCTTTCCTACAGTCTGGCTTCCAGTGAAAAAGATGTAATCAAAATGTTCATTCAGAAGACAGGTGTTTTCTGATCTGCCGCCAGTGACAACGGATACATATTTCTTTTCAAAGCATTCTTCAAGAATCTTTCTGATGATCTCACTTGTATGCGGTGAATAGGCACTCGGCTTTACAACCGCCGTATTTCCGGCGGCAATCGCATCAACTAAAGGCTCCATGGCCAGCATAAACGGATAGTTCCATGGACTCATGATCAGCACGACACCGTAAGGAGAGGGCTTTTTATAACTCTTGGAGCAAAACTGGGCTAAGGGAGTGCGAACAGTCTTTTCTTTCGCGAAAGAAAAGATATGCTTTATCATATAGGAAAGTTCGCTTAAGGTCATGCCTGTCTCACACATGTAGCTTTCCGGGTCACTTTTTCCAAGATCTTTTTTCAGTGCCAGATGTATTTCATCTTCATATTTTAAGATACATGCCTTAAGTTTTAAGAGTGCTTTTTGTCTTGTGCTCACAGGCAGGGTAGATCCTGCGCGGAAAAACTTACGCTGCATAAGGACAAGTTCTTTGATTTCATTTGCATTCAAATTTAGGACCTCCTTTTATAACTGTTCCTGCACATTGCTGGAATCATCTGTTGGTGCGGCATCTATCTGCATGCTGTCCATCAACTGATAGTAAAATTGCTCAAGTTCTTTTTTGTCCATCAGGACAGGCACCGGATAGAGAGGGTTCGATTCCTTGTCTGCATAGTGGGCGAGCTTTGGGATATCTACGTCTTTGATTTCTGGTATATGATCTCCGATTTGAAAGCGCTGCTTCATATCTTTAATAGCCTGTATAAATGCCTGGGCGGATTCGTCTGATGGTGTCTCAGGCTTTGAGATGCCGGCAGCGACAGCAAGCTTATGGAGCTTTTGATGTATCGTCTCGCCGTAGGATTCAAGGACGAGAGGAAGGATCACCGCATTGGCGAGACCATGGGGAACATTATATTCTCCGCCTAGAGAATGGGCTACAGCGTGGACATATCCAACGTAGGATTTTGTAAAAGCGCAGCCTGCATAAAAGGAGGCATGGAGCATATTTCTTCTTGCAGTGATATTTTTGCCGTCATGATATGCTGCATCAATATTTTCAAAAATGAGCCGTACCGCCATTAAGGCATTTTTTCTTGTGCCGTAGGTGGTGGAATTGCCGATAAATGCTTCCACCGCATGAGTCAGGGCATCCATCCCGGTAGCTGCGGTAATAGAAGGCGGGAGGCTTGCGGTCACTTTCGGATCGAGTACCGCGTATCTGGGAATCAGTGGAAAATCATTGATTGCGTATTTATAACGTGTCTCTGCGTCGGTGATGACTGCAGCGAGGGTTGTCTCACTTCCTGTTCCGGCAGTTGTAGGAATGGCAATAAGGGGAGGAAGCTTTTTCCGGACTTTGAGGATTCCTTTCATCTTTGCGAGAGATTGCTTTGGCTTTGCCACTCTTGCGCCTACGGCTTTTGCGCAGTCCATACTAGAGCCGCCGCCGAATCCGATGATGGCGCTGCATTCATGTTCATGGTAGATACTAAGAGCTTCCGCTACATTTGCGGTAGTTGGGTTGGCAACGGTCTTATCATAGATAAAGTAAGGGATACTGTTGTCAGTCAGTGCTTTTTCAAGCCTTTTGGTCAGACCAAGCTCCCGGATGACGGGGTCTGTAATGATCAGTACACTGGTGCATTTTTTCTTTTTTAAGATGTCTGGGATTCCCTTGACGCTTCCGATGATCTCTGGGGTCCGGTAAGGGAGAAAGGGAAGGGCGATTTTAAATGCAGTCTGGAAAGTTCTGCAGTATATTTTCCTGATTCTTTGCATGATATTTTCCTCGCTTTAATTGATATTTTTGGTGGTTTTTTCAAGATTCTGACAGACTTGCTCCAGATTGTCAGCAATCTGAAAAAGTATGCGGTAGAAGGTGTCCCGTTCTGCCGGGGTAATACCCTGCCCGCCGGCGATGGTAGCATGTACGATGAGATTTGTCACCTTTTTTGCACACTGTCTTCCTTTTTCTGTTAAAAATGCCTTTGCGCGGTACCTTTTTGTGTCTTTCTGTGTGTTCTTCTTTGCGTAGGCAATCAATCCGGTTTTTTCAAGGTCAGATAAGATCCTTGAAATACCTGCCTTGTCTTCCCTGCATTTGCCGCACAGGTCAGAAGCAGTCAGACCATTAGGAAATTCGGACAGATAGTAAAGGCACATGACATGGGTTCCCTTAAGACCCAGGGAATCCATCCGGCAGCGCTTGATCTTCTGGATGCTTTTATATATCTGGGTAATGCCGCTTGTTAGATTCTCAAATCTGTCTACCATATAAGTTAACTCCTTTAAGTGAAACATAATGTTGATTAATCAACATTTGAACATATAGAATATATCAGTAAGAAAGAGATTTGTCAATGGAAACATACTTATTAACTAGGAGGAGGGAATGAAGCATTGCTTCTATAATAAAGAGGCGGGAAAATCAAAGACAGAAATGGGCAATGAATGGTTGCTTGTGTATATGACAGGCGCAGGATATAATATTGTCAGAAAACGGGAATGTGATTTTTTGAGTGTTTGTAACAAAGACAAGAGACAGTAAGGAGGAAGAGGAAATGCAAATAAGAGGAATGAAACTTAAGCAAGCTTTTACATTACTAATAATGTGTGCGGTGATGACGGCAGCTTCCGCAAAAGATGTGAGCGCGAAGGAGGATGGAGCGAGCAGTGTGGAAACTAAAGTGCAGGAAGCAGCAGAGTACGATCTGGAAGAAGGCGGAACGCAGAGTTTTGAAATAGTGGATGAGAACGGGGAAGAAACAGAGATTATAATAGAAGAAGTGCCGGGGATAGCAAGAGTGGCGAATGGGACGTATAAAATAACAGGTAAATTCAAAGGACACTGGACAGCTGGATTTTATATTGATATAAGTGGTAATAGATTAACAAAAGCGCATGGTAAATTTTATAAAGTAATAAAGGGAAGTATTAGCAATATGAGATTAACAAAAGAAAGTGATGCTCAAGCTACTTTAACCTTGAATTACAAGTATCATGGCTTTACAAAAATTTCAAAAGTAAGAGCTAAAATTTTAAATAAGAAATTAGTGATTAAAACTTCATAACAATGTACTTTCGATGAGTTCAATGCTATCAAACTTTTTCTATTATTGAAGTGTAACCAAACGGAAGAAATGAATATATAAAAATATAAAGATGGTATAATCCAATTAAAAAACAAATTACTGACAGCGTGAGAATTAATTTGTATTGTCGTCTGTTGTGCCAAGTCCATATAAAAATATACAAAGATACTATAAGACCTACAAAGGTTATAAAGCCAGACAAGATCAGCAACAACATTAAAATAGCATATTCCCAGTTGAAAGTGTTACCGGAATGTGGGAGAACAGGGTCGGAATTTGTAATCTTATCAGTGATTTCTGGAGATGTTTCATTTAAATCGGACATCTCCTTTTTTATATTTTGTGATTGACTTTTAGAGACGGAAGTCTCATGTCCAAGCAGTTCGTCTATGGATACATCATATAAATCACTAAGAAGAGGTAGAGTAGCGATATCGGGAGAACCTTTTCCCGTTTCCCAACGAGAAACAGCCTGCCGGGAGATATTAAGTTTTTCAGCAACAGCATTCTGAGAAAGATTCTTTTTTTGACGGGCTTCTCTTAATTTTGAAGATAAGTCTGAAGTATTGTTCATGATGTTATCCTGCCTGTATTTTTTCTTTGTGAATAATATAACATATAACTTTGCGGCAGGTCAAGAGCGATTGATTGGCGGCTGCGTGTATGGACGACGGATATAATATAAAGAATATATCTAGTCATGCATGCTATAATTGACAGAGTGCAACGATTGATTTCTTGCGGAATGGGATTTGATTATGCATAATATGAAGCATAGGAAATGTATGAAGTATAAATGTTATTGTTCTAAAGAAGTGAGGTGATTCCAAGGGAGGGAGAAACTTGTTCTGGCACCTGATAAACATTCATTCTAAGAGGGAGAAAAAATTATGGTTAAATTTAGACGTTTGTTATCTGGTTGTTTAGCAACCGTGTTGATTTGTGCTTTCCCAATTCCGGTTTATGCTTCGGAAAATACAACAGAATCGGAAGAAATAAGTATTACAACAACTGAGGCAGAAAGAGACGCTGCCTTTGAAAAAGCTATGGGAGAGATTTTGGAGAAGATAGAAAAAGAAAATTCTGTTACCCGCGGGCCAAAATATCGCTATAAAACGGTATATAAAACTTATAAGTACAAGACGTTAAGTGGTTATGCTGGAAACCAGACAAAAGGCGGTTATAAATTCCCGACGGGCGGCGGTTTTTGGTTTACAGATTCTGGCGGTCCCACGGTAAGTGGAACTGTTAGTGTAGGATTGCCGAAATCTTACGATATGGTTTCAGTAAGTATAAATTTAGGAAAAAGTGGGTCTTCTGGCAAATTTGTACTTGTACCTTCCTCCAAATATTATTATAAGCTGTATATAAGTAAAAAAATAGAATTGCGTCCATACATTACATATCGTGCTCCTGTTGGCACTGAAAAATGGGAAATATATATAGGAGGAGCGGTGCCGGTTGTTTATTCTGTAGCAGCAAGTGCCAGGAAAGTGTGATTTGAAAAAAAATATACTTGTAGTTATTGTACTTCTGATATTATCATTATCTGCACTTGTTTTAGTGCATTATACACTGATATCGTATGGACTTTCAGGGACGTATAGTGCCGGCAATGAACCAGATAAAGACAATATATGTATAGTATTAAAAGATGAAAGATTTACAATATATAATCAGGAAAAAATTCTTGAAAGTGGTTTGTTTGAAGAAATTGATCTGAATAGTAAATCCGCCATTTATAAACTGATTTCCGTAAATAATTCCAAAGTGGGATATATTATACATGATAAAAATCATATTATCTTACTTGGTTTTAAAGATGCGGATTTTAAGTTAAAAAAGATAAGCGAAAATGCGGTATACATAAATTATGAATCAGACTGAAACAGGATAATTGCTTGAGTGCTGACCAGATTAGAAAAGACTGCATGAGGAGTGATATATCATGAAGAGAGTGATAAAAATGGTATTGTTCCTTTTTTTGGCGAGTACGGTTCTTTTGACGGCGTGTCAGAAAACGAAATCAGAATATGAGCAGCGTGCACAGGAGAGCGAGGGCAGTTCCCTTCCGATCGCAAAGGAGAAGGAGGTAGATGCCCTCCTTCTTGATCCAAGGAACACGCTGGATGTAAAGCAAAAAAGCGGCGTTATATCATCTGAGCTATATGTAGACGGCGCAAAGATATGCGGCATGGTATCTCTTGATAAGGAAATCCTTTTGGCTGATCATGAAAATGGACAGCTTCTTTTGATGGACTCTGAAGGAAAGATACAAGAGCGGATCGGGGAATTGGGAAGCGGACCGCTGGAATTTCAGAAGCCAACAGGAATCACCAAAGACAGTCAATACATATATGTTTTGGATGACGGAAATTCTCGTGTGCAGATACTGGATTATGATCTTGAGTATGTAAGGGAGGTTAAAATTGACCGGACAGAATTAGACCCTTCGGAAGAACTCGAAGACATTGAAGTGGATGCGGATCAGACAATCTATATATCAGGATGCTTTTTGATGAATCCGGGAATTATCGTATTGGAATTAAAGACGGGTAAGGAGAGTTTTCAGAAAATTAATTTTTGCGGTTTTCTGGCGTGTGAGCAGGGAAAAGTATATGGGCTTTCATCAGGACAGTTGTATCTTCCGGACGAAGAACCAATTAGTTTTGGAGAAGGTACGGGAGAGTGTGCAGTCCTTGAATGTTTCCCGAAAGACAGTCGTAAGATACATAAGATGCAAGGAATCAATTCTTTTAATGATTTTCTGATAAAGGATAAGACTATGTATTGTATCAGCCAGTATCATAATGAACTTCAGAAGTTTGACATCAACGGAAAGTATCAAGGGTCAATAGGGATGCTGGATGGGGAATCAGTCTTACAATATATCTGCGAGGATGAAGAAGGCAAACTATACGTTTCCGGAAAAAGCAGCAGGATTTTTACATTTCAGGAGTAAATATATCATGGAAATAATTCGGATGAGTGGAATTGATAAATCTTATGGAAAGAAATCTGTCGAAACAAAGGTATTGCATCAGGTGAACCTGACCGTAGAAAAGGGAGAATTTGTAAGCCTCTTTGGAAAATCAGGATGCGGAAAGACGACGCTGCTTAATATTATCGGACTGCTTGATTCGTCTGACCGGGGGAAATATTATCTGGAGGGAGAGGAAGTTGTGAAGCTTTCCTCTAATAAGATTGCAAGGATAAGAAATCAGAAAATTGGTTTTATATTTCAGTCGTTTCATTTGTTAGAGGATTACAATGTTCTGGATAATGTTACCCTTCCGATGGGATATGCAGGCATAAAAAAGAGAGAGCGGCAGGCTCGGGCAAAAGAGCTGCTTGAACAGATGGGAATGTCTCACAGGCTGGACCATTATCCGAAACAATTATCCGGAGGAGAGAAGCAGAGGGTTGCGATTGCCAGAGCGCTGAGCAATTCGCCGGATCTTTTGCTGGCCGATGAGCCGACGGGGAATCTGGATGAAAAAAACAGCCGGATAGTTATGGAGATATTAAAGAAATTAAATAAGTCTGGAATTACCATTATCATGGTTACGCATGACCAGACGTTAAAAGAGTATGCAACAAGAATTGTAAGGATTTCAGATGGAAGGGTCGTGCCGGTATCATGAATGGAATTGTGTTTATCATAAAGGATTCGATCAAAGGTGTTTTAAGGGAGTGGAAAATAAACCTTATGTTTGTCAGTGTTCTGTTTGGGGCTGTGGTTCTGGCTGTTTATTGTATCGGAAGTATTCGTTTCCTCAAAGAGGATCTAAAACAGGCAAGATATCAGGGTATTGAGAGTACGGTAGAAGTCAGCTTTACGGGAAGCCTTCTTGACCGGCCAGCCATTCGGTCAGCCATGAGTGAAAACCAGGGGAAAAAGATGTCGGTATCCAGTATTCAAAAGCAATATCTTCCGGCATTAAATGGCCGTTCGTGGTTCGTTCTGGGGATTGATGAGGACTATAAAAGATACAGGCATATTGAGGTGGGAAAGGGTGTTTTTCCGGTATTTTCTGATCGGTCCCGGGAGTGTCTGATCGGGGAGCAGTGCGCCTTGGAAAATGAATTGTCGGTTGGGGATACCGTCAAAATAAATGGGATTGATCTTAAGATAGCGGGAATTACGCGGCAAAGACGTTATAAAAGTTATATTATTGTACCTTACGGCAGGGTGCAGGAAATGGGTTTTATCGAGCCGATACAGCAGATCATTCTGATAACGGGAAAAGATGTACAGCCGGATAAAGTGCAGGGATTCATGGCGGATAGCGCCGACGGGGAATTAGTGTATTGCGAGAGCGCGTTGGAATTATACCGGCAGAGCGAGAGTGTTATCCGGCGATGGATCTGGCTGCGGGCGGCAGCGGGGACGACAGGTATGGTATTTGCCGCGTTTAATATATTTTCTGTGTGCTTTGGCAAAATACAGGAGAGGAGAAAAGAGTATCTAACAAAGAAAATTCTCGGCCTGACAGAAGGAGGTGTTTTTCTGGCTTTCTTTTCTGAGAATTTTATTATCGTTATGCTGTCCTGTACCCTTGGGTGGGGGGGGGGCGTTTGTTCCGCTGGCGAGACTGCTGGGGATAAAATCCGTAGTTTTGTCAGATGCAAGGACGGCAGCAGGTATATTTGTGCTGGGGACGGTGTTTTCGCTTATATACTCGTATGTGCTGCAATTATATCTGAGAAAATGTACGGCCGTTGAAATCCTGCAGGAGGGCGAATAACATGTTCCGAATAGAAAAGATTGGGAAAAAACTTTGGAGGAATAAGGGCATTTATCTGATCATGGTTGTGGAATTTACTTTGGGGATTACCTTTTTTTCATATTCTCTCAATCATATTTTTTCGTATATGGACAATATAAAGGAATTAGGGCAGGAGCTGTCAGATACAACAGTATCTCTTGAGGTATTGTCAAAGCAGGAAAAAGCGGATGAAGATGCACAGCCGTTTGTTTATTCAGACTATGCTGCCATTGAGGATCAGGCGGCAGGGCTGGAAGTTTTTTTGTGCGTGCCGGAGATGCTTTTAAAAGATGGGGAAATGAAAGAGATTCCTTTTGTCTATACGAATCTTTTAGAAGGCAGCAAGAAATTCTGCCTTGGGACGAAGATTTCAGAAAAGATGAAGGGGGAATACCAGATTTATAACGGGGAAGAGGACACATTTTCCAAACATAGAATCTGGTATTATGGAAAAAAATATGAGAGGACAGATATGCCAGAAAGTCTGAAAGACAAGATTATCATCCGCAATATGTCAGAAGGCAGGATCTATGCAGAACAATGTGTGTTTTTCCCTATTAAGGACTGGGGAAATGAGCAGATCGTGATGCCCGCGCAGGTTCTGATCTGGTATCAGGCAGGGGATCCGTCAGCTTCTGGCAGCACGAATCAGGAGATTGCTAAAGTGCTGTCAAAAGCGCATCCTGAATATATATATCAGGAAAGCAACTACATGGATGATTATGAGCAATATAATGAAAGTACTATGGAGTATGCAAAATATATGATGGTCTTATCGGTCATCGGTATCTGGATCATGGTATTCGGGTATATGGGGCTTACGAAACAATTTTATATCAGGCGGCAGAAAGAATTTGCGGTTTGTCTGGCAGTTGGGGCAACCGTAAGGGAACTATTCTATGAGATAGTGCTGGAAAACATACTGGTTTTAGCCTGCGGGATTATCGTTGGAAATATCGGTGCATGGTATTTGTCAGACTTTCAAAGGGGCGGGATTCTTATCGTAAGCTGTCATATGGAAACTGTAATAATCAGCATTGTGCTGGCGTTGTTGATTATTGCCGGAATAAATATGCCGTTATATAGAAAAATCTATGGGATGGATCCGCAGGAACTGTTGAGGAGTATTTAAAAAGCGGCATTAAATATAAGTGTCTATTTGTATGAGGGGTCTGTAGTAATAATTGTTATGCTTATATATGTTGTCAAAAAAACAAAATTGCTTGCAACTATAAAATATCAGATAAAGATATTGCAAAAATAGATTGAAGGAGTTATAATCATACTAAATATGGGTGTTTTGTGTCCATAGAATACATATTTTGAGGATGATATTATAATGAAAAGATTTGGGACAAGGATATTGACCGCTGTAATGGCAGGGTCGTTAATTGTTATGCCTGTTTCGGCGGCCCCTACAGTAGATCAGTTGAAGAAGAGTAAAGAGTCAGCGCAGGGTGAAGTGAATTCTTTAAAAGCTGAACTTACAAAGATAGTGGGAAAGATAGACAAGCTTGAGAGGGATTTGATTAAGACAGGTCAGGAGATTGATACGGTAACAGTTGAGCTTGGCGATGCGAAAAAACTGGAAAAGCAGCAGTATGAAGACATGAAGCTGCGTATCAGATATATGTATGAGCAGGGAGATGCCAGTGCGCTTGAAGCGCTTGTTAATGCGAAAGATTTTTCTGATCTTATGAATAAGGCGGAATATGTTCAGAAAGTTCATGCATATGACAGAGAAAAACTGAACGAGTATATTGAGACTAAGACAAAAGTTTCAAAACTTAAAACTAAGCTTGAAAAAGAAAAAAAGGAAATGGAAGGTCTTCAGACAGAGTATGAGACTCAGGAAGATGATCTGAATGAGATGATTGTTTCTAAGCGTGCGGAAGTTGCGGATCTTGATGTACAGCTTCAGGAAGCGGTGGCAGAAGCAGCACGCAGGGCAGAGGAAGAAGAAAGAGCGCGCCGAGAGGAAGAGGAGAAGAAAGCGGCAGAAAAGGCTTCGAAGGATGGAGAATCTGCCGGTACTCAAGAAGATAGCAGCAGTAATGGCAACAGCAATGGTAATAACAGTACTTCCGGCGGCGGAACTTCCAACAATGATGGGGCATCAGACAGTAGCGGCAATGCGGGTGATAATAAAGGAAGCAGTAGTAATGATGCGGATAATAATAAGGGAAGCAGTAATGATAACGATACTTCGTCAAACAGCGGCGGCGGTGCTGCTGCGGCAAGTGCGATCGTGAGTGCTGCTTATGGACAGCTTGGTGTACCTTATGTCTATTCGGGCGCTAGTCCGTCAGGATTTGACTGCTCTGGTCTTGTGATGTATTGTCACCGGGCGGCAGGTATCAGCCTTGCGCATTCTTCAGGGTCTCAGGGAAGCGGCGGTAAGAGTGTGTCGAGTCCTCAGGCAGGAGATGTTGTGTGCTACGCAGGGCATGTCGGTATCTATATCGGCGGCGGCAAGATGATACATGCGCCCCAGACAGGGGATGTTGTGAAGATTTCCAGTGTGTCCAGTGTACGCGGCGGTGCTGCGTGGTATAGAAGATACTGGTAAAGATATAATCAGAGGTTGTTTTAAATTTATATTTTAGCTGTGTTTCAGCGGTCAGGGCGGTATTTTGTACCGCCCATTATTTATATTGCTAAACTGTTGCCTGATTTTGAATTTTTTGGAAATTCCGGTAAAAACATTGAAAAAGGTAAAAAAATGTAGTATCCTAACTTTGAGTATGCGGGGGCGTATAACAAGATAACAGTATAATTAATAGGATGGGTGAAGATATGAAAAGACGTTTATTACAGACGCTCATCACAACTGTTGTGATGAGTTCTTTGGTTGTAACACCTGTTCTGGCTACACCTCAAGACGATGTAGAATCGCTTGAACAAAAGAAAAGTCAGGCAGAAGCACAGACTGAGACACAGGACGGGACACAGACTGAAACACAGGATGGAACACAGGCAGAAGCGTTTGAACAGAAAAAAAGTCAGGCAGAAGCGCAGGCAGAGGCACAGATGGAGGCGCTTGAGCAGAAAAAGAGTCAGGCGCAGGCACAGGCAAATAGTATTAATAATGAGTTGGTTGATCTTCTTGTGGATTATGATGCATTGCAAAAGGATATGCAGACACAGGAGAAGAGGATTGGTGAAGCAGAAATCGACCTTGAGGATGCAAAGGCGAAGGAAAAACAGCAGTATGAGGATATGAAGCTTCGTATCAAATATATGTATGAAGAGGGAGAAGAGGGGCTTTTGTCCACCCTCGTTGATGCCAAGTCTTATTCGGAGTTGGTGAGTAAGGCTGAGTACATACAGAAAGTTCATGATTACGACCGCAAGATGTTGAACAAATATGTTGAGACGAAGAATGAAGTTGCAAAGCTGAAAGAGAATCTGGAAGAAGGTCAGGCTGAGATGCAGGCTTTATCTGAGGAGATGGTTGTACAGAAAGGAAATCTTGAGACTACACTGACTCAAATGAGGAGCCAGATTGAAGATTTTGACAACCAGCTTGTGCAGGCGAAGGAAGAAGCGGCGGCAGAGTTAAAGCGGATCGAAGAAGAACAGCGTGCGGCAGAAGAGGCTGAAGCGGCAGAGAGAGAACGACAGGCGGCAGAAGAGGCAGCAAGAGAACAGCAGGCGGCAGAAGAGGCTGAAGCGTCAAAACAGCAGACCCAGGAGGAGACTCAGACAGAGGATAATGAACAATCAGATGACCAGACTGCTTTGACACCGCCAGAGACTTCGGATGCTGCAGCAGAGGATTCTGAGCCGAGACCAACGGAATCATCAGCAGATGATGATAAGGATGATCAAAAACAGGAAAGCGATAAGCAGGACAGCGACGACAGGCAGGAAGACGAAAATAAGCAAGAGAGTGCTGATAAGCAGGCTGCCAGCGATAAGCGGGATGATGAAGATAAGCAGGACGGCAGCGATAAGAAGGAAGATACAGCCTCTAAGCCGGGTAATACTTCGTTAGGACAGCAGATTGCAGATATGGGCTGCAACTATATCGGAAATAAATACGTATATGGTGGAAGCAGTCTGACAAACGGTATTGACTGTTCGGGATTTGTTCAGCAGATACATAGGAAATTCGGTATTTCAACACCGCGGACATCTGGTGCGATCCGACGCAGTGGTAAGGCTGTAAGCTATGCGGACAGAATGCCGGGGGATGTCATCTGCTACAGCGGTCATGTAGCTATTTATATAGGAAATAACAAGATTGTGCATGCATCTAACAGCGCGCCATATCCAAAAGGCGGTATCAAGATTTCATCGCCGGCAAATTATCGTACTATATTGGCGGTAAGGAGATACTGGTAGATATATTGCGATAGCTGATAATAGTGTTATAGTCTGATATTTATTAAAAAAGCAGGTTGGTTAGGACCTGCTTTTTGTGACGTAATTTTGACGTAATTTTGACAGTAAGTTTTGTCTGAAAAAGCTTGAAATCGATGTATGACTATGCTATCATAGTACTGTTACAATAAACACGCATACGTTTGCCTGAGAGGGTGCTGGCTCTTGATAAGACTAGTTTCAACGGCTTATACATATGCGGAAGTCAAAACCAATGGAGGGAAATAATATGAGCGTTATTTCAATGAAACAACTTTTAGAAGCAGGTGTTCATTTTGGACATCAGACAAGAAGATGGAATCCTAAAATGGCTCCATACATTTACACAGAGAGAAATGGTATCTATATCATTGACCTGCAGAAGTCAGTGGGAAAGGTTGATGAGGCATATCAGGCAGTAGCTGATGTTGCGGCAGAAGGTGGTACAATCCTGTTTGTAGGTACAAAGAAGCAGGCACAAGATGCGATTAAGACTGAGGCTGAGCGCTGTGGAATGTATTATGTAAATGAGAGATGGTTAGGCGGTATGCTTACCAACTTCAAGACAATTAAGAGCAGAATCGCGCGTCTGAAGGACATTGAAAGAATGTCAGAGGACGGAACATTTGATGTTCTTCCTAAGAAAGAAGTCATCCAGCTTAAAAAAGAGTGGGAAAAGCTTGAGAAGAACCTTGGCGGAATCAAAGATATGAAGAAGATTCCGGACGCTATCTTTGTAGTAGATCCTAAGAAAGAAAGAATCTGTGTACAGGAAGCGCATTCTCTTGGAATCACACTTATTGGTATCGCTGATACGAACTGTGATCCGGAAGAGCTTGATTATGTGATCCCGGGCAATGATGATGCAATCCGTGCAGTGAAACTTATCGTTTCTAAGATGGCTGATGCAGTAGTAGAGGCTAATCAGGGAATGACAGGTGATGATGAGGCGTATTATGAGGAGACAGCAGAAGAAGAGGCTGTTGTAAAAGAGTAAGAAGCGTAGTTTAGGAGGAATAAAGAATGGCAATTACAGCTAGTATGGTAAAAGAGTTAAGAGAGATAACAGGCGCAGGAATGATGGACTGTAAGAAGGCTCTGAACGAGACAAATGGCAATATGGATGAGGCCGTAGAGTTTTTGAGAAAGAACGGAGAGGCTAAAGCAGTGAAAAAAGCCGGAAGAATCGCAGCAGAAGGTATTGTTATGGTAGATGTTGTTGATGACAAAAAAGCTGCGATCGTGGAAGTTAATTCAGAGACAGATTTCGTTGCTAAGAATGATGAGTTTAAAGAGTTTGTGGGAAATGTTGTAAAACAGGCGCTTGCAACATCTTCTGAGGATATGGATGCGTTTATGGCAGAGACATGGGTAGCAGATGATACCCAGACAGTAAAGGATGCTCTGGTTGCCAAGATTGCAAGGATCGGAGAGAACTTGAATATCAGAAGATTTGAGAAGATGGAGTCTGACGGATGTATCGTATCTTATATTCATGGAGGCGGTCGTATTGGTGTGCTTGTAGATGCTGATATTGATTCTGCCAACGATGAAGTTAAGAAGTGCCTTAGGAATGTAGCAATGCAGATTGCGGCTATGTATCCAAAGTATGTATCTCGTGATGAAGTATCACAGGATTATCTCGATAAAGAAAAAGAAATTCTTCTTGCTCAGGCAAAACAGGAGAATCCGGACAAGCCAGATAACATTATTGAGAAGATGATTGTCGGACGTCTGAATAAAGAGCTGAAGGAAGTGTGTCTGTTAGATCAGGTATATGTACAAGACAGTGACCTTACAGTAGGAAAATATGTGGAGAAAGTTGCAAAGGAGAATGGTGTAAACCTTAGTATCCGGAAATTTATCCGCTTCGAGACAGGCGAAGGTATTGAGAAGAAGAAAGAAGATTTCGCGGCTGAAGTTGCAGCGCAGATGAATGCATAAGGCGAAGTTTGCCTGGTTATTTTGAATGAAGAAACCCTTGTGAATGGTGTGGGAATGCCATTTGCAGGGGTTTTTGCTATTTCCTATATTAAGACTTGAAAAGAGATTAGGGAAAATGCGATTGATGGATTGCTTATTTAATGGTATACTGTTAACGTAGAATAATCTAAGAGGAACGGCTAAAAATGAAATTTGAGTGGGACGAAGAAAAAAATATTATTAATAAGGAAAAACATAAAATTTCTTTTGAAACGGCAGCATATGTTTTTGATGATCCTTATTACATTGAAATGTTTGATTTTGAGCATAGTGTTGATGAGGATAGATATATTGCAATAGGGAAAGTCGGCGATGTACTGTTTGTAGTATTTACTGAACGAAAGGAAACGATTCGATTAATTTCAGCCAGGCTTGCAACTAATGCAGAAAAGGAGCTTTATTATGACCAGAACATTAATTATTGAAAGTGGACAAAAACCTACGGAAGAACAATTAAAAGAGGTTGAAGAGGCGAAAAAAAGTCCAATTAACTTCGATGAGGAGTGTGAGGAGTTGTCGCCAGCCATGATGAAGGCGTTTAAGAGTGCGGTTGTGCAAAGAAACCGTAAGAAAAAAGCTTAGAAATATTGGGGGAAGAATTTTATCCCCCAATATCCCCCAAATGGAAAATGGCTATCCCCCAAATCTGAAAAATATGCAACAAGAAATTTTAAATAGCAAAATGAATTTTCTCCCAAAATATAATTTTGGGGATGCAGTTGAAAAGGCATAGATATAGATCATTTAAAAATTACTGGTAAGCCAGTAAAATACATAGTACCAGGGATATATGACCGGAACATGAAAAAGGGAAAGTTCGCAAAGCAGATGAATCAGTAAACTTCTGAGAAGAATTGATTCACGAACCCCTGAAAATCCCATAGAATGGGCATTTTCAGGGGTTTTTTGCGTTCTTGGGAGAGGTTCATAACTTATCGTACCTTATTGGACATTAGTAGTCCAATAAGTGTGAATTACCGTATTTTGAGTGCCGATTTGGGGGATTTTTGGGGGAAGAGTTGGGGGAAAGGGTATCTCCCAAATTGCATTTTAAACTTTATTCGCTGTAGGGAATCAGATGATTGCAGTGAATCCCTGTCTGATCGTGGAAGTACCGTGGACATATAAAAAGGCGAAAGAAGAGATTGCTTTGACACAGGAGGAGCAGGATGTTCTGTTAAATGAGGTGGAAGATAGCTGGTACAGAGAAATGTTCTATTTTATGTGCTTGACGGGAGTTCGTGTAGGTGAGCTTGGAGGGCTGAAATGGTGTGATATTGACATGGATAAGCAGGTAATTTTCATCAGGCGTTCTTTGAGCTGTAATTATTGCAATGGTGTAAAAAGGGAAGTCCTTGTGACGCCGAAAACTGTAAATTCCACAAGGCAGATACCATTTATAGGTGAGATGGAAGAAATACTGAAATTACAGAGGGAGAAACAGCTTTTATCGAAAAAAGAGTTGGTTAGCCGGTGGAGAGGAAAGGAAGAATTTGAGGATTTGGTCTTTACTACCGGAATGGGAAGTCCATGCAACAGATATATTGTGGAAAAGGAAATAAAGAAGATGATATTACGGATACGTGAGAAGGAGGCAGTAGTGGCAGTTCAGGAAAACAGGGCACCAAAAGTGATTCGGGATTTTCATCCGCATACATTGAGACATACCTTTGCTGCTAGATGTTTTGAGAATAAAATGGAGCCAAAGGTTGTTCAAGCATTACTGGGGCATTCCAGTATCAACATTACTCTTAATATCTATACACATGTGCTGGATAATAAGATGGAGGAGGAGATTAAGAAGTTTGGAGCGGCAAAGACGCAGGGGGTGGATGCTTATTCTGGAGTGGATGTCAGGAAGGCGAGGATTACGGTGTTGAGCCATTGCTGATTTTATATTGAGTGGTAAAGAGTTTCGGAGGGATCCAGAGTTTTTTAGTATTTACTTAGGATTTAAGTTTTATTTAATCCCTAAGATTCCAACTTGCATATAAGAACACCAGAAAATTTCCACATTCTTAAATCCACATTTTTGTAATACATGAATTTGCTCCGTAATAGTGACAGGAAAGTATTCTGTATTATATCTAAGTATATGGCTTTGACATTCTTCTTCGTTTTTTCCGTTTTCGTACTGATAATTTTTCCATCGTTCCAAATATAATCTTTTAAAAATATCATTATTAGGTGCAAAATTTTCTACTGTGAAAAAAAGACCATTCTTTTTTAGCGCGCTATAGCAATTTCTGATGCTTGTAATTCTTTCCTCATATTCAAGATAATGCGTAATTAAAATTGCTGTTATAACGTCAAAATCTGAATCGTAGTGTAAATTTTGTATCAGAGATTCCCGAAAATCAACTTTTGAAGAACAGACACGTTCTTTTGCTATTTTTAGCATTTGCGGCGAATTATCACAACAAATCAAATTCTCCATTTGAAGACTTCTAATCGCCATGTCTGCCATTTTTCCAGTTCCGCAACCTATATCTAACCATGTTACCGGTTTGTGAAAAGCCGTATGGACAATTTCTATTATCTGCTTGAAATATTCTTCATAATATGGGAGAGTTGCCACTATGTTTTTATCATATTTTTCCGGTGAAAAAGCTTGTTTCTGCAACATATAAACACCTACTCAAAATTATTTAAATAACACTGCAGCTTTTCTGCAAGTTTTCCAATATGTACGCCATCAACAAATGAATGATGTACTTGTACGGAAAAAGGCAGATAGGTTTTTCTGTTTTTTTCATAGAATTTTCCCCAGTCAAACAAAGGAGTGGCATTATCTTTTTGTCCAGATTCAGTATGAGAAATATGAGTATAGGATACCCACGGAAAAGGAGAAAACTGATAAATATCATTTGCCATTGGCGAGGGGAAATAGTCTGTCTGATTTTCTTCTGTCTTTTTCGCTAAAGCAACATAATCTTCAATCGTTTCCTGCATAGGAACATTAACCACCTTAAAAAGTTCTGTGGCTTCATCAAGATATGTAAATGATGTATTGATCGTTTCAAAAATAGCGGGTTTTCCCTCCACAAATCGGCAGCGAAACTCCTCAATTTCGTTTGCACATTTTGTTACTGCATACACAAAAGAAAATGTAAATGAAAATCGCCGTTTCCTTACCCTAGAGAGAAAATTTGTTATGTCTATATCAAAAGTAACGCAATACTGGGGCCTGACACTGTTTCTAAACACCTCGCAATGCAAGGCTCTTTTCCATGTAGATACATCAATATACTTCATAAGCCGTCCTCCTTATATTAAATTTTTAATATTATACTCCATACGTTGTCTAATGTCAATATGTTGTATTATGTCTGGATTTATAAGAATAGCACCTGCTTTTATCGCAAGTGCTTAATTCTCATTCAATATTTAATTCTTTTATAGCGTGCATAATATGGATTCTCATGGCATTCTTTGCCCCTTCCGCATTTCGTTGTTCCAGAAATTCCATTATCATCCTATGGTCGCCTATCGTGTCGTTAATTGCTTTTTCGCTCTCAGCGGATAATACAACTCCCTTTAAAATGGCTTGATATAATATCGGCATAAGTTTATTCATAAACTCATTATGCGTAGCCTGTGCAATAGCTTTATGAAAAGAATGTTCATCTTGGGTTCTATCCTTTCCGTTTCTGATTTCATCTTCAATCCGCTTTCCGTAATCAAGTATCCTTTTTATTTCCGCATCTGTTCCCCTGACAGCCGCAAGATAAGCAGCTTCTGGCTCGAAGATCAGACGCATTTCATAAAGGTCTTTTGCATTTACCTTGACCTCAGAAAGCTGTTCCAAATCCTGCGGCTGTTCAAGTATCTTTTCTGTAACATAAGTACCTTTTCCACGTCTAATTTCCAGTATATTATAAGTAACTAATATTCTTATTGCTTCCCGCAATGTTGTACGGCTTACATTAAGCTCTTCTGACAATTCTATTTCGTTTGGAAGTTTGTCCCCAACAGAAAAACGCTTTTCTATGGTTATCATAGATAGGATACTATCAGCAACACTTTGAGAGAGCATTTTATTTTTCACTCTTATACCACCTTTTCCTTTCCTGAGCATTATACTATGTATCACTCATAATAATGTCCCCGTTTTAAGTTACTTTACCCCTGCGATTTTCTGTTTATTGCAGGGGCATGCAAAAGGGACAATGTTTTATTCGAGGCATGATCTTTCTGATCATCGGATATAAATTTCTGAAACAGTATTTTTTACACCGTTGATCTGCAATCTGATGTGGATTTTCCCATTTTCAAATTCATTCAAAGGATATTCTAAGGGATCAGAAAGGTTTGTAACATCAATAGATTTTACTGTATCTTTCTGTACCAGCCATAAAACAAGCGTTGCTTTGTCTGGCGCAGTGTTACAGGAAATATCAGCGTAAAGTACTTGGGTATGTGCGTCTGCGACTATCATATTCTGTTCTTTCACAAATCCTTCACTGGCACTTGTAAAATCCAGTTTCCAAACATCATCCAGATAAGAATTATAGTTCATATTGATTGTACCTAAGTTCCATACTCGATCGTTAGAAGCAACATTTGTGTTGATTCCATTTCTAACGGCCGCATTGACGATAAAACCTGTCAGGCATACCAGCATAAGCACCATGCTCATGATGCCGGCAATAATAAATTTTAAGTGATGTGTTCCTTGATTTACCATAATATTATTATCCTCCTTTTCGATATGTGTGCCGCATTCTTCGCAGTATTTTGCCTTTACTGAAACTCGGCATCCGCAGGCCGGACAGATTGTTTTGATTTCTAAACGGCGCAGAAAGTAAATGAGCAATCCAATAAAGGGGGTGGCTGCAAAAACTACAATGACCCACAGTATCGGATCATCATTTCGTCTTTTACAATCCTGATATACCCATGCCGCAAAAAAAGCTGAAGTACACAATGCAAAAAGGATAAAGCAAAGGAGAAGAGCGGGAAACAGCATGGAAAGACCGCTGAAACCATCGCTTTTCAAAAAGTATAGACCAAACCGTAAAAAAATCAATAGTAAGATGACGGGAATACCGATATAGATCGGAAATCTGTTCTTGTTTGTATTATTCATGCCATTACACCTCTTTTCTCAATGCGGATTGTAATTTCCTCTTTTATATTTGCTCTTTTTACGCCTGTTATGGTGAGCAATATACCAGCTATACCAATATAAAAGCAGATACCGGCGGCAAAGTAAGATAAATAAATATTTTCGATCATCATCAGAGCAATGAGAGCCAGCAAAGAAAAAGTTATCAAATTCAAAATCATCGGCAAATACCAAAGTGATAAGGTATGTGCGGCAGGTCGTTTGTGCAGGGCGGCTTCTTGTTGATACAGAGCCGCTTTAAGTTTATTATTCAGTTCCGGGGCCGGAACATCGGTCATTTTCATAGAAGAGCGGATAATTTCTTCTATTTCTATGTCAGAACGATTATCTCTCATAACCAGCATCCTCCAATCTTTTTTTTATTAAGTTTCTTCCCTTGAACAATCGGCTTTTTACAGTGCCGGGCGGTTTCTTTATAATAGCTGCTATCTGCTCTATGGAACAATCGGAAAGGTAAAATAATATCAGTGGTACTTGAAATTTTTCCGGGAGAGTTTGAATGATCTGGCGGACTTCTGTGATCAATTCTTTTTGAAGATATCTTTCTTCAATATTTTCTTCAGAATGCAGTACCGCTTCTGCTTCATGGTCAAAATTGCCGCAAGGAGCAATCGTGTTTCGGCGTACTTGTTTTCTTCTGCTGCTTTTCCAAAGATTATGTGCTAAAGAGAAAAACAACGCTTTCGGGTTTTTATTCCAGTCAAGTGTCCATTCTGTCTCTAACGCTTTTAGGAAAGTCTGTTGATATAAATCTTCGGCATCTGCTTTGTCTGCACAAAGCTTCAGGCAAAATCTATATATATCTGTACCAAAATCGTCAATACATTTTTCTATTTCTCTTGCGTCCACTGCTTCACCTCCTCTGTCTGTTCATCTTATATTCGCCATGACTTTGCAGGGGGTTCATTTTTCTTTTGATTTTTCAAAAATTAAAGATTATTGATTTTATTTTTTATTTTACGTTTTATCTTAAATGACATGCCTGAAGAATAATACTCATTTTTAATCAGCAATTCATAAGCGTCGATCACTCCGGCGCAATAACAAAATCCAAACAGTCCTAATGCAAATCCTAAAAACACAAATGAATGGTATTCCGACCAGATGAACTTCCCCTTTACAGTTAAAGAAATAGCTAAAATACCGGTTATAAACAAAATAATACTTGGGATAAGCATGGCAACATAAATCCTCTTTTTTGCCTGATATGCATCCGATAATTCTTTCAGATACCTATGATCAAATATTAGGGGCTCTTCTTTCAGGATCTTATATTGTTCTTGTTCTGAAAACGCGCCTAAAATAAAAGAAGCGATGCCTATGATAGTAAATACCGCCATTCCAAGATAGCGCCATGTCAGGTTAGTCGTAAACATAACATAAGGTATTCCTGCCATTGCCCAAAACATAAATCCTATACCAATGTAGCTGCTTATTTTTTTCTGATTTGCAATGTATGCGGTTGCCATTTCTTTGCTTACATAATATCCTTTTTCATTTATATCTTTAGAGGTTTGCTCATCTTTCAATAGAAAATCCACAGATGTTTCAAAAATATTAGACAATTGTAATAGCTTTTCAGTTTCCGGAAAACCTTGATTGTTTTCCCATTTGCTGATTGCCTGTCTTGTCGTTCCAAGCTGTTCAGCAAGTGACTCCTGCGAAAGTCCTTTTTCTTTTCTTAATTTAAATAATTTTTCTCCAAATGACATATATGTGTCCTCCTTGATTTTAGTAGGCAGATTTTATCAAATCAGGCTGTAACTTTCTATCTTTTCTAAATTGCACATTGTCAATTTTGAGTTGCGAATGTGTTATTCACACCGAAAGAGTGATTTTGTTTGAATATTTTGTGACCGGACATATTATAGAATTTAAGGGAGAAGATGTTGTCTTAATTTTACTATTGCAAAAAAGTATTGTTCGTGTTATTATCATAAAGAATTCGGAAATTCTAATTTATCTGGAATCAACAGCAGTTCGCTGGATTATCGCATTGTTTAAGATAATTTGAAAGATAGAAAGTCAGACCATTATAAAATCCCTGCTGCATTTTTGCAACAGGGAAGAATGTAAATTAAACTATTCATATCATATGGATTGCCGGATAAAAAGATTAGCGGAATTCAGGTTCGATCAGCCCAAAGGAGCCATTCTTGCGGCGGTATACAACATTCACTTCATCTGTCTCTGCATTGCAGAATACAAAGAAATCATGGCCTAAAAGATCCATCTGTACACAGGCATCTTCCGGATACATAGGCTTAATGCCGAATCGTTTCGTGCGGACAATCTTGACTTCATCCTCGTCCGGGATCAGATCGTCTGTCTCATAGAATTCCTGTTTGAAATTGCCGCCTTCCTGATGTCTTGCAATCAGTTTATTTTTATATTTGCGAAGCTGCCGCTCAATGACTTCCTCAACAAGGTCAATAGAAACATACATGTCACTGCTCACCTGCTCTGAGCGGATGATATCGCCCTTCACAGGGATGGTTACCTCAATCTTCTGTCGCTCTTTCTGAACGCTTAAGGTTACGTGGATCTCCGTGTCTGGGGTAAAGTACCTCTCAAGTTTTCCTAGTTTGTGTTCTACGGCTTCTTTTAAGCCGGGCGTTACATCGATGTTTTTTCCGATAATGATAAACGTCATGCTCCCCAACTCCTTTATAAATTAAATTTCAGAAAGTATAATCAGACAATTGGTGATATAATTGTCAATGTTTCTGATATATTTAGTATATCACTTTTTTCGTCTAATGTATAGCATGTATTACTTCGATTCTGGAAATTTTTCCCTCGTGCATTTTTGCGACACGCAGTCCGACATCTCCGACATAAACACAGGCTCCGACACCGGTCTCAGTATCAAATTCATCAAATTTCGCAGTGATAAGATCCAGCAAGGTCTCTCCGGGTTCATGAGGGAGATTGACATGGATGATCTTATTGACGGCATGTACTTTTGTTGTGGCACGAAAGACGAATTCGTCAGTGATATCAAAATCACAGAACAGATATTTTCTGGTCGCGAAAAGTACGGCAATTGCGCATACACCTACCAGACTGCTCCAGATAGAAGAATTGTCCATGATAATATGTCTTGCGATGGCAAAGAGCAGTACTTCAAATACAGTATCGGGAGTGTGCTGATACATCATGCGGATCAATTCTACTCCGATGATCAGATTAAAGCAGGTGTCTAAAAGATCGTTATAATTCGGCCATACGTCAAGATTCGGAATGCTGGTAAGAGAAGTGACCATGCGCAGACATAGAAGCAAAATTCCGATACCAAGCATAATAGTAATGATAAATTCAAGAGTGACAGCAAGACGTTTGATAAAAATGGTTGCGTATAATCTCATAAGGTTCTCCTTGTACCGGGCCTGGAATACTTAATTCCCCTGCGGATTTACTGATTTTTTGCTGAACAGGTACGGGTAAATGACCAGCACCCATAACACCAGTATAAAGTATTCTGCCATTTTTGCCAAGATGGAACTGCCAAAGAGAAGGGAGAAACTTTCTTTTACAATGAGAGCGACGCCAAGACCAATCATAAGTTTTATAAATTGTCCCCAAAAGCTTTTGGTTTGTGTGCTGAAGTTAAGCTTTGTACGTTCTGTGTACCATCCTGCCGCAAAGCCAAGTCCTGCTCCGGCTGCTTTGCAGCAGTCAAGAGCGTATTTTGTCTCTATAGTACCAGAGTTTTTCAAGATCAGTGCATAGACAGCAACAGATAATGAAAGAAACGTCAGTATAACAGCAATCTGCTTAAGATAGCGGGTATCGTCAAGCAGAAAGCTTTGAAAACGCCATATGATCAGGGATACAGATATGGTGAGCAGCATTGAGGTAAGGACATCCTTTGGGGTGTGGCATCCTAAATACATTCTGGAGAAACCTACAAGAAGGAATAAAAATATATAAAAAAGCTTAAGAACAGCAGGCTTAACTTTCAGCGCCAGAGGGAAGTAAAGAGCAGTTGCGCCCTGTGTATGACCGCTTGGAAAAGAATATCCGGTTGCGGCAGGAACAGCGCTCCTGACAGCAGAAAATTCCGGGTCTAATACCCATGGCCTTGGGATGCGCATGGTAATCTTAAGGGCTTGTACTAAAAGTCCGGCTGTAAAATAGGTGAAGCCAAGAAGATAAGCAAAACGTTTATCTACGCACCAGTACAGTGCGCAGACAATTGCGATGATTATCATTTCCTGGCCAAAATAGGTAATAAACTGCATAAGCTGGTCAAGAAAAGGGGTCCTGATTTCACTTAGAAGCCATAAAAAAGCCATTACCGGTTACTCCTTTTTCGCATTTTAGGATCTAAAATCTTCTTGCGTATTCTTAAATTTTTCGGGGTTACTTCTAAAAGTTCGTCTGTATCGATAAAATCCAGTGCTTCTTCAAGACTAAGGATTTTTGGTGCCGTCAGCCGGAGTGCATCGTCTGCGCCGGAGGAACGGGTATTGGTAAGATGTTTTGTTTTGCAGACATTCACTTCGATATCATCAGTCTTTGCATTTTCGCCGATGACCATACCTGAATATACTTTTTCGCCGGCGCCGAGGAAGAGAACACCTCGCTCCTGTGCCTGAAACAGACCGTAAGTAACGGATTCGCCGGTTTCAAAAGCAATCAGTGAGCCCTGCTTGCGGTACTGGATATCACCTTTATAAGGAGCATAACAGTTGAACGCCGTATTCATAATGCCGTTTCCTTTTGTATCAGTTAAAAATTCGCCCCGGTAGCCGATGAGGCCGCGGGAAGGAATGGAAAATTCCAGCCTTGTATAGCCGCCGCTTGCTGTTCCCATATTCTGAAGCTCACCTTTACGCTGGCTCAGTTTTTCGATGACTGTTCCGGTGAATTCTTCCGGAACATCTACATAAGCAATCTCCATGGGTTCCAGAAGTGTTCCTTTTTCGTCTTTTTTATAGAGGACCTCTGCTTTGCTGACAGCGAACTCATAACCCTCCCGGCGCATATTTTCAATAAGTACGGAAAGGTGGAGCTCTCCGCGTCCGGAAACTTTGAAGCTGTCGGTGCTGTCAGATTCTTCTACACGCAGACTTACGTCCGTATTCAGTTCGCGGAATAAACGGTCCCGCAGGTGACGGGAGGTGACATATTTTCCCTCCTGTCCGGCGAAAGGACTGTCATTAACGATAAACTGCATGGCGATAGTGGGCTCAGAGATTTTTTGGAACGGAATCGCTTTTGGGTTATCCAGTGAGCAGATTGTGTCGCCTATGGAAATGTCGGAAATTCCGGAAATAGCTACAATAGAACCAATACCGGCTTCTTTTACTTCTATTTTATTCAGACCGTCGAATTCATATAATTTGCTGATACGAACTTTTTCCTGACGCTCAGGGTCATGTTCATTTACAACTACAGCGTCCATGCCGACTTTTATTTTGCCGTTATCTACTTTTCCAACGCCGATCCGGCCTACGTATTCGTTATAATCAATGGTGCTTATAAGGACCTGTGTATCAGCTTCCGGGTCGCCTTCAGGGGCTGGGATATAGTTGATGATCGTCTCGAACAAAGGTTTCATGTCACGCTCTTCGTCGGTTAAGTCTAAGACGGCAATACCTGCTTTGGCGGAGGCGTACACGAATGGACAGTCAAGCTGCTCGTCCGAGGCATCAAGATCCATGAAAAGTTCTAATACCTCATCGATAACCTCCTCCGGTCTCGCCTCTGGGCGGTCGATTTTATTAATACATACGATGACCGGCAGACTTAATTCCAGTGCTTTTCTCAGAACAAATTTCGTCTGGGGCATGGCGCCTTCAAAAGCATCAACTACAAGTATGACACCATTTACCATTTTTAGCACACGTTCTACCTCGCCGCCGAAATCAGCATGTCCCGGGGTGTCTACAATGTTGATCTTTGTCCCATTATAATAGACAGCAGTGTTTTTAGAAAGAATAGTGATGCCTCGTTCTCTTTCTATGTCATTGGAGTCCATGACGCGCTCGGCGATCTCCTGATTCTCACGGAATACGCCGCTCTGTTTGAGAAGCTCGTCCACAAGTGTTGTCTTGCCGTGGTCTACATGGGCAATGATTGCAATATTACGTATATCTTCGCGTTTTGTTTTCATATGGATTCCACCTTTATCTTCTTATTTAAAATAGATTTCAATGTTACAACCTCAATAGTTTACCACATTTTCTAAAATTTACAAGTAGTTGTTTTAAAGGGCGAAAAACGCCGTCGAAACGTGTCCTACGATTGTAAGAAAAACCAGTTCTAATTAGCCGGTCCGGCTCATAAATTATATGGATGGAAAAATACGATTGGAGAAGGGAGAAAATTTATGTCAGATAAGATAATTGAAAACAATCAGGTAACCATTATGGGAGAAATTGTATCCACGTTTGAATTCAGCCACGAGGTGTTCGGGGAAGGTTTTTATATGGTGGATGTAAGTGTGAGGAGGCTCAGCAATTCTGTGGACACGATTCCGGTCATGATATCCGAGAGATTGATCGACGTGGAGTGTGACTATAGAGGAGAGTTTCTGATGGTAAGCGGTCAGTTCCGTTCTTATAACAGACACGATGAACAAAAGAACAGGCTGGTATTATCTGTATTCGCAAGAGAAGTGTCTTTTATCGAGGAGGAACTGGATGGTGCCAAGACAAATAATATTCTGCTGGACGGCTACATATGCAAACTGCCGATCTATAGGAAGACACCTCTTGGAAGGGAGATCGCGGATCTTCTTTTGGCAGTGAATCGCCCTTATGGGAAATCAGATTACATTCCTTGCATTTGCTGGGGAAGAAATGCGAGATTTGCCTCGGCTTTTGAAGTTGGAGAACATGTACAGGTATTAGGGCGCATCCAGAGCAGGGAATATGTGAAAAAACTTTCTGAGACGGAAACCGAGAAGCGGACAGCGTACGAAATTTCCGTAAGTAAGCTGGAATGTCTTGATGAATAAGCGCGGTAAAAACGCTTTGATAAAACGCTTATAAATCTTGGATGACTTCATTGACATCATGTTTGATTGATGATAGAATTTCTGTAAGTTAGATGTGAATACAGATAACGGATATGTGGAATATACCTAATATAAATCAGGAGGAGCATGATGGCGATTTTTACAGGAGCCGGAGTGGCGATTGTCACACCATTTAATAAGGATGAAAGTATTAATTATGATAGACTGGATGAGCTGATCGATTATCATTGCAGCCATGGTACTGACAGTATCATTATCTGCGGAACTACCGGAGAATCGGCAACTATGACGGAAGCGGAGCACATTGAGTGTGTGAAGTTTACGATCGACAGGGTGAAGGGGAGGATTCCGGTTGTTGCAGGAACAGGTTCGAATTGTACGAAGACGGCGATCGAGATGTCGAAGGAAGCGGCGGATTATGGCGCGGACGGTCTTTTGATTGTCACACCTTACTATAACAAGGCAACACAGAGCGGTCTGATCGCGCATTATACTGCAGTTGCGAAGGAGGCAAAAGCGCCGGTCATTATGTACAGCGTTGCCAGCAGGACAGGATGCAATATCGAGCCGGCGACAGCTGCCGCCCTTGTGCGGGATGTTGACAATATTGTAGGAATAAAGGAAGCTTCGGGAAATATTTCCCAGGTTGCGAAGATTATGGAACTGACAGATGGGAAGGTGGATCTGTATTCTGGCAATGATGACCAGATCGTACCTCTTCTTTCATTAGGGGCAAAAGGCGTGATATCTGTATTATCAAATGTAGCTCCGAAGGAGACTCATGATATCTGTGAAAAGTTCTTTCAGGGGGATATTGCAGGGAGCCGCAAGCTGCAGCTTCGTGCACTGCCGCTGGTTGAGCAACTGTTCTGTGAGGTGAATCCGATTCCGGTTAAGCGCGCGGTGACGCTTATGGGAATGGACTGCGGACCGCTTCGTATGCCGCTGACTCAGATTACAGCGGAACATGAGAATGCGCTTAAGAAAGCAATGAGGGATTTTGGTATTCCGATGGCATAATGAAGTAAAGTATGAAAAGGATATCATGGCCTGTGAAAAAGGGTATATGATATCCTTTTGTTTTTTTCGAGGGGAAGAAACGGTAATAATGGGATCAAGAGGATAAAGGAGGATATTATTATGGTACGTGCGATTATGCATGGATGTAACGGCAGGATGGGGCGTGTGATCACCGGCCTTATCAAAGAGGATGAAGCGATCGAGATCGTGGCAGGTGTGGATACTTTCACAGGGATTGCCAATGAATATCCGGTGTTTGAAAACATCGGTGAATGTGATGTAAAGGCAGATGTTGTTATTGATTTTTCGAATGCGGGTGCAGCAGATGCGCTGCTTGATTACTGTGTGGCAAAGAAGCTTCCGGTAGTACTTTGTTCTACCGGACTTTCTGAGGAGCAGCTTAAAAAAGTTGAGGACAGCGCTAAAGAGACAGCAGTACTTAAGTCAGCTAATATGTCAATGGGGATCAACCTGCTCTTAAAGCTTTTAAAAGATGCGGCAAAGGTTCTGTCCCCTGCCGGGTATGATATTGAGATCATAGAAAAGCACCATAATCAAAAGCTTGATGCTCCAAGCGGCACAGCCATTGCTCTGGCGGATTCTATCAACGAAGCAATGGACGGCGCTTATGAATATGTCTATGACAGGAGTAAAGAACGGAAAAAACGTGACGCAAAAGAGATGGGGATCTTAGCGGTACGGGGAGGCACTATAGTTGGGGAACATGAAGTGCTCTTTGCAGGTATGGATGAGGTGATCGAATTTAAGCATACTGCTTTTTCCAGAGGTGTATTCGGAAAAGGAGCTGTAGAAGCTGCCAAATATCTGTCCGGGAAGCCTGCCGGCCGCTACGATATGTCCGATGTGATTCAGTTTTAGGGAGGTAGGACGGCAAATGAAAATACGCAGTATGAACTGTCGATTTTTGTTTGTTGATACCAGACATAACAAGAGAGGAAAATCTTATGAAAGATTTAGAGGCACGTTATTTAGAAAGGCTTTCGGAACTGTATCCGACCATTGCCAAAGCTTCTACTGAGATCATCAATCTGCAGTCGATCTTGAACCTGCCGAAGGGAACGGAGCATTTTATCACGGATGTCCATGGAGAATATGAAGCGTTTTCCCATGTGCTGAAAAATGGTTCGGGCGCAGTACGGCGCAAGATTGATGAAGTGTTTGGCAATACGCTGACTAATAAGGATAAACAGACCCTTGCCACGCTGATCTACTATCCGAAAGAGAAGATGGCACGGATCAAGAAGACGGAAGACAATATGGAGGACTGGTACAAGATTACTCTGTACCGCCTGATTGAGGTATGTAAATGTACGGCAAGCAAATATACCCGTTCAAAGGTACGCAAATCCCTGCCGCCGGAATTTGCCTACGTGATTGAGGAGCTGATCACAGAGAAGGCGGAAGTTTCTGATAAAGAATCTTATTATAATTCTATCATCAGCACGATTATTGAGATCAGACGGGCGGAGGAATTCATCATTGCTCTCAGCGAGCTTATCCAGAGACTGACAGTAGATCATCTGCATATTGTGGGGGATATTTTTGACAGAGGACCGGGACCGCATATTATCATGGACAGTTTGAGGAAGTACCATTCTGTGGATATACAATGGGGAAATCATGATGTGTTATGGATGGGCGCGGCAGCAGGTCAGAGAGGCTGTATTGCCAATGTGATCCGGATCTGCGCAAGATACGGGAACTTAGATATTCTGGAAGATGGCTATGGGATCAATCTTCTCCCTCTTGCATCGTTTTCAATGAATACATACAGGGAAGACCCTTGCGAGTGTTTTCAGTTAAAGGGCAAACCTGACTATGGTGACAGTGAGATGCTTCTTGATATTAAGATGCATAAGGCTATGTCTGTGATTCAGTTTAAAGTGGAAGGCCAGATCATACAGGCGAATCCGGAATTTTGTATGGATGAGCGGAATTTTCTTCATCATATTGATTATGAGAAGGGAACGATAGAGATTGACGGCGCGATCTACAAACTCAAAGATGCGAATTTCCCGACAGTGGATCCTAAAGATCCATACAAACTTACCGAAGAGGAAGAGGATATCATGAACCGTCTTGAAAAGGCATTCCAAAATTGCGGCAAGCTGCAGGAGCATATGCGTTTTTTGCTGAATAAAGGCGGACTTTATAAGGTGCATAACGGGAATCTTCTCTATCACGGCTGTGTGCCGCTCAATGGGGACGGCAGCTTTAAGGAAGTCAGTCTTTTTGGAAGGGCTTATAAAGGACAGGCGTTGTATGAAGTGCTGGAGAGTTATGTGAGAAAGGGTTTTTATGCTCTGGATGAAAAGGAGCGGGAACGGGGCAGGGATATCATGTGGTATATATGGCTTAATGAAAATTCTCCGTTGTTCGGTAAAAATAAGATGGCGACTTTTGAACGGTATTTTTTATCGGAAAAGGAGCTTCATAAAGAGAAGAAAAATCCTTACTATGAACTTTTAGAGGATGAAGATACGGTAAATAATATAATGAAAGAATTTGATCTTGACCCGGAAGATTCTCATATCATTAACGGGCATGTACCGGTTAAGACAAAAAAAGGTGAAAGTCCGGTAAAGTGTAACGGAAAGGTACTTGTTATTGACGGCGGTTTTTCGAGGGCTTATCAGAAAGAAACGGGAATTGCGGGATATACATTGATCTATAATTCCCATGGTATCATACTTGCTGCGCATGAGCCTTTTGAGTCTACCGAGGCGGCCATAGAAAAAGAGAATGATATCCATTCTAAAAGTGTGACGGTAAAGCGTATGATAGAGCGTAAACTGGTGGGTGATACGGATATCGGAAAAGAGCTTAAAGAGCAGATCAAGGATCTGGAGCGCCTTCTGGCTTCCTATCGCAATGGCGGGATCGCGGAAAAAGTATAACTGTAAAAAACTCCCAATCATACAAGAGTATATATTTTTTGGATTTGTAAATATTACTAGCAACAAGTATTACTTGATTAACAGATAAATATACATGAATATGAAAGGGAGAGTAACTATGAAGCAGTTAAAGAGAGTATTTCTTGCACTTCTTTGTGTAGGAACGATCATGGGTACCGCAGCCTGCGGAAGCAATAATAATGCGGATGACAACGGAGCAACACAGGATGGCACGGCAAATGGAACGGCAGATGATGCTGCGGATACCAATGGAACAAACGACACTGATAACACCAACGACGCAACTAATGGAAATGATAACAGAGACGGTGAAGGAGTCATGGACGAGATCGGCGATGATGTAAAAGACGGCGCGGACGAGATCGGTGACGATATTAAGGACGGCGTAGACGACAACAATAATAATGACCGCAACGCAGAAGATAATAATCAGTAAGTGAGAAGAAAAAAGAAGGGCAGGGCATTCCGAGACAGGAATTCCCTGTCTTTTGCCTGTTTCAAAAAAATGTGGTATAATTGAAAAATTCAATAAGTGAAGAGTGCGATTGGAGGAAATGTTATGAGATTCAGACCGTGTATTGATATCCATAATGGGAAAGTAAAGCAGATTGTGGGAGGGAGTCTTAAAGATGAAGGGGATCAGGCGGAAGAAAACTTTTCATCTGTACATAACGCGGATTATTTTGCTGGTATGTATAAAAGAAACGGACTTTGCGGCGGTCATGTGATTCTTTTGAATCCTCCGTCTTCGGAATATTATGAAGCAACCATACGCCAGGCGGAGGCGGCGCTTTTAGAATACCCTCTCGGACTTCAGATCGGCGGCGGAATCCATGCAAACAATGCGGAAGATTTCCTTGAAATGGGGGCGAGTCATGTCATCGTAACCTCATATGTGTTTAAAGATGGGCGGATACGATGGGAGAATCTTGAACTTTTACGGAGGGCAGTGGGGCGAGAGCACATTGTCATAGATTTAAGCTGCCGAAAAAAAGAGGGAGAATATTTTATCGTGACAGACCGCTGGCAGAAGTTTACAGAAGTAAAGCTTTCGATCCAGGTGCTGGAAAAGATCGCGGCATACTGTGATGAATTTCTTGTTCATGGTGTAGATGTGGAAGGAAAGTCATGCGGTGTGGACGAAAGTCTGGCAGAGCTTCTTGGAAGCTATAAAGGAGTGCCGGTGACTTACGCAGGGGGGATCGGCAGTGTTGAAGATTTGAAAAGATTCCGGGAAATAACCGGTGGAAGGATTGATTTTACTATCGGGAGCGCATTAGATATCTTTGGCGGGAAGATTCCCTTTGATGTGGTAAAAAATTACGCGTGATTGTTTAATTTGTGTGAACACTTTATAAACTGGTTGAATTGCGGTGGGGTTAGTGCTACAATGTAGGTTAGCAAATTTTACGGACAAGGAGTTTTTTCGATATGGGTTTATTGCAGAAAATATTCGGAACGCATAGTGAGAATGAGTTAAAGCGCATATATCCGATTGTGGATGCGATTGAGGCGTTAGAGCCGCAGATGCACAAGCTTACAGATGGAGAGCTGAAAAGTAAGACGAAAGAATTTAAAGAAAGACTTGCGCAGGGTGAGACGTTAGATGATATTCTGCCGGAGGCATTTGCCGCTGTGAGAGAAGCAGCCGTCCGCACGCTTGGCATGAAGCATTATCGAGTGCAGCTGATCGGCGGGATCATTCTTCATCAGGGGCGTATTGCGGAGATGAAGACAGGTGAAGGAAAAACTCTTGTGTCAACGTTGCCGGCCTATCTGAATGCGCTGACAGGAGAAGGTGTCAATATTGTCACTGTCAATGACTATCTGGCAAAGCGTGATGCGGAGTGGATGGGACAGGTACATGAATTTCTCGGACTGACGGTAGGCTGTGTGCTTAACAGCATGGATAATGATGAGCGGCGCAGGCAGTATAATTGTGATATCACTTATGTTACGAATAATGAACTGGGATTTGATTATCTGAGAGATAATATGGTCATTTATAAAGAGCAGCTTGTCCAGAGAGGTCTTAAGTATGCCATTATAGATGAGGTAGACTCAGTATTGATCGATGAAGCGAGAACCCCTCTCATTATATCGGGACAGAGCGGAAAATCCACGAAACTTTATGAGGCATGCGATATTCTTGCGCGCCAGCTTGAGAGAGGTGAGGCGAGCGGGGAATTTTCCAAGATGAATGCCATTATGGGCGAGGATATTGAGGAGACCGGAGATTTTATCGTTAATGAGAAAGAAAAGAATGTCAATCTGACAGAAGACGGTGTAAAGAAGGTTGAAAAGTTCTTCCATCTGGAAAACCTTGCGGATGCGGATAACCTTGAGATACAGCACAACATCATTCTGGCTCTGCGTGCCCACAACCTGATGTTTAAGGATCAGGACTACGTGGTGAAAGATGAGGAAGTTTTGATCGTTGATGAATTTACCGGCCGTATCATGCCGGGACGCCGTTATTCCGATGGTCTTCATCAGGCGATCGAAGCGAAGGAGCATGTGAAGGTCAGAAGGGAAAGTAAGACTCTGGCGACGATCACTTTCCAGAATCTGTTTAACAAGTTTAATAAAAAAGCGGGTATGACGGGTACAGCACTTACAGAAGAAAAAGAGTTCCGCGAGATTTACGGAATGGATGTTATAGAGATTCCGACGAACGTTCCGGTTATCCGTCAAGATTTAAATGATGCAGTATATAAGACTCAGAAGGAAAAATTCAAGGCGGTATGTGATGAGATTGAAACTGCGCACGCAAAGCATCAGCCTGTCTTAGTAGGTACGATCACGATTGAGACATCGGAGCTTTTGAGTGGGATGTTAAAGCGCAGAGGAATCAAGCATAATGTGCTGAATGCCAAGTATCATGAGATGGAGGCAGAGATTGTCGCGCAGGCAGGTGTACACGATGCGGTTACTATCGCTACGAATATGGCTGGGCGTGGTACGGATATTAAACTGGATGATGAGGCGAGAAAAGCAGGAGGGCTTAAGATCATTGGTACGGAACGTCACGAATCCAGACGTATCGACAATCAGCTCAGAGGCCGTTCCGGACGACAGGGTGATCCGGGTGAATCGAGATTCTATATTTCTCTTGAAGATGATCTTATGCGTCTGTTCGGATCGGAACGTCTGATGAATATTTTTACTGCCCTCGGTGTTGAAGAAGGAGAGCAGATTGAGCATAAGATGCTTTCTAGTGCTATAGAGAAGGCGCAGGAGAAGATCGAGAGCAACAACTTTGGAATCCGTAAGAACCTGTTGGAATATGATCAGGTAATGAATGAGCAGAGAGAGATTATCTATGAAGAGAGAAGAAGGGTTCTTGACGGTGAGAACATGCGGGATTCCATCTTCCATATGATCAATGATTATCTGGAGAATACGGTCGATCGGATGATCCCGTCAGATCTGGATTATGAGGACTGGAACTTAAAAGAGCTCTCACGGGCAATCCGGGCTACGATCCCGATGGAGGCGGTTACGGAAGAAGACGTCAAAGGTATGAGTCAGAAGCAGCTTAAGCATATGCTTAAGGAACGTTCCGCAAAGGCTTATGAGATGAAAGAGGCAGAGTTCCCGGAAGCAGAGCATTTGCGGGAGATTGAGAGAGTTGTTCTTCTGAAAGTCATTGATGCGAAATGGATGGATCATATTGATGATATGGATCAGCTCAGACAGGGAATCGGTCTTCAGGCATACGGACATAGGGATCCGAAGGTTGAGTATAAGATGATCGGTTATGACATGTTCGGCGAGATGACCAATTCCATTACTGAGGACACGGTGCGGACTCTGTTCCATGTAAAGATCGAGCAGAAGGTTGAAAGAGAACAGGTTGCAAAGGTAACTGGAACCAATAAAGATGAGAGTGCTACCCGCGCTCCCAAAAAACGTGCGGATAAAAAAGTATATCCGAATGATCCGTGTCCATGCGGAAGCGGCAAAAAATATAAGCAGTGCTGCGGACGGAAGTAGGGCATAGAATATATATAATAATCTGAAAGAGGTGATAAAGTGGTTGAATTAGATCAATATAAAACATTGATGAATGCTTATGAAGAACCTCTTGCCGAGATGAGGGATTCACTTTGACACTGCCGGCAAGGAAAATAGGATTGAGGAGCTTTCACGAAAGATAGAAGAGCAGGGCTTTTGGGATAATCCGGAAGAATCCCAGAAGACTATGAAAGAACTTAAAGACATCCAAGAGCTTGTGAAAAAGATACATGCCATGTATACAAGCTATGAGGATATCCTGCTTCTTATTGAAATGGGTTACGAGGAGGAGGATCCGTCTGTAGTTCAGGAGATCAGAGAAGAAATCCAAAGATTTGAAGTCTGTTATGAGGAACTTAGGATTCAGACCCTTCTTTCCGGAGAATACGATCCTTGTAATGCAGTGATGACGATCCACGCCGGGGCAGGCGGCACCGAATCCTGTGACTGGGCAGGCATGCTGTACCGCATGTACAGCCGGTGGGCAGAGCAAAAAGGTTTCGCGATCACGGTTCTGGATTATCTGGACGGGGATATCACTGGGATTAAGACGGTTACTTTTGAAGTGAACGGTGAAAATGCATACGGATATCTGAAGTCAGAGAAGGGAGTGCACAGACTGGTTCGTATTTCTCCATTTAATGCGGCGGGAAAAAGACAGACATCTTTTGCGTCCTGCGATGTAGTTCCGGATATTGAAAGTGAGATTGATATCGAGATTGACGATGATGATTTAAAGATTGATACTTATCGTGCCAGCGGTGCAGGGGGTCAGCATGTCAATAAGACATCTTCTGCGATCCGTATTACGCATCTTCCAACCGGAATTGTGGTACAGTGCCAGAATGAACGTTCCCAGCACCACAACAAGGAAAAAGCGATGCAGATGCTGAAAGCAAAACTGCAGCTTTTGAAGGAACAGGAGCAGGCAGAGAAGGTATCGGATATCCGCGGAGAGGTAAAAGAGATAGGTTTCGGCAATCAGATACGGTCTTATGTTATGCAGCCTTACACACTTGTAAAAGATCACAGGACGAACGAAGAGAACAGTAATGTGACTGCTGTGCTTGATGGGAACATTGACACATTCATCAATGCCTATCTGAAGGGAACTGCCAGACAGTCGGAGGGAGGAAAATTATGATAAATATAGCAGTGATGGGTTATGGAACAGTAGGTTCCGGTGTTGTGGAGGTCGTAAATACTAACGGACCGCGGATCAACCAGAGAATCGGCGAAGAGCTGAATATCAAATACGTGCTGGATCTGAGGGATTTTCCGGGAGATCCGGTGCAGGAAAAAATTGTCCATGACTTTGAAACGATTGTTAATGATAAGGATATTCAGATTGTTGTAGAGGTTATGGGGGGCATTGAGCCTGCTTATACATTTGTAAAGAGATGCCTTCAGGCTGGAAAGAGTGTAGCTACATCAAATAAAGCGCTGGTAGCGAAGCATGGGGCAGAGCTTTTGTCGATTGCGAAGGATAACAATATCAATTTCTTGTTTGAGGCAAGCGTAGGCGGGGGGATCCCGATCATCCGTCCTTTGAACTCCTCCCTGACTGCGGACGAGATTGAAGAGATTACCGGAATCTTGAACGGCACGACAAACTATATGCTGTCGAAGATGTTTTACGAGGGCGCTGATTATGATACGGTACTTAAAGAAGCACAGGCCAATGGTTATGCAGAGCGTAATCCGGAAGCCGATGTGGAAGGATACGATGCATGCCGTAAGATTGCTATTTTGTCTTCGCTGATCTCAGGGCAGCAGGTAGATTTTGAGGATATCTACTGTGAGGGGATTACTGAGATCACGGTAGAGGATATGAAATATGCCAAAGCGATAGGGGCAACGATCAAACTTCTGGCCTCCAGCAAAAGAGTCGGCGACCGTCTTCATGCGATTGTCGCGCCATGTATGCTCTATCCGGATCATCCTCTGTATAATGTGAATGATGTGTTTAATGCTATTTTTGTACATGGAAATGTGTTAGGAGATGCGATGTTCTACGGCAGCGGCGCAGGGAAGCTTCCGACAGCCAGTGCAGTAGTGGCGGATGTGGTAGATGCCGCGAAGCATTTGAATCGAAATATCATGACGATGTGGAAGCAGGAAAAGCTTACGCTGGAAGATAAAGGAGATGCTAAGAGAAGATTTTTTATCCGTATGAAGGGTGATGCTGATAAAGAGCTTCCGAACCTTAAATATTCCTTTGGAGATATTGAAATCATTAAAATTCCGGGACTTAACGATGAATTTGGATTTACAACTCCTGTGATGATGGAGGGTGACTATGATACAAGAGCGAATCGGTATAAAGGTCAGATCCTGCATATGATTCGTATAGAAGGGTAAGGAGAAGGAAGATGAAGTATGTTGTAGTTCTAAGTGATGGAATGGCAGGAAGAGAACTTAAGGAATTAGATGGTAAAACTACACTGGAGGCTGCGTATGTTCCGGAGATGGACCGTCTGGCGGCCATGTCTGAGGTAGGACTTGTATCCATGGTTCCGGAAGGGATGGAGCCAGGAAGCGATACGGCCAATCTTGCGGTTCTGGGGTATGATCCAAGGATTTATTACACAGGCAGATCTCCGCTTGAGGCACTTAGTATCGGGGCGGATATGGAAGATACGGATATTTCCTTTCGATGCAATCTTGTGACGCTTTCGGAGGAGGATTGCGCATATGAGGACAGGACGATCATTGATCACAGTTCTGATGAGATTACGACAAAAGAGGCTGCTGTTTTGATTGAGGCGTTGAAAGAAGGACTGAGACAGGATGGTTACAGATTCTATTCAGGAACCAGTTACAGACATCTCCTGATTCAGGAAAATGGAAAGGTGTCAAAGCTTACGCCGCCTCATGATGTTTTGAAGAAGAGGATTGGAGAGTATCTTCCTGAGGATGAGAATCTTCTGGGTATGATGAGAAAAAGCTATGATATACTGAAAGACCATCCGGTGAATAAGGAAAGGCGCGCGAAGGGACTCCGTCCGGCGAATTCCGCGTGGTTCTGGGGAGCAGGGAAAAAACCAGAACTGGATTCATTTGAAAAGAGAACTGGAAAGAAAGGTGTTATGATTTCGGCAGTTGACCTCTTAAAGGGGATTGCAGTCGGCATCGGAATGGACAGTATCGTGGTAGAAGGAGCCAATGGAGGACTTCACACGAATTATAAAGGTAAGGCTCAGGCGGCTGTGAGGGCACTGGCGTACGAAGGTTATGATTTTGCGTATATCCATGTGGAAGCTCCGGATGAGATGGGACATCAGGGAAATACGCAGGATAAGATTGCTGCCATTGAAAATATTGATGAGAAAGTACTCAAAACAGTGATCTGCGGGTTAGAGGAAGCCGGAGAAGAGTATCGGCTTTTGCTTTTACCAGATCATCCGACACCGATTGATGTCAGGACACATACAGGTGAAGCGGTACCGTATCTTTTATATGACAGCGCGGCAGAAAAAAAGGGACCGGCGGTATATAATGAAAAAACAGCGGCGGATAGTAAAATTGTGTGGCGTGACGGGCATAAGCTGATAGGACATCTGCTGCAGGAGGAAGTATGTTAATTGTTAAGAAATTCGGGGGAAGCTCTGTTGCGGATAAAGAGCGCATTTTTAATGTAGCAAGGCGCTGTATTGAAGAATATAAAAAAGGAAATGATGTTGTTGTTGTTCTTTCTGCGATGGGGGATACGACAGATGATCTGATCGCGATGGCGCAAAAGATCAACCCGAAGGCGAAAAAAAGAGAGATGGATATGCTCCTTACCACAGGTGAGCAGGTATCAGTGGCGTTGATGGCGATGGCACTGCAGGCATTGGATGTGCCGGCAGTTTCGCTTAATGCTTTTCAGGTTATGATGCATTCCACATCCAGATACGGGAATGCCAGATTCAAACGCGTGGAGACAGAAAGGATCCGGCATGAGCTTGATTACAGAAAGATTGTGATCGTTACAGGGTTTCAGGGAGTGAACAAGTATGACGATATCACCACATTAGGCCGGGGCGGTTCTGACACTACGGCGGTGGCTCTTGCAGCCGCTCTTCACGCGGACAGATGTGAGATATACACGGATGTGGACGGTGTGTTTACCGGAGATCCAAGAGTCGTGAAAAACGCAAAGAAGCTTGATGAAGTTACTTATGATGAGATGCTTGAGCTTGCAAGTCTTGGGGCAAAGGTTCTTCATAACCGTTCTGTGGAGATGGCAAAGAAATACAATGTGGAGTTAGTAGTACGGTCCAGTCTGAATGATTCGGAGGGGACTGTGGTCAGGGAAGGAGCAGACATGGAGAAACTGTTAGTGACCGGTGTTGCGGCAGATAAGAATACAGCGCGTATCTCGGTTATCGGTGTATTAGACAAGCCGGGAATCGCGTTTAATATATTTGATACATTAGCGAAAAATAATATCAATGTAGATATCATCTTACAGTCTGTCGGGCGGGAAGGTACAAAAGATATTTCCTTCACCGTTGCGGGAGATGATATGGAACAGGCTATTGAGATCCTTGAGAAGAACAAAAAAAGACTTACCATCAAAGAGGTGAGCTGCAATCCGAATGTGGCAAAGCTGTCGGTGGTGGGTGCCGGCATGATGAGCAACCCGGGAGTTGCGGCAAAGATGTTTGAAGCATTGTATAATTCCAGAGTGAATATTAATATGATCTCCACATCGGAGATCAGGATCACGGTTCTGGTTGATGAAAAGGATATAGACAAGGCAATGAATGCCGTACATGATGGATTCGCGATGGGAGAATAAAGTGCTGCCCGTACAAAAGCCGGTAATAATCTATTGAGGAGTTATTACCGGTTTTGATTTCAAAATCGGCACAGCTGGCTGTTGTGGTATTTGCCGGAGAATGTAACGTCTTCGCCGAACCAGTCCGGAGGTGTAAAAGAGAGGGCGCTTTGTTCATCGGAAAATTCTACTTCTGCAAGAATGAGCGGTGCAAGGTCTCCTTCGAATACATCAAGTTCTATAGTCAGATTCCCTTCCAAAGGAATCATGTAGCGGCGCTTTTTTATGAGCCGTCCGTCAATTTTCCGGAGAAGATGTTCATAAGCTTCTTTCGTCAGAGGAAGATTATATTCTTTGCGTACCATCAGTCCTTTTGATTTGTAAGTAAGTTCAAAATTATTATCATCCTTGCGGATGCGTACGACAGGGTCGGTGTTCAGATATCCCTGTTCTATGATCCGGCAGGGAAAGTCTTTTAAGTTTTCAGGTATACTCTTTATGAGATATTTTCGCTCGATTTCCATTTTTGTGCCTCCTTAGGTGCGGATATTAACGTGATATAAGCATTTGTATCATTATAAATTAGTTTACACAAAAAGTAAACGGTGATAAAATTTAGAGTAACAGTTCAAAAGAAAGGAGATTTTCCATGATTAAAGTAAATGTATTGCTGGCGGACGGATTTGAAGAGATTGAGGCATTAACGGTTGTAGACTTATTAAGAAGAGCGCAGATATATGTAGACACAGTATCAATTGGGGAGGAATATCAGGTTCACGGGGCACACGGGATCAACGTGCAGGCAGAAGATTTATTTGAGGAAGCGGATTTTACAGAGGCAGATGCAATCGTGCTTCCGGGGGGGATGCCTGGCACAACTAATCTGAAGGAGCATGAAGGTGTGAGAAAGGTTGTGACAGATTTCGCAGAGGGAGGCAAAGTTGTGGGAGCTATCTGTGCGGCACCTACGGTTCTGAGTGATCTGGGACTGATCAAAGGAAAGCGTATCGCATGTTATCCGTCAGTGGAGAGTGATATCCAGGGCGCGGTCATTGTAAAAGTTCCTGCGGTAGTGGATGGGAATATTGTTACCAGCCGTGGAGTGGGAACGGCAATTGATTTCGCGTTGGAGCTGATCACAGTACTCGCAGGGAAAGAAAGGGCTGTCAGTGTTGCGGAATCTATCGTATATGAGTAAAAGGAACAGATGAAGGTTATGGTACGACTAAAGAAAATAACGCCTATTTTTGTTGGTTGCGCGGTTTTTTTAGCATTGACAGGATGTGCCGGCGGTTTTGATGCGGCGGGATATACAGAAGCGATCCTGGATCTGCAGTTTCAGGGAGATATTAGGAATGCAAGAACACTGGTAGCGGGCTCTACCCAGGAAGAACTGCGTCAGATGTATCAGGAATTTGTAGATGATTTTGTATCAGGCTATATTACGGACGGCATGGATCTTACAGATACCGCTTCTCAAGAATTCAGGGAGCTTGCGGCTATGATTTTTGCTTCTATGAGATATGAGGTCGGGGAAGCTAAAGAGACTGGAAAGAAGGAATACGAGGTTCCGGTTGTCATACAGCCTACAGATATTTTTCTGAGATATAAAGAACTTCTGGCAGAAGATGCTCTGAAAATATCGGAAAAAGTAAAGAACAAAACGTATAAAGGGACAGAGGAAGAAATACAGGATCAGGTATTGGCAGAAATTGCGGGACATGCTTATGAATTGCTGAAAGCCGCCTATGAGGACAGTGAATTCCAAGAGGAGCAGACAGTGATTTTAAGGGTAAAATCTGATATAAGTGATATTTATTCTATTGATGAGGACGATATGAACAATTTAATCACAAAAATACTTCGATTAGATGAAATCGGGGGCTAGATATTTGAAAATGTTTGTGTTATACTTCTTTAATGAGTGCAAAGCAGTATGCCCATTTTACAACTGTCAAAGAGTGGGATAGAAACAGGAGGATATAGTAAATGAGTTTACAGGTAGAAAAATTAGAGAAAAACATGGCAAAGCTTACCATTGAGGTTTCTGCCGATGATTTAGAGAAAGCACTTCAGAGTGCATATAAGAAGCAGAAGAATAAGATCAGCCTTCCGGGGTTCCGTAAGGGTAAAGTACCGCGTCATATGATCGAGAAGATGTATGGTCCGGAGATTTTTTATGATGATGCAGTTAATGAACTTATGCCGAAGGCATATGCCGATGCGTATGAGGAATGCGAGCTTGATATTGTGTCAAGACCGGAAGTTGACGTAGTTCAGATTGAGAAGGGCAAGCCGTTTATCTTTACGGCAGAGGTTGCAATTAAGCCAGAAGTAACACTTGGTGAATACAAGGGGCTTGAAGTTGATAAGGTATCCACACGTGTTACGCAGAAGGAAGTAGAAGAAAAGCTTAAGGAAGAAGCAGAAAAGAATGCGAGAACAGTTACCGTAGAGGACAGAGCGGTTAAAGACGGCGACGAAGTTATTATGGATTTTGAAGGCTTTGTTGACGGTGAAGCATTTGAGGGCGGAAAGGGAGAGAATTATCCGCTGACGATTGGTTCTGGTTCTTTTATTCCGGGATTTGAAGAGCAGCTTGTCGGAGCAGAGGCAGAGAAAGAGACAGAGGTTAAGGTTACGTTCCCTGAGGATTATCATGCAGAGGAGCTTAAAGGCAAGGATGCTGTATTCAAATGTACGGTACATGAGATCAAGATGAAGGAACTTCCGGAGATTGATGATGAATTTGCGGCAGAAGTTTCAGAATTTGATACTTTAGATGAATATAAGGCTGATCTTAAGGCAAAGATTAAAGAGCAGAAGGAAGCAGACGGAAAGAGAAAACAGGAAGATCAGGCTGTTGAAAAGGCAGTGGAGAACGCTTCTTTTGAGATTCCTGAGGCTATGATCACAACAAATATCAGTCAGATGAAAGATGATTTTGCCAGAAGGATGCAGTCGCAGGGACTTACGCTGGAGCAGTATTTCCAGTTTACAGGTATGACTTCTGAAAAAATGGAAGAGGAGATGCGTCCGCAGGCGATCAAGCGTATTGAGACACGTATTGTCCTTGAGGCGATCGTGAAAGCTGAGAATATTGAGATCAGTGATGAGAAGCTTGATGAAGAGATCAACAAGATGGCAGAAAGCTATAAGATGGAAGCAGATAAGCTTAAAGAGTTTATGAGTGATGCGGAAAAGAAACAGATGAAAGAAGATATAGCTGTTCAGGAGGCGGTTACATTCCTTGTAGAGAATGCCGTGGAGAAATAATCAGAACAGCAAGTTTATTTTGGACAGGAGGCATATGATATATGAGTTTAGTACCTTATGTCATTGAGCAGACGAGCCGCGGTGAGAGATCCTATGATATATATTCCAGATTATTAAAGGACAGGATCATTTTTTTGGGAGAAGAAGTAACGGATGTGTCGGCAAGTGTTATTGTCGCGCAGCTTTTATTCCTTGAGGCGGAAGATCCGGAGAAGGATATCCATCTTTATATTAACAGTCCCGGTGGTTCTGTGACTGCAGGTTTGGCTATTTATGATACGATGCAGTACATTAAGTGTGATGTCGAGACGATCTGTATCGGCATGGCGGCAAGTATGGGTTCCTTTTTACTGTCAGGAGGTAAGAAGGGTAAGCGTCTTGCGCTTCCGAACGCGGAGATTATGATCCATCAGCCATCCGGCGGCGCGCAGGGGCAGGCGACGGAGATTCAGATTGCTGCAGAACATATTTTAAAGACCCGTCAGAAATTAAACAAGATCCTGGCGGAGAATACAGGACAGCCTTTGGATGTGATCAGCGTTGATACAGAGCGTGATAATTTCATGTCCGCTGAGGAAGCGAAAGAATACGGTCTGATTGATGAAGTACTTTCACATCGTTGATCGTTAGTCCGGTATAATATATGAGGTGAAAGCATGTTGGGTAGAGGTGACGATCAGATTAGATGTTCGTTTTGCAATAAAACACAGGCACAGGTCAGAAAGCTGATCGCAGGGCCGAATAATACGTATATTTGTGATGAATGTGTCGATGTTTGTTCTGAAATTATAGAAGAGGAGCTTGGGTATGAGGAAAATGGAGGTCATTGGAGTCCGTTTTCAGATATCAATCTTATAAAACCGGAAGAGATCAAGGCATTTTTGGATGAATATGTGATCGGGCAGGATGAAGCAAAAAAGGTTTTAGCTGTTGCTGTATATAATCATTATAAGAGGATTATGGCAGGAAGAGATCTGGGAGTTGAGCTTGGGAAAAGCAATATACTGATGCTTGGACCGACCGGCTGCGGGAAGACGCTTCTTGCGCAGTCTCTCGCAAGGATCCTGAATGTCCCATTTGCCATTGCGGATGCGACTGCTCTGACGGAGGCAGGATATGTCGGGGAGGATGTGGAAAATATCCTTCTTAAGATCATACAGGCTGCGGACGGAGAAATTGAGCGTGCTGAATATGGTATCATTTACATTGACGAAATTGACAAAATTACAAGAAAATCCGAGAATCCTTCGATTACCCGTGATGTGTCAGGAGAGGGTGTCCAGCAGGCACTTCTTAAGATCGTAGAAGGAACGGTTGCGAATGTACCGCCTCAGGGCGGAAGAAAGCATCCGCATCAGGAGCTGATACAGATAGATACAACAAATATTTTGTTCATATGCGGCGGTGCATTTGAAGGAATTGATAAGATCATTGAAAAAAGGATCGATCAGAAGTCTATTGGCTTTAACGCAGAGATTGCAAGTAAACATGAGAACAATATGGATGTTCTGCTTTCTCAGGTCCTTCCTCAGGATCTGATCAAGTTCGGTCTGATTCCGGAGCTGGTAGGCAGAGTTCCGGTTACGGTGTCCTTAGAGCTGCTTGACCGGGATGCACTGATAAGTATCCTGACAGAGCCGAGGAACGCATTAGTGAAGCAGTACCAGAAGATGCTGGAGCTTGACGGCGTAGAGCTAACATTTGATAAAGAGGCGCTGGAGGAGATTGCAGACATATCATTAAAAAGAAAAACGGGAGCCAGAGGACTTCGTGCCATTATGGAAGATGTTATGACGGATATCATGTATCATGCGCCGTCGGATGAGACGCTGCAGACATGCCGTATTACAGAAGACGTTGTAAAAGGGTATGGTCTGGCGGAGTGTACACATGCAGCTGTCCGCTCTGAAAGTGCATAGAGATATAGACAGGTTGACTAGCGAATAGAGGTTCGTATGTGAGGGCGGGTGCAAAAGGATGATTGCGCCTGCTTTTTTACGCCAATTTATTTTATGATCGGGAGAAAACAATATGGAGAATGATATAAAAAGCCTGCCGATGGTAGCTCTGCGGGGGATGACAGTATTGCCGGAGATGGTGATACATTTTGATGTAAGCAGGGAAAAATCATTGTCGGCAATTGAGTGCGCGATGGAAGGACAGCAGAAGTTGTTTTTGACAGCGCAGAAAAGTGCGGATACGCAAGAACCAGGTATTGAAGACGTATATGAAACAGGATGCATTGTCACGATTAAGCAGATCATAAAGATGCCGAAGCGGATGAGCCGTGTATTGATCGTAGCTGATGAACGCGCACGGCTGAATCATTTAGAGGACACTGGGAAATGCCTGTATGCGGATGTGTCAATTGTAGAAGATATAGATACTTTAGCGGAAGAGATCGGAGCTGATAGATATCCGCTGAATGTCGAGGCAATGGTATTGGGGCTTAAAGGCGCTTTTAAAGAGTATATGGACAAGAATCCGAAGGCATATAAGGAGTTGTCAGGACAGATCAGCGAGATTCAAGAGCTTAAAAAACTGGTAGATGTCATTGCTGCTAATTTCCCGCTTCCTTACTTGCAAAGGCAGGAGCTTTTAGAGGAAGTGAATCTTATGCGCCGCTATGATATGCTGGTGGATAAGATCATGCATGAGGTACAGGTCCAAAGCATCAAAGAGGAAATACAGACAAAGGTAAAACAGCGTGTAGATAAAAACCAGAGAGAGTATATATTAAGAGAAGAGATCAGATTGATCCGCGAGGAGCTTGGCGATGACAGTACCGTCTCTGATGCCGATGAGTTTGAACAGGCAGTGATAAAGCTTAAGTCTTCGGAGGAAGTAAAGCAGAAGCTTAATAAAGAGATAAAAAGATTCCGTAATATTATGAACAGTCCCAGTGAGACAGGTGTGATCCGTACGTATATTGAAACGATGCTGGAAATGCCGTGGGATAAGGCGTGCAAAGAGCACAAGGATATCGCGTATGCAAAAAAAGTGCTGGATGAAGATCATTATGGTCTTACGAAGGTTAAAGAACGGATTTTGGAATATATGGCAGTGCGCGCGCTGACTAAGAAAGGAGACAGTCCGATCCTCTGTCTTTCCGGTCCTCCGGGAACCGGAAAAACTTCTATTGCAAAATCTCTTGCGAGAGCATTGAAACGGCCTTATGTACGTATCTCTTTAGGCGGTGTAAGAGACGAGGCAGAGATCAGAGGGCACCGCAAGACCTATGTGGGAGCTATGCCGGGGAGGATCGCTGATGGCATAAGAAGTGCGAAGGTCAAGAATCCGCTTATGCTTTTAGATGAGATAGATAAAGTAAGCAATGACTATAAAGGGGACACTTTCTCGGCACTTTTAGAAGTTCTGGACAGTGAACAGAACCGAAAATTCCGGGATCACTATCTGGAGGTTCCTCTTGACCTTTCTGAGGTTCTTTTTGTCACGACTGCGAATACGCTTCAGACGATTCCAAGACCGCTGCTGGATCGTATGGAGGTTATTGAAGTATCTAGCTATACAGAGAATGAAAAACTCCATATTGCAATGGAACACCTGATTCCAAAACAGATGGAGAGGCATGGATTGAAGAAGAAGCAGTTTAGTGTGAGTAAAAAAGCGGTCTGGAAAATTGCAAGGAGTTATACAAAGGAAGCGGGTGTGCGCCAGCTTGAGCGGAAGCTCGCAGATATCTGTCGGAAAGCGGCGAAAGAGATATTTGAGGAGAAAAAAACATCTGTACATATTACAGAGCGTAATATTCACCAATATCTTGGAAATGAGCTGTATATTTACCAGATGGCCAACGAAACAGATGAAGTGGGAATTGTCCGTGGTTTAGCGTGGACCAGTGTGGGAGGCGATACCCTTCAGATTGAAGTAAATATCATGCCGGGAGAAGGGGAGATACTTTTAACCGGACAGCTTGGTGATGTGATGAAGGAGTCGGCAAGAACCGGTATCAGCTACATCCGCTCCATAGGGAAATCCTATAAGATCGCGGAAGATTTTTTTAAAGTACATGATGTCCATATCCATATTCCGGAAGGAGCAGTTCCAAAGGATGGGCCTTCTGCAGGGATCACTATGGCGACAGCTATATTATCTGCGGTTACCGGGAAAAAAGTACGCGCAGATACAGCTATGACCGGTGAGATAACTTTACGGGGAAGAGTGCTGCCTATCGGCGGACTGAAAGAAAAGCTTCTGGCGGCAAAGAGCGCCGGTATCCGGACAGTTATCGTGCCGAAGGAGAATATGCCGGATATTGAGGAGATTTCTTCCGAGATAACAAAGAAGCTGGATATTGTTGCGGCATCCCATATGGAGGAAGTGTTGAAAGCCGCTTTTGTAAAGCCTAAAAAAGCGCGGCAGTAAAGGAATTGAAAGTATTTAAGGAGTAACATATGATAATAAAGAACCTGAATCTGGAGACTGTGTGTGGAATCACCAGCAGCCTGCCGGATAATCTGTATCCGGAGATTGCGTTTGCGGGAAAATCTAATGTAGGAAAATCTTCTCTTATCAATGCGTTGATGAATCGTAAGTCCTATGCAAGGATATCTGCGACGCCGGGTAAGACACAGACGATCAATTTTTATAATATTAATGAAGAACTGTATCTGGTGGACCTTCCTGGATATGGATATGCCAAGGTGTCCGAAAAGGAAAAGCTCCAGTGGGGAAAGCTGATCGAGCGGTATCTTCACAATTCCAGGCAGCTTAAGGCGGTGTTTTTACTGATCGATATCCGTCATGCGCCTTCGGCCAATGACAGGACTATGTACGAGTGGATCACGGCTAACGGATATCGGCCGGTTATCATCGCTACGAAGCTTGATAAGATAAAAAGGAGCCAGAAGGATAAGCAGCTAAAGCTTATCAGGGAAGGACTTTCAGTTCTTCCGGGGACGACCATCATTCCTTTTTCCTCTGTGAGTAAACAGGGCAGGGATGAGATCTGGGAACTGGTAGAGACAAAGGTATTAGAGAAAGAATAATTTTGAACGTAATTTGAAATACAGTTTTAACAGCAGGGAGAGTCATATATGGAGATGGATTTCAAGGAAAAGATGGGGGATAGCAGGCCATATTGGAAAGTAATTGTAAGTTTGGCGTTCAGCCTTGCGGGGACGCTGCTGTTTCTCGTTGTGGGTTATAAGCTTATGATATTTTTTATGCCTTTTGTGATTGGGTGGCTAATATCATCAATTGCAGCTCCGCTTGTGAATATTCTGGAGAAAAAAGTAAAGATCATGAGAAAGCTTGGCTCCGCGCTGATCATTATCGGAGTTCTGGGCGGGATAGTGCTTATCATCTATCTTCTTGCCAGCGTTCTGATAAAGGAGATCCAGACGTTGATCTGGGATATTCCATCGCTGTATGAGGATCTTGAGGCGGGATTTGCGAAAATAGGAGAAGGGATGCAGGGATTTCAAAAAAGGCTTCCAAAAGGCGTCAGCCAGGCGCTTGACGCGGCACGTTTCAGAATAGATGCGCAGATGGATAGTATTGTGGGAAGTATCAGTACACCTACGGTAACTGCTGCAGGGAAATTTGCCAAGAAAATCCCGTCTGTACTGGTGGCGATGATCGTAACTATTATCTCTGCCTACTTTTTTATTGCAGACAGGGATGAAGTTTTGTACCATGCAAAGAGAATCACACCGGATCCTGTCGTAAGACGCATGACCATGGTGTGTTATAATTTAAAATACGCCATCGGAGGGTATTTTAAAGCGCAGTTTAAGATCATGGTAGTTGTGTTTGGACTTCTGGTAGTTGGTTTTATGATCATGGGCTTGAATTTTACGTTTCTTCTTGCAATACTGATCGCATTTTTAGATTTTCTTCCTTTTTTTGGCACGGGGACAGCGCTGCTCCCGTGGGCAGTCTATAAATTCCTTGTAGGAAACTATAAGATGACGGTGAGCCTTTTGGTGCTCTACGGGGTGACACAGCTTGTCCGCCAGCTTATCCAGCCGAAGCTTGTGGGAGACAGCATAGGGATGAATCCGCTGCTTACGCTGGTATTTCTTTATATCGGTTACAGGGCCGGCGGTATATTTGGAATGATCTTTGCAGTTCCAGTGGGGATGATCATCATCAACCTATATAAGGCCGGCGCTTTTGATTATATTTTTGATGATGTGAAGATACTGGCAGAAGGAGTATTAAGCCTTAGGGAAAAGTAGTTAAATATACTTAAGTGGATATATTTTGAGCACTTGTGGATTGAAAGAATTCAGACATGGACAGGAGAGAGGAAGCAATGGGAAAAGCGGTGATCATCATTAACGGACACGGAGGGACAGGGAAGGATACGCTGTGTGGTTTTGGAGGAAGAGTTTACCGTACGAAAAACATATCGTCTGCAGAACCGATCAAAGAGATCGCGCGGTGTTATGGAGGATGGCGGGGTGAGAAAGATGAAAGATCCCGTAAATTTCTTGCAGATCTAAAACGGCTTTTTGCGGATTATAACGATCTCCCCTGCAGATATCTTGTAGAAGAATATAAGAAGTTTTTAGAAAGCGGGGAAGAAATCCTGTTTGTACATATCAGGGAAGGAGAGGAGATCGATAAATTCAGGCATTATGTAGACATTCCATGCATTGCCCTTTTAGTTCGCAGAAGCAGTGTCAGACAGCAGTGGGGCAATGAATCAGATGACAATGTGGAGAAATATGCCTATGATTACTGTTATGACAATGATAAAGAGCTTACGGAGGCAGAATCGGATTTTCAGCAGTTTCTTAAAGGTATCATGAAGGAAATCTGTGGGTAGGAATAACGGAGAGAATAAGGAGAAGTACATAAGATGGAAAATAACACGGATTACAATATCGGAAATATTTATAAGCTGGATGGAAGGGTGCCTCTTGCAAAGGCCGTTCCTTTTGGGATCCAGCATATTCTGGCCATGTTTGTATCGAATCTGGCTCCCATTACGATCATTGCCGCAGCGGCGCAGCCGTCGCTTAGTCAGGCACAGATTGCGGTTCTGCTGCAGAATGCCATGTTTGTGGCGGGAATTGCAACTTTAGTGCAGTTATATCCGATCTGGCGCATTGGCTCGAAGCTGCCAGTTGTTATGGGAGTCAGTTTTACCTTTGTGGCGGTATTGAGCACTATTTCAGCAGGTTACGGTTATCCGGCAGTGGTGGGGGCCGTATTGGTCGGAGGTTTGGTCGAGGGGACATTAGGGCTTCTGGTAAAAAACTGGAGTAAAGTTATTCCGCCGATCGTGTCTGCATCGGTAGTGACAGCGATCGGATATTCGCTTTTTACAGTAGGCACCCGGTCTTTTGGGGGCGGTTACGCAGATGATTTTGGTTCATGGAAAAATCTTTGCATAGGGCTTGTAACACTGATCGTATGTCTGCTGTGGAATATTCTGGCGAAGGGTTACCTAAAGCAGCTTTCTGTACTGGCAGGCCTGATCGTCGGGTATGTATTGTCGATTTTTCTCGGGAAGGTGGATTTAAGTCTGATCATGTCGGGAGGTGTCGTCGCGCTGCCAAGGATTCTGCCTTTTATGCCGCAGTTCCATGCGGGCGCGGTCATTTCTACCTGTATTATTTTTCTTGTGTCTGCGGCGGAGACCATCGGGGATACGTCGGCATTAGTGTCAGGCGGACTGAACCGGGACATTGAGAGCCGGGAGATTTCGGGATCTCTTGCATGTGACGGATATGCCTCGTCTCTGTCGGGACTGTTTGGATGTCCGCCGGTCACGTCGTTTTCCCAGAATGTGGGACTGGTTGCCATGACAAAGGTGGTGAACCGCTTTACGATCATGACAGGGGCAGTATGTATGATTCTTGCAGGACTTCTTCCGCCGATAGGTAATTTCTTTTCTTCTCTTCCGGAATCAGTACTGGGAGGATGTACTATCATGATGTTTGGTACGATCCTTACATCGGGAATCCAGATGATCTCAAGATGCGGATTTACCCAGAGGAATATTACGATCGCCTCTTTGTCTTTGGCAATAGGGATCGGCTTTACAAGTGCCAGTGAGAGCGGAATCTGGAATATCTTTCCGGAGATGGCAAAGACTGTGTTCGCGGAAAATGTGGTGGCAGTTGTGTTTGTGATCGCTATTGTATTAAACTTACTGCTACCAAAGGATATGGATATTAAGAAAATAGAGGACTGATTGTCTGTAAGGGATTTGCGAAAGACGAGAGGTAAGGGTATGGAGCAGCTAAGTTTATTTGACGACAGGGAAATGAGTGCGCCTCTGGCAAGCCGGTTAAGGCCGCATACACTGGAAGAATATGCGGGACAAAGGCATCTGGTGGGGAAAGGGAAGATACTAAGACGATTGATCGAAGATGATCAGATATCTTCTATGATCTTCTGGGGACCTCCGGGGGTGGGGAAAACTACACTGGCAAGGATCATTGCAAAGCAGACAAGAGCGCAGTTTGTGGAATTCAGCGCGGTGAACAGCGGCATAAAAGAGATCAAAGAAGTGATGACGCAGGCAGAGCAGAATCGGAAGATGGGTGTTAAGACTTTGCTTTTTGCCGATGAGATCCACCGTTTTAATAAGGCCCAGCAGGATGCGTTTCTTCCTTTTGTGGAAGCCGGAAGTATCATACTGGTGGGGGCAACGACGGAGAATCCCTCGTTTGAGATCAATTCGGCTCTTTTGTCCCGGTGCAAAGTATTTATCCTGAAAGCCCTCAAAGAAGAGGATTTAAAAGAATTGCTGATCCATGCGCTTCACAGCCCGAAAGGCTTTGGCAATATGAAGATAGAGATAGAAGAGCATCATCTCTCAGCAATCGCCCGTTTTGCCAATGGGGATGCAAGGACAGCGCTTAATACGCTTGAGATGGCAGTGTTGAATGGCAGGATGAATGAAAAGGCTGTTTTGTGTGTGGATGGTGAGGTCTTAGCCCAGTGTATGAACCGCCGTTCTCTTTTGTATGATAAGAATGGGGAAGAGCATTATAATCTCATATCGGCTCTTCACAAATCCATGCGAAACAGCGATCCGGATGCTGCTATTTACTGGATGTGTCGTATGTTAGACGGAGGCGAGGACCCTTTGTATATTGCAAGGCGGCTGGTAAGGTTTGCAAGCGAGGATGTTGGCATGGCAGATTCCCATGCCCTGCAGGTAGCAGTAGCGGCATATCAGGCGTGTCATTTTCTCGGAATGCCGGAATGTGACGTCCATCTGACACATGCAGTCGTTTACCTGGCAATGGCGCCGAAGTCGAATGCGCTCTACAGAGCGCGCGAAGCCTGCAAGGAAGATATAAAAAAGCTTCCGGCAGAAGCGGTGCCGCTTTGGATCTGCAATGCACCTACAGATCTGATGAAAGAAATGGATTATGGAAAAGGTTATATCTATGCCCATGATACAAAGGAAAAGGTCGCGAGGATGCAGTGTCTGCCGGATGCTCTGGCAGGAAGGCGTTATTATCAGCCAGAGGAACAGGGTCAGGAAAAGCAGGTGAAAGAAAAGCTTTTGAGTATCCTGGAATGGAGGGATGCTCATGATAGTGATAGCGGCTATTGATGATAATAAGGGAATGATGTTCAATAAGCGGCGGCAGAGTAAGGACAGCGCTGTTATAAAGCGCATTCTGTCGCTGTCTGGGTGCGGACGGCTTTGGATGAATACTTATACATACCAGCAGTTTTCAGGGTGTGATACATCAGAAATCTGTGTGGATGAGGAGTTTCTTTATAAAGCCGGCGCGGGTGAGTATTGTTTCGTGGAGGATCACTTGCTTGCTCCATGGGAAAAAGAGATAGAAGAAATTATTTTGTTTAAATGGAACCGGAAATATCCGTCAGATCTTTGGTTTGATATTGATGTGGGAAGTCCTGTGTGGAAACTGATTGAAACAAAAGAATTTACCGGCTCTTCCCACGAAAGGATCACAGAGGAGGTTTATGTCCGTGGATAAGAGAAAAAAATGTATTTTTATGTGGCTGCTGATATTTGGGCTGTTGCTTTCGGGATGTGAAAAGAGTCCTGCTTTGGAAAATGATCCGACAGCAGATGGGCAGATGTCTGAGAAACGAAAGGATGATACATCAGATATAGAGGAAACGCTGCAGTTGACAGGCCAGGAGGGATCGGTACAGATAACAGATCCTCTTGATATATCTGATATTCCAAAGTACACTGGTTTGCCGTATATTGCAGTGAATGATAATGTGCCGGACTTTACAAAGGAGGAACTGACAACTGATTCCTTTGAAGAGTACAGTGAGTTGGACGGACTTGAACGATGCCGCGTAGCATATGCCAGCGTGGGAACGGATCTTATGCCGGATGAAAAGCGCGGTTCGATTGGAAAGGTGAAACCTTCCGGATGGCATTCTGTGGAATACGATATCGTAGAGGGAGGCAGTCTGTATAACCGCTGCCATCTTATCGGCTATCAGCTGACTGCTGAGAATGCTAACGAGAAAAATCTGATAACCGGGACCCGTTATTTAAACACAGAAGGGATGCTGCCTTTCGAAAATATGGTAGCCGATTACGTCAGGGAGACGAAGAACCATGTACTCTACAGGGTGACGCCGCTTTTTGAAGGCGGCGACCTGGTTGCAAGAGGTGTACAGATGGAGGCTATGTCTGTCGAAGACCAAGGCGAAGGGATCTTATTTAATGTTTACTGTTATAATGTCCAGCCGGGTATATCTATAGATTATGCCACTGGGGACAGCAGACCGGATGGGAAGTCCGGCGGTTTTGAATCTGGGGAGAAGGCGGCAGGCCGTGAATATATTTTGAATACAAATACATATAAGTACCATACACCGTCCTGTTCCAGTGTAAAACAGATAACAAAAGCCAATATAAAAGAATACACGGGAAACAAGGACGAACTTGCTTCTATGGGGTATGAACCATGTAAGCGGTGCAAACCGTGATTGGCGCAGAATATAGAGGGTATTTGTTACAACAGGGAGACAAAAACGATGAAAATCATACTATCTCCGGCAAAAAAGATGATAGAAGATCCGGATATTTTATCATATACACAATTACCGGAGTATCTTGAGCAGGCGGAAGAGATCTTGCGATGGCTGCAGTGCAGAACTTACGAAGAACTAAAGAAACTTTGGAAATGTAATGACAGTATAGCGCAGCAGAACTTTAAGCGGTTAGAGAACATGGAACTTCGAAAGAGGCTGACTCCGGCGGTTTTATCTTATGAAGGAATCGCCTATCAGTATATGGCACCTTCTGTTTTCGAGGAGCGTCAGCTTGCATATATACAGAAGCACCTGCGGATATTGTCCGGATTTTATGGTGTATTAAAGCCTATGGATGGAGTAAGGCCTTACCGCCTGGAGATGCAGGCGAAGGCTGGTATGTGCGGGCATAAAAACTTGTATGGACTGTGGGGTGACAGACTGTATAAAAGTGTCAGGGACAAGGATGGCGTTATTATCAATCTTGCTTCTAAAGAATATTCAAAATGCATTGAGAAATATCTGACTTTGCAAGATACTTATATCACCTGTGTGTTTGGAGAGTGGGTAAATGGCAGGATTGTACAAAAGGGGACTTATGCCAAGATGGCGAGGGGAGAGATGGTCCGCTTTATGGCTGAGAGAGAAATCAGCAAACCGGAGGAAATAAAAAAGTTCAATCGGCTGAATTACAACTTTCAAAAAGAATTGTCTTCTGACAGGGAATATTTATTTATACGGGAAATTATGGAATAAAATTATTTGTTTTGGAGAAATCCTGCATGCTGTAAAAACATGCAGGATATTTTTTGGCATAACATTAAAATTTACTTTTGTACTTTCTTTTTAAGCATCGCGCGTGCGATAATAACAATTAACAGCACTCCTCCCCAAATACCAATGGGCAGATAAAACTTTTGCCGCTGTGGATTACTTTCATATATTGTACCATATCTATACAAATATTGAAATACCTTAAAAATCAGGAATCAGCCTTCAAAATATCGGAGAAGCGCAGATGAGTGATTGACGGTCAAATATAATATGATTAATGGTCAGATAGTTGATTCCTGCAGAAAAGGTAGTATGATTTGATTGGAGGAAACGAAAAATGAATGGACGGTATTTTTTAAGGATCAGTGTTTTTATCGAGAAGGAGGGAGAATAGTGATAGTAAAAACAAAGGTAGTTCAGGGACAGAATATTTATGTTTTAGAGAGTTCAAACGGTTGTAAGGCAGATTCGGAACTTGGCTATTTTATGCGGATGATGGAAAGATACAAAGAAGGAGAAAAGAAAGACAGTCTATCTGCGGATGAGTTAAATGCTTTAAAGCAAAAGTACAATTCCAATACCATGACGAAGAAAGACTGCGTAAATTTGCTGGGAGAGCTGGTGGAAGCAGGAATTATGACTAAGGAGGAAGCCAGTTCATTGTATATTGGCGGTGTTCCTATAGATATAACAAAAAAGAATGGATTTATCCAGAAGTGTACGCCGGAATTTGAAGCTATTCAATCCAGATGGAAAGAACAAAACAGCAGCGCCGGCAATTATGCACAGAAAATGGGATATGATTATTTTGAAGCATGGTATGACTGGGCGAGACTTAGTACTAATGTGGACGATCCTGACAATAATTCGTGTTTTGTTGATACTAAAAGATATATAGAAATTTTAAAAGAACTGCGGTCTTGATTTTTGACCTGGTGCTGCAGTAATAAATGGTGGAAAGGAAGAACAGGGAATGAACGGAATTAGCTTTAATACGCTTAGAGGAGCTTTATATTATCCGAGGAAAATGATAGAAAGCCGAAGTGAATCGCCTTATGCACATTATATATCGGGTCAGGACGGGATTGTAAATGTGCGTATCTATAGAGACGGTGAAGATATCACTGAGAGCATGGGAGGTTTTCCTGTAGATGAGAAAGACTTTTTGAAATACGCGAAGGATAAGCTTGGCAAAGGAGATGAGCAGGATATTGGTTATGATTCATTATTCCCGTGGGCGGATCTTGATTTTGAGTTTCATGATACAGACGAGTTATTGAAAGGAATATCAGAAAGATATGATCTGGAAAATGCAAAGCAGGGTGATTTGTGCCGGATATTAAGCCTGCTGGTACAAGGCGGCGTGATATCGAAAACCGATTATTGGGACGGACAGGCGATCGTTCCGGTTGCGGGAGCGGCAGAAGACTTCCCGGTGCCAAAAGAGTCTGATAATCTGGTGAGAGATTATTATGATAATTTTGAAGAATTTGTAGATAAATATGGCGGCGTGTATTCTGAAAATGTAAGGGAACGTCTGCAGATGTCCCTCCTGGCACATAGGAAGATCGACTTGATCTTTCAACAGATTCAGGCGTACAGGTATGAATAAACACAAAGTTTTGTTTTTTGCGCAAAGCATACAGCAGGAAAAGCAGCAGCTGGTAAATAAAAAGAGGCTGCTTTTTCTGCTGTATGCAGTTATGATGATAGTCTGAGATCTGGATACTGGAACAGATATTAAAATTGTCCGGCAGTTTTGCAGGCGGCAATGGCATCTTTGATCAGTTTTGTGAATGCCTCCACCTGAAATGCAGTTCTTGTCGTGAATAATCCGTCAATATCCGGTTGTACGATAAGTGCGTTGGAATTATCCGGATTGACACTTCCTCCATACAGTGCGGGAATATTGCGGCCTTCTTTTCCATACATCTCTTCTAAACAGTCTTTGATCACTTTATGCATTGCCTGTGCGTAATCGACGGGAGCAGGCGTGCCATTCACACCGATGGACCACACCGGTTCGTAAGCGATCCATATGTTTTCAATCTGTTCTTTTAAAACTCCGTGAAGTCCAATCTTTAACTGTGTACGAAGAACCTCTGCACTGATACCGAATTCTTTTTCCTGTTCTGTCTCGCCTACACACAAAAGAGTGGTGAAGCCGGAGTCCAGGGCTTTTCTGACTTTCTTGTTCTCTGTATAATCGGATTCTTTGAATCCATGTCTTCTCTCAGAATGACCTATCATAACAAGGTCAAGTCCGAGTTCTTGCAACATCAAAGGGGAAATCTCCCCGGTAAACTGTCCTTCATCCTCCCAGCACATATTCTGGGCTCCCAGCATGAAACTGTCACGAACGCTGCTCCTGCTCGCGCTTTCCAGTGAGGTGTAGGATGGAATAAAGAAAAACTGGATCTTTTCACGATCTATGTCCTTCGTGGCAGCGGTGATGGCCTGCAGGTATTCTTCGGTGGCCTGAATATTCTTGTACATCTTAAAATTACTTCCGAAGTATAATTTTTTTCTCATGATCTCCTCCTTGACTTTCGTTAATGAATGATATTTGTAGTATACTCTATATTTAAATAAAACGCAATATACATATGGTGACAGAACAACAAAACGAAATAAACGAAAGAAAACGAAAGAAATATGGATAAAATTAGTATATATCGCACAAAAACAGATATATAAAGATGTGTAAATGTGACGAAAATGAAAAACAGTATTGAAAAACAAAAGAAATAATAGTAATATAAAGACATAAAGAAAAAGAAAACGAAAGAAAACAAAATACAATGTGAAAGGATGAGGAATATGAAGCATACATTTAAACCGGTAACAGCAATCACCATGGGGGATCCGGCAGGAATCGGACCGGAAATTGTAGTAGGAACTATGTTGTCAGAAGAGGTACATAGTTGCTGCAGACCATTTGTGATCGGAAGCAAGGCAATCATGGAAAAAGCGGCGAAAGTACTCGGCAAAGAGTTAAAATACAATCTGATCACAGATCCGGCAGAAGCGAAATATGAGTTTGGAACAGCAGATATCCTTGAGACGGGTGATTATGATACAGATTCTATTGAGTGGGGCAAAGAGCAGTCTCTGGCGGGACAGATGGCGATTGACTGGATCATGAAATCTATCGAGCTTGGCATGGCTAAAAAGATTGACGCAGTGTCCACTTCTCCGATCCACAAAGGAGCGATCAAGCTTGTAGGGATCAAGGAGCCGGGGCATACAGAGATTTACCAGAACCAGACCAATTCCCCATATGCGCTCACGATGTTTTCCTGCCATAAGCTGAGAGTATTTTTTGTAAGCCGTCACATGTCTCTTGTGGATGCATGTCATTATGCGTCTAAAGAAGTGATCCTTGAAAATGTGATCAATATTGACAAAGAACTTCGAAAGATCGGTATCGAGAATCCTCTTATCGCAGTGGCAGGATTAAACCCGCACAACGGGGATAACGGATTGTTCGGGACAGAAGAGCTTACGGATATCGGACCGGCAGTTGAGGCGGCAAAAGAAAGAGGTATCAACGCGACAGGACCATGCCCGGCAGATTCTGTATTCAATATTGGAAAATCTGGTAAATTTGACGCGATCCTTTCTTTGTATCATGATCAGGGACATATTGCGTGCAAGACATTAGATTTTGAAAAATCCGTAACACTGACCTTCGGGCTGCCGTTCATCAGAAGCTCCGTTGACCATGGGACTGCGTTTGATATTGCGGGAAAGGGAATTGCAGGCTGTGTAAGCCTGATCGAATCAACAAAGGTGGTTGCGGAATATGCGGCAAAGCAGCATGAAAAGGATATGTAGGAGGGAATGTTGAGATGCCATTAATCGGAGCAGTAGCAGATGATCTGACCGGCGCGACAACAACAGGTGTTTTGCTTGCAAGGTCAAAAGCGAGAACAGCGGTATATTTTAATGAAGAAGCGGCACAGAAGGCGGAAGGAACAGATAAGCTTGACGCGATCCTGATCAGCAGCAATTCAAGACCCCTTCCTGCTAATGAAGCGTATGATAAGGTAAAGTCGGCGACTACAGCACTTAAAAATATGGGTGTCAGATATTTTTCCAAGAGGATCGATACAACGCTCAGGGGCGGTGTAGGAGTGGAAGTGGATGCTATGCTGGATGAGGTCGGCAGGGAAGCAGTCGCGGTTGTTGTTCCGGCTATGCCTCAGTCAAGAAGGATCCTTGTAGGCGGTTATTCCGTGATCGACGGGACCGCGCTCATCAATACGCCGGTAGCGCAGGATGTAAGGACACCGGTAAAGGAGAATTACATACCAAGACTTTTGTCAGGACAGACGAGAAGGAAAGTAGGTCTTGTTACTCTGGATAAGATTCTTGCAGGCGAGGAGGCAGTAAGAAAGGCGCTTAGTGAGACACGGGAGGACGGCTGTGAAGTGATCGTGTGCGATGGGATTACCCTTGAGGATGTGGAGACGGTGGCAAAAGCATGTATTGCGCTGAAATGGAATGTAGTTGCTGTAGATCCGGGCCCCTTTACTTCGAAGCTTGCATTTTACAGAGATCTGATCCAGACAGAAGAGCCTAATCTTCCGCCGGAGGCTGACGAGACGGGAAAGACCGTCCTTATCGCTGCAGGGAGCGCAACGCCCGTTACGAAGAGACAGATGGAAGTGCTGTGTGAGGATGAAAGACATGTAAGAGTTCCGGTAGAACCTATACCTCTTATTGAAGGCGGCGAACAGGCGGTTGCGGAAGCTGGGAAGGCAGTAAAGCGCGCGGTAGAACTGTTGTCTTCTCATGACCAGCCAAGAGCCATCCTTTTTGAGACCGCGCTTCATGGAAGACTTCTGAATCTGGACGAAGAGGATAATAAGAGACATTATGCCGGCGGAATGAGCGCCAACAGGATCAATGCGGGGCTTGGCCTGATCATCTCAAAGGTCCTTGAGTCAGTAGACAGAGAAAAGATCGCAGGTCTTTATACAACAGGTGGAGATACGATGGTAAATGTCTGCTATCAACTCGGAGTAGAATGTCTGGAAGTGACAGATTATGTTATACCCCAGACAGACGTGGGGAGACTTACCGGAAGCTATGACGGACTTCCGGTGATAGGAAAGGGCGGTCTTACGGGAAATGATAATACCGCCTGTGATATCGTGACCCGCCTGTTTGGAGAGGCTGCAAGAAAATAATGAGGTAATTTTAAAGAGCTTATGGGAAAACATATTTTTCCTGCGGTAAATAAAAACATTAAGGAAAAGAGAGGAGAAACAAAATGAGTGAAAATGAAAAAAACAATGGAGAACGCAGAGATCTTGATCTTTTGAATAAGCTTAAAGGTCTTCCGGGCGGTCTGGTGATCGTGCCGTTGGTAATTGCGGTAGTACTGGCGACATTTGTTCCGCAGGTATTTCAGATCGGCGGCTATGTAACCGCTCTGTTTTATGAAGGGAATTCTTGTATGATGGGCTTTTTCCTGATTGTGTGCGGTTCTATGATTGATATCAAACAGGTAGGCATGCCACTGTATAAAGGTGTTATCATGACAGGATCCAAATTTCTGCTTGGTGTGCTCCTTGGTCTTGTGGTCGGGAAGATCTGCGGACCGGCAGGATTCCTTGGAATCGCTCCTTTCGTTTTGATCGCAGCAATTACAAATTCCAACGGTTCTCTTTATATCTCACTGTCATCACAGTTTGGCAACGCAACAGATACGGGTGCCATCTCCATATTGTCACTGAATGATGGACCATTTTTTACATTGATTGCTCTTGGGGCTACGGGGCTTGCGAATATTCCGATCATGTCTCTCGTTGCGGTATTAGTACCATTGCTGATTGGATTTATCTGGGGAAATCTTGACAAGGGATTCCGCGACGCATGTAAGAATGCACAGCCGATAGTAACATTTTTCATGACGATATCTATCGGAGCAAAGACAGACGTCAAAACGATCCTTACGGCAGGGGCTTCCGGTATCGTGCTTGGTCTTATCTCCGCGGCGACAGCAGTACTGTTCTTTTTCATTATCAATCTTCTCCTTCCAAAGAAAGAGAGGAATGCCATGGGTGCGGCCATCGGTACTACTGCTTTGAATTCAGCCATGACACCGGCAGCAGTCGCAGAGGCAGATCCGACGATGGAACAGTATGTTCCGATGGCAACGGCACAGTGCGCGACAGCTTCCATCATTACCTTGTTCCTGTGTCCGTTTATTACAGCGGCATTTGATAAATATATGCAGAAGAAACGCAAAGGCATCTATGGTCCGGAGGGATGGGCATACGCAAAGCTTTCAGTAAATAATTAATAAAAAGTGAAATAAAAACGAAACAAAAGCAAAAAATCAAGTGAAAAGAGTCCTTTTATATGATAAGATATAAAAGGGCTTTTTCCATAAGGAGGATGTATGAGTAAAATAACAGTCCATATGACAAAAGAAGCCCTTTATGATTTCCTTTTGTATCATGCATATTCGAAATTCAGCGGCTTTTTGATCAATATATTAGGATTTGCGGTGATATTTTTAGGAATATTCAGCTATGTTACCGGAAGGACAGGAGTAAAAGGCGCTGCTTTTTACCTGATAGCGGCATTGATTTTTATGAGCTGTACGCCCATACAGCTAAAGATCAGGGCAAAAAAGCAGGTGGAGATCAATCCAGAGTATAAAGGGCCGGTAGTGTATATTTTTTCAGAAGAGGACGGAATCACAGCCGAATGGGAGGACGGCAGGCGGCATATAGACTGGACCGAGGTTGTGCGTGCAGTTGTGGCGCCTAAGACAATAGGAGTTTATTATGGTAAGGAGCAGGCGCTGATTTTTCCGAAACAGGATTTTGGAGACGAGTTTCTGCCGATATATCAGATGATCGTAAGACATCTTGCGGCGAACAGCGCTCCAAAGGAATAACCGGCGCGAAAAGGAAGGTATGCAAGAGCGGAGAAGATCAATATTACGTGAGGTAGAAGAAAAAGGTAAGGTAAGGGTAGCAGAGCTTAGTAAGCGGTTTGGATGCTCGGAGGTAACGATCCGCAATGATATCAGGAGTATGGATATGGAGGGACTTCTTGTACGGACCCACGGGGGTGCGGTGAAGTTAGATAAAGAGCCGGAGAGAAAGTATTCAGCGGAGAGTATCTACCGCAACACAGAGCGTAAAAGAAGGATTGCAGCCTGTGCTTATGAGTTTATCGAAGACAGGGATACGATTATCATTGATGATGCATCCAGCAGTTTTTATCTGGCGGAGCATATCAAACATCATGCAAAGAAGCGCCTGGCGGTTGTGACGAATTCATTGCTGGTGGGTAATGAGCTGGCAGGGATCTCCCATGTGGAGCTCTATATGGTAGGGGGACATGTAGGAGGGCATCTGGCAGCGACTATGGGAGATGCGGCTCTTTCCAATATAGAGCAGCTTCATGTAGATAAAGGCTTTATCGGGGTGCACAGCATTAATTTTGATGTAGGTCTTACATCTATAGCAACACCTCAGATGCAAGTAAAAAGCGCGATTCTTAAGGCAGCAGGCGAAGTCTATGTGCTGGCGGACAGCAGTAAGTTCGGCGGAGGATATGTGTCGGTCATCTGCCCGATCCGTGATGTGCATAAGATCATAACAGACGATGAGGTATCAAAGGAATATATAAGAAAAGCACAGCAGATGTCGGTACCTCTTGTGATAGCGGAGTAGTAGACAAGATGAAGACAATTGATATTGAAGAAAACAATATATTTATACAATGGCGGATAGAAGACAACGGGGATTTGAAGCTTATGCACTTTTCCGCTGTTCCTTTCTGTGAGGAGTCGGTTATTCAAGAGAGCATACCAGAGCGTTTCCAGTTCATTGGAATGAACTTGTCGGGGATTGACCGTCCTTATGAACGGCATGGTAACAGCTATGCTGTGACAGGACCCGGCTGCCGGATGAAATATATAGATCATGAGGATACAAGAAATGAGCAGGGAAGATGTATCGTATTCCAGACCGCGGACGAGGAAACGAAGGTACACGTATTCTCTTATATACAGTTTTATGATGGACTTTCTGTCGTCCGTATCTGGCACAGGATAGAAAATAGAGGAAAAGACGAACAGACATTAGAATATATCGGAAATTTCAACTATGAGGGTATTGAAAAAGAGGGAGATCTTGCGAGAGACGAGAAGATGAGACTGTATATCCCCCATAATAGCTGGCAGAGGGAGCTGAATTGGAAATGCCATACTTTTGCAGAGCTGGGTCTTAAGCAGGTGCAGCCTAAGTCTGTTCAGCGTTCTTCTAATCTGGTTCGTGTCTCCAATACGGGAAACTGGTCGGCAAAGGAATATCTGCCTATGGGTTTTGTGGAAAATATAGAGATGCATACAGGACTGTTCTGGCAGATTGAACATAACGGTTCGTGGCATTGGGAAATTGGGGAGCAGAACGGACATCTGTATCTTGCTCTTGGCGGTCCCAATGAAATATACTCTCATTGGTTTAAAATGCTAAAGCCTGGTGATGGTTTTGAGACTGTAAAGGCGGCTGTAGGAGTAACGTCGAAAGGATTTGACGATGCCATTGCGACACTTACTTGTTACCGCAGAAAGATCCGGAGGAGAAATGCCGATAATGAAAAGCTTCCGGTTATTTTTAATGATTATATGAATTGTCTCTGGGGGAGCCCTACGGCAGAGCAAGAGTATCCGCTGATCGAGGCTGCAGCGGATGCGGGATGTGAATATTACTGCATTGATGCCGGATGGTATGCGGACAATGACTGGTGGGACAGTGTGGGAGAGTGGAAGGTAAGTAAAAAACGTTTTCCCGAAGGTCTTGGGAAGGTAACGGATCATATCAGGAAGTTCGGTATGGTTCCTGGTCTGTGGCTGGAGCCGGAGGTGATGGGGATTCACTGTAAGATGGCATCTGAAGTGCCGGATGACTGGTTTTTTATACGCCATGGAAAGAGAGTGTATGACAGAAGCCGTTTTCAGTTGGACTACCGTAATCCAAAAGTCCGGGATCATATGACAGGGATCATAGATAAACTGGTAAGTGAGTATGGCATAGGGTATATAAAGACAGACTACAATATCGAGCCGGGCATCGGGACGGAAATTTATGCAGACAGTTTTGGAGAAGGACTGTTACAACATGAACGCTGTTATCTTTCCTGGATCTGCAGTTTGCATGAGAAATATCCGGATCTTGTGATCGAGAATTGTTCAAGCGGCGGTCTCAGGATGGATTATGCTATGTTATCGCAGTGCAGTATCCAGTCAACGAGTGATCAGGATGACTATGTCAATTATTCTGTCATAGCAGCAAATGCCCCGACAGGTGTGACGCCGGAGCAGGCGGCAGTGTGGGCGTATCCGATGAATCACGAGGATATGGTATCAGAAGAAGAATTAAGGGAAGAAACTATCTTTAATATGGCAAATGCCATGCTTCTGCGCATTCATCAGAGCGGACATCTTGCCAGTCTGGATGAGGGCAGGAAGAGACTTGTTAAGGAAGGGATCCGAGTCTATAAATCAATCCGGGGTGATATTGTAAATATGGTGCCGTTCTGGCCTTTAGGACTTGCTGACTATGAAGATACATGGGTAAGTATGGGACTAGAGTCAGAAGAAAAAGCCTATCTTATCGTGTGGAAGAGGAAAGAAGGATCAAGAGAGATCAGTCTGCCCCTGAAGAAAGAGTTATGTCAGGGGCAGAAGATAAATGTGCGCTGTATCTATCCCGCAGAGGAAAAGACAGAGTATATGTATGATCCTGCAGAGCATGTGATAAAGATAAAGACAGATAAAAAGAGAATGGGACGTTTGTTTTGTATTGAAAAACTGAAGTAAGAGAAAATAAGCCGTTTACCTTTTTAAAGGGATTGGGAGATTCTGCCTAATATCTCCCATGCGGCATCTCGTTCCCGTCTTTGTTCTGGGTTCAGCTGTACATAGGGACACAGCATAGGGTGCTGTCTCTGGGCATCGTGGCGGAAGGGACCGTAACTCCAGTTGTAAAAGGTGTAAAAACGGAGCCAGCGCAGATGATCGAGCCTGCGGTACATATCCCGTATGGATTCATCTTCTTTTGTTTCACAGTATTTTTGGTATGCGTTTTTCATGATCGCAGGAGTAAGTTCTGTGATTGTTTCATCGTTCAGGAGAATGCGGACTTTCATCAAAAGATGGTCTGCTGCTGCTATTTTAGATTCCCGGTGAAAATCATCCAGATCGTCCCAGCTAAGAGTAGGGTAGGAAACGGAGCTGCGGAAGATTTCATTGATCGTGACGGCAGCTTTATTTAATGCGGTGCGCATGATCTGATTTGGGGTATAGATTTCTTCATTCGTTCCAAAATAAGACACTCCCGGTGCTCTCCGGTTGCTGTGCAGATCAATGTGTCCGGAGATTTTATAATATCTGTTCAATTGCCAGAATATGCTCCATCCTTCTGGTTCGTCGTCAGGACAGATGATAATGCGGGCGGCCTGACTAAGAATGAGAGGATGTGCCTCCCAGGATTCGTCATGGAAAATCAGGGAATCTGTTGTCTTTGATATCTGGCCTAGAGAGAATACCTCATGCAGATGTCTGTGCATGGCAAGAAACGCTGCTGCATCTCCGAAAATATGATATGTAACATGCTGATCGACAGAGATAATATTCGTTAGTATTGCGCGTTCAAGAATACAGCGTCCATAATTTCCAAATCCGATGATTATAATTGTATTTTCATGGCGGCACAGCGGCTTAGAGCGCCAGTATTGTCTGGCGCAGCAGTCATAACTGTGAAAAAACCGGATATTTCCGGAAAGGCGGTCCTGGCCGTTGGTCGTTCTCGCATAGACTTCCACCGGAAGTTCGTGGAGATCGACCGCACGGCTGTTGATTCCGATATCATTTTCTTTCATAAGAAAGATTTTGCAGTTAGTGCCGAGACCTTTTTTGCGTGCTACGATTCTGGCTGGGGAAACGCTGATAAATTGACAGGGAAAATCAGGGAACTCGATCTGATCATCCTTTTTTTTCGCCGTAGATAATAACCGCATCCGGATCTTCTTTATAAATATTGGCAGCCAGAGTAATGGACTCTATACTGTAATCTGCAAAATAGTACCAGTTCTTTTTCCGCTGATAACCCAGCATAAGGAGCGGAAGTCCTTCACTGGCAACAAAAGATATCACAGCGCCGAATAATGTCATCATGATACCGGCAGACAATAATAGAAAGACGATTCCTATAGCATGTCCTAATGGTGTTACCGGCGTCAGGTCGCCGTAGCCGACCGTAGTGAGCGTGACCAGAGAATACCATAATGCGTCGCCGAATGTGTGGATTGTTGCATCTGCGGCATTGTGTTCGGAAAGATAAAGCAGAGTCAGCAGGCTGATATATATAAACATCAGGACTGTAGTCATGTACAAGTAGATTTTATTTCTTCTTTTCATAGGATGCGGTCTCCTTTTTAAAATATGGTATTCGTATTTTGAAGCGTTATTCAATATCCGCGTAAAAATATTATACCATATAAAATCTTGAGATTTGATGTTAAAATCTTGAATTTTCGTAATTGTAGGGAATACTTGTGCCGGCAATAACGTCTTCAATTTTATTTATTATTAACCAGTCGTCCATATTTCCTTGATGTTCAAAATTAAGGGGTGCTATTTCCTCGACATTTTCAAATTCCACTAAACACAAACATTTTTTATGCCATCGTGTTTTCTGCTTTTCAGAAAGATTTAATTTGTTTTGATTTTGATCCAATATTTTTGTGATTTCATCATCAGTCAGCTTCACATAATTTTGAACTGTCTTTACAACTGCTGTTGCTGTTACTCTGGCACTTCCTTTCTCCATAAAATAAAGACGCTCTCCTTCGAAAACCCGGCTGTGCGGAATCTTTCTGCCTGCAGCGCCACGGACAACCATGCTCTTTGTTCCTACAAGGATCTTGTCTAATACTTTTTCTCCTCTTTTTCCTGTGTTATCACAATAAACTAAATGTACCATTTTCTAGTCCTCCTCTATAATTGGTATCCATATTTGACTTAGGTAATTAGTGTCGTAGGAATTTCCGTCACTGTACCATTCTAATTCAGGATAAGGTGCGTGTCTGAAAGGATATTTTACCAGCCATTCTTCGTGGAGATATTTCCAGCCCTTATGAATAGACTGCGGTATCATACCTATACAGTCAAATATCGCCCAGGTTGTTTCCGGCAGTACAATTTCTGTAAATCCGTCTGGTAAATCTGTATCTGATATTACCATAATAGAATATTCTATCTCATTGGAATATTCATCATAATAACTAAATAGTCCGAACATCCCTTTGGGATTTCCCTGATCCAAAGATATCAGGTCCGCAAAAATGCCGTTTTTTTGGCAATTGTTCCAAAATTCAGGGATTTTTGAAAAATGCTCGTTATTCACACATGAAATCTTGGTGCTCTTTCCAATTAAACGTAAACTTGGCTTTCGTTCTAATTTCCACGAATATTTTTGCTTGTCTGCAATCTGCATTTTAGGCATAACAGTTAATTTAATGTCTTTTTTCCGTGCTTCTTTAGGAGAGACACCATGAAATTGCTGAAATGCTTTTGTGAATGAGGTCGGCGAATTATAGCCATATTTATAGCTTATATCTACAATACGAAGATCTGTGCTTTTTAAATCATAACCAGCTAAAGTTAATTTTCTGGAGCGAACGTATTCAGCAAAGCTGATACCATTCATATAAGAAAATACCTTTTGAAAGAAATCAAAGGAACAACCCGCCATTTTTGCTATTTCATCATTGCTGACAGGCTCTTCTTTCCTTTGCAGATGGTTTTCAACATAGTCAATAATATTTTGTAATTTTTTATTCCATTCCATAGTTGTAAAATCCTCCTTTCCTGAACTATATTTTATCATACAGAGATTCGATTTTCCGCTCACTTTAGGTACTGTCCGGATAACATATAAATCCATATTTTCTGTAAAGTGTTTGCAGGAGTGACTTCTATCATTCATATTGACATATTAGTAACTTGTTGCTATAATTGGAAGCGCAACAAGTTGACTATAAGGGGGATTACATGAATTTAGATGAGTTGACTAAAAAATTTTCAAATTCTACGGAAAACCAAAGAAAGGCTATTTTCAGTACATTATTTATCGCCGGAAACAAGCTGCAGACCCTTTTTGATAACCGTATTCCGGATGTATCGTTAAAGCAATTTATGTTATTGTCAATTGTCAGACAGTCAGAGGAACAGCTAACATTTACCCAATTAGGAAATTTGCTGGGCTGTTCAAGACAAAATATCAAAAAGCTAGCTGATGTTTTGATGAAAAAAGGGTTTATTATCATTCAGAAAAGCCTCCATGATACAAGAGCTATGTGTATCTGCCCCACAGAAAAGGTAAATGACTTTTATACAAACGACTTTTTTGAATATCAAGAGCAATTAAAATATCTTTTTGAAGTTTATACAGACAAAGAGATTGAAACTCTTTTTACCCTATTAACAAGACTGTATGCCGGAATAGAAAATTTGGAAAAGAGAGCTGCCAATGAAAAAAAGTAAAAAGGTGCCGCTAATAACATTTTTTGCCGCAAATTAAAGAGGGAGATTTAAGCAGATGAAAACAATCGTGATTTACAATTCACAGACAGGATTTACAAAGCGTTATGCCGAATGGATAGCAAAAGAAACGGGGGCGGATTGCTTTGAATTATCAGCCGCAAAAAAGAAAGATTTGGATACATATGAAGCGATTATTTTTGGAAGCTGGGCTTGTGCAGGCAGTATCAATAAAATTAGCTGGATTAAAGGAAATATAGATAAATGGGCAGATAAGAAGCTGATCGTATTTTGCGTTGGAGGAAGCCCGATAGACAACCCGGCAATTGACATGGCTCTTAAACGGAATTTCAATGAGTCAGAGCAGAAAAAAGTAAAGGCATTTTACTGTCCGGGAGGGTTTAATTATGAAAAAATGTCTACACCATATAAACTCATGATGAAAATGTTTATAAAAACACTTAAAGTGAAAAAAGATAAGACGGAAGAGGAACAAATAATGGTAAAAATGATTTCTTCGTCTTATGACATTTCAGACAAAAAGTATATTGAACCGATTTTGCGATATCTGAAAGAATAACTCACGTTATCTGGTCTGGCGTACAAAATCAGTATACAATCAAAACATCTGATACTTTGGGGGGATCCGGTATGTTTTCGTATGAAGAAATACAAAAGTACAATGAAACAGATATTCGTATTTACAAATATATTGTTTCTGATATTGATAAAATACAATACATGACCATTAGAGAGCTTGCAAAAGAGCTTCAGGTATCTACGTCTACCATATTGCGTTTTTGCAATAAAAACAATTTTGACGGGTATTGTGAATTTAAAGAAGCTCTGAAAAAAGAAATTACTTTACAGGCTGCCTGTCCGCCTATGGAAGATTTGCAGGAACTTTCTGATTTTTTTACAAGAGCTAATTCAAGTGCCTTTGAGGAAAAATTATTGTTTGCTAAGTATCACTAATTCCCCATTTTCAACTTTAGCGAAATTGTCAGATTGGAATTTTTCTTATAACTTAAATACCAGACGGATTAACGGGGGATATAACGGAACAACACAGATCCCTGTCATTTTTGCCATTGAAGCGCTTGCAAAAAGAATATAAAAAACAGCCTGTTACTTGATTTGCAACAGTATTTTTTCTATCATGTAACATGGAGGTGGTACTAATGACAGAATTAGAAAAATGTATGGCGGGAGAATATTATAACTGCCACGATAAAATCTTTTTGGATATAAAAAGCCATGCAAGAAAATTATTGCAGAAATATAATGTTCTTGCATATGAGCAGAAAGCAGAAAAAATAAATATTTTAAAACAGCTGTTTGGAGGAATTGGCACAAATGTATCCGTCGGTCTTCCATTTATCTGCGATTATGGAAGAAATATCTATATTGGAAATAACGTTTCCGTGAATATGAATTGCACATTCGTAGACTGCAACAAAATAACGATTGGCAATAATGTGCTGATTGCTTCAAATGTGCAGCTCTATACAGCAACACACCCTGTTGAACTGTCAGAAAGGCTTACACCAAACTGGAATATGGAAACAGAACAGTATTTTTGCCGTACCTACGCATTGCCTATAAAAATTGGAAACGGCTGTTGGTTGGGCGGGGGTGTGATTGTCCTTCCGGGCGTAACAATAGGCGATGGTACTGTTATAGGGGCCGGAAGTGTTGTCACAAAGGATATACCGGCAAACTCACTTGCAGCAGGCAATCCTTGTCGTGTAATCCGAAAGATTAATGGAGGAAATATGTAATTTTTCATTTATGTAACTAAATTCCACAATATAATTCTTCATTAAATCTCGTAAAAGCGGTTTCTTTTATATAGAGTTTTTCTAAGTCACAGTCAGATAATTTTGCGGTATCGTTTTTCATGCTAAAGCAAAATCCATACCAATCACCTCCGCCTGTCTGTGCAAAAGGGAATATTTGTTTTGATGGGTCTTTATCCCAAAAGGGAAAGTCTTCGTAGTTTTGTAAAGATTCTTCGAACGAAAAAGGCTCCAGGTCTGCGCCGAAAAATTTATAATCTAATAAATATTGGGGCGCGGTATAGTCAAACATTCTATCTTCAAGTAAAGTCTTATATAGTTGAGGAAATTCAAAGTGATATTTATTTTTTAACATATGAACAGTCTCCTTTTAATCTTTTTGTCTTTTGCAGATACATAAGCTTTCAAATGCAACCTTGACTAGAGAAGTTGGATTTATAACAAAATCGGCAGATGTTATTTTATTATTAAAAAATTCAACAGATGTATCGTGGTCAAGGAACTTATTGAGGTTCAAATATTGCTCGATTTCATCCGTGAGAATAATCGCAACCCGTTTCAGGTGCTCATCCGGGAAACCATTTGCAAAATGAACGCTTTTCATCATGCGTTTTAATTTTGTCTGCGGATAGGTCTCTTGAAGCTTTTGCCTGAGCAATAGGACAATTTCCTCATAGGTCTCGTTTTTTAATTGATCCAGATCATCCAGTTTTATAATATTTTCATCGTGAAGGTGTCTGGCAAGCGCAAATGCGCTCTCTTGTAAATCCATGATAAGCTCCTTTCTAAATCAAGGTATCGTAAACGATATGTTCTTTGTGATATTGTATAAAATTCTCTCTTGAAAAATCCGGCAGCTTTCCATACTCATCAAGCAAAAGTCTGATCATCGCGGCAGCTCTCGCCTGAGTATTGATACTTTTCGCGGGATTAAACTCAATATCAGTAAAGTAATTGTAATTCAAGATTTCTCTGATTTCGTCCACTGTAAATGAATTTCTTACCGCGGCAATATAGATGAAATCATAGAATACTGTTTTGGGAATTAAAGGAAAATCCTCATTTTGATAGCGAAAAGCTTTTAGGTTTCCAGAATTATGCAGCCGTTCATCACGTTTGGCATCTTTCGGCAAAACATTGAGTAAATCAGGATAGGGGCCGCCGTTTGCAAAAACTTTAGCGCTCTGGAAAATATTCTCGAGAGTATAGTTATTTAACCTGAGATTGAATGCGCTTAAGTTTATTCCGATAGCTTCTTTGCTCTTCGTGCTGACTTCTAATGGTCTTGCGTCTGCATCTGCTTTTAGGATCGCATGATGCAGACTCTCTATAGACTTTTGCTTTTGAGATATTGCAAAACCGGAAAACCATTCAAATGAAAATATATCCTGTACAACTTTTTTCTGACGGATAAAAAATGCCGGTCGTTTTGCCATGAGATTCCTCCTAAATTAAAGATAGACACTATGCCCAGGAGTCCAAATGTCGATTAAAAAATGGTATTCATCCCGGGAATCGAGACCGCATTCCATGATGCGGCTTAAATCTGTTTCCGCGATCAAAAAGCCTGACACGTTTTCCTGGCTCTGCCACAAAGCGGCCACAGCGCATTTTAGATCTAATAGTTTGATTTTGCTCCATAAACCGCAGTAATAATAATACTCTCCCTGCTCTTTTAGTTCCATAGTGTCAATGATCCAGGAGTAGATCTTTTCTTTGGAAGATTTATAGGGCAGCCTGCTGTATGGTTCCGGATTATCCGGAAATGTGGAAAAGTATGCCGCGGTAAGTTCGTTCAAGGCCGGATTTGGGTTTTCTCCATAAAGCTCTGATACTGCGATGCCGGATAGCTGCTTTAGATTGTTTTTGGCAGATTGTATGGCTAGTTTCTGTGTGATCAGTTTTTGTCTTTCTGTCATATTTTTATCCATACAGCTCCTTTCTCGGTCCTCACCCCAGATCCTGACTATCCTGGACATATCCTCCTCCCTCTGGCTTATCAAGCTCAGTGCCGGAAAATGTCTCTTTCAGGGAGATGATATCCGTCTGTTTGTCTGCGGGATACCCAATCAGCGTCAGACTATCGTCTGTATCGCAGATGTAATTATTCCCGATATGTCATTAGCTTTATTATATAACTTTGACTTACTAAATGGAATAGACTTTCTGAAAACTTTCAAACAATAATTACAAAGGGATAGCTGGCGGTAGACAACGCAGAACCCTCTGGAAGTGTACAATGCACTACTTTTTTAGGTGGTGTATCGTTATGTTCTCTTTCGGCAGGGCGTTTTTTCTACATTCCCCACTCCAAAAGTCCTGTGGTTTATGGTAGAATGTTTTCAGCAGTAAAATACCATCGTTCTTACTATGCTTCATGTCCTCAACTTGTACCGTTTTGCCGCATTTTGTTTGTTCTGTGATAAATTTTACAATCAAAATAGTTGTGATACAGTTCGTAAATCAAGGTAAATTAATTTCTATGGACATTAGAGTAAGTGAAGAAGAATTAGATAAATACAGGGAGACTTATAATATGATTACCGTAAATGAATTACGAAGTGTGCTAAAATCATTTGGCTTCAAAGAAAAAGAAGATAAATTTACAAATACATATACAAAGGGTGCAAGTATAGAAGTCGATTTCAGAAAAAAGACGATTACATATGCTCCCGTAGATGAAGATTTTAAAGAAGGAATTTTTCCTGCGAAGGAAAAGCCATCAAAAGGTTTTGTGATTCATCGTAATACAACACTTAATTTTAGTACAAACGAAAGTTTTGTTTGTCTTGTTTGTGTTCATTTACTTCTAAAAAAAGGATATGAGGCAAAGCATATTATTATTGAACCGACATTCAAAGTAGGCCATGTGAATAAACCTTCGTACGGAGATGTTCTTATTCTTGACAAAGAGTATAGTCCACTTGTTTTGATTGAGAATAAGACTTTTGGAACAGAGTTTAGTAAAGAATGGAATTTGATGCAAAAAGATGGCGGTCAGCTTTTTAGTTATTTGGGACCACTTGTAAACGAGATGGGGCTTTGTGAAAATCTTGCGCTATTCGCTGCCGATTTTGATGATAAAGACATAATTCTAAAAAGTCATATTATTTGTTTAAAAATACACAAAAAAGGAATCTTTTGCAATTTTACCTGAAACTTTTCCCTCCAAGTTATTTTGCTTTTTGTTTTTTCAAAACTATTCCACATACAATTACCGCTGCAAAAAAGATAAAGATCAGATACCATAGATTCTCAAAGCAAAATCCATTATCCAACATCAATCGGTATCCCCAAAAGGCTGGGAAAATACACCCTATGGCTTCAAGAAAATCGGGCAGCAGGTTGATAGGGAACATAATCCCCGAAAGCATAATTGAGGGCAAAAACACTAATTGTGCTATCATTGTCAGTTTCGCTTGATTTTTTACCGTCAATCCTAAAACACTTCCAATGCTTAACGACACAATTATGTATATAGCAAGTGTAAGAAAGAAAAACGGAAGTTGTATCGGCAAAGTTGCTTCAAACAGAATAGGAGCAAGTAGCACTATCACAACACAGGTAATCATCAAATGAACAAATGACGAAAGGAACAATGTAACAAGTCCTAAATAGATAGGTACTCCGTTTGCTTTATAAACCTTTTTTACGTTGCTTCCGTAAGTTTCAATCAGCGACGGCGGTAATCCGATAAAAGCCCCCATTGAAACACTCATTACAATCATAGATTGTATTAGCGTACATCCCATTTCGGGCATAACGGAAGTAAAAATACCGCCCATAAGAAGAAAGAAAATAAGCGGAACGATATAGCAGGTAACTAAGAGGGACTTACTTCGTATATCCAATTTCCACTGTAACGCTACACCATATAAAAAACCGTTCATTCTGTTTCCCTCCTTGCCATTTCGATAAAATGTTGTTCAAGTGTACCACGGTCAACTTTAATATCCAATATATGAATTTCTTTTTGCTTCAGATCATTAAGCAAGGAAATCAAAGTATCTTCAATATTATCTGTTTTAAAAGTGCTGTTTCCTTGCTGCGTTTTGATATGGATAAAATACTTTTCACCAATCTCATCTGTCAGTTCTGCTGCTGTGCCGCAAAAGGCAATATTCCCATTATTCAAAATTGCAATGCGGTCACATAAGTTTTCCACTTCTGCCATATCGTGACTTGCCAAAATAATCGTTTTTCCTTGTGACTTGAGTTTGCGGATCTGTTCGTGAAGTGAAATCCTGCCCAGGGTATCAAGCCCCGCAGTCGGCTCATCGAGAAAAATAATATCTGGATTACCGATAAGTGCAAGAGCGAGATGTAACCGCCTTTTTTGTCCTGTGGATAGTTGGAGGTACTGTTTCTTTGTGGTTTCTTTAATGCCAAGAGCATTAAGCATAGTGAAATCAATCTTTGCCCTGTTCCATTTTGAAAATAATCTTACAGCCTCCATCGGTTTGATATGGGCAGGTAA
>CAJUAM010000002.1 GCA_910584615.1 uncultured Dorea sp.
ACCCTTGAAAACACTGGCTTTATTTGTCTAATGACTTCATCGTGGGGAACAGCAAAACGTCACGTATCGCCGCTGAATCTGTCATCAGCATGCACATCCTGTCTATCCCAAATCCAATTCCTCCAGTTGGCGGCATACCAATCTCTAAAGCGTTCAGGAAATCTTCATCCGTCGTATTTGCTTCTTCATCTCCCTGCGCAAGCAGCTCTTCCTGTGCCTTAAACCGTTCTCTCTGGTCGATCGGATCATTCAGCTCTGAATAAGCATTTGCCATCTCCCATCCATTCATAAAGAACTCAAATCTCTCTACATAATCCGGATCATCTGGTTTTTTCTTTGTAAGCGGAGATATTTCTATAGGATGATCCATGACAAAGGTTGGCTGGATCAAATGCTCTTCTGCAAATTCTTCGAAAAACAGACTTAAGATATCTCCTTTCTTATGTCTATCCTCATACTCTACATGATGCTTGTCTGCAAGTTCTCTTGCCTGCTCTAAAGTCTCCACCTCGTTCCAGTCTATGCCTGCGTATTTTTTCACTGCGTCAACCATCGTGATCCGTTCAAATGGTTTCCCCAGATCCATCTCTACGCCATTATAAACGATCGTCGTAGTTCCCAGGACCTCCTGCGCCACATGCCGGTACAGGTTTTCTGTCAGATCCATCATCCCGTTATAATCTGTATACGCCTGATAGAGCTCCATCAGTGTAAACTCCGGATTATGCCTTGTATCAAGTCCTTCGTTACGGAATACCCGGCCGATCTCATACACTCTTTCAAGACCGCCTACGATTAAACGCTTCAGATAAAGCTCCAGCGAGATACGAAGCTTAAAATCCTCATCCAATGCGTTGAAATGCGTCTCAAACGGTCTTGCCGCCGCTCCGCCGGCATTGCTTACAAGCATCGGTGTCTCTACTTCCAAAAATCCCTGTTCATCCAGATATCTTCTGATAGCGCTGATGATCTTTGAACGTTTGATAAATGTATCTCTTGACTCCATATTCATGATAAGATCCACATATCTTTGACGATAACGCATATCTGTATTGGTCAGTCCATGATATTTTTCCGGCAGGATCTGAAGGCTCTTTGAAAGAAGCTTTATAGCTGATGCATGGATGGAGATCTCACCTGTTTTTGTCTTAAATACCTCACCCTCAAGTCCTACGATATCACCGATATCCATCTTTTTAAAATCTTTATATTCCTCTTCACCGATACTGTCTCTTGCCACATAGGACTGAATATTTCCGCTCTGGTCAAGAATGTTGCAAAAAGATGCCTTTCCCATAACACGCTTCTGCATGATACGTCCGGCCAAGATAACATGCTGCCCCTCAAGCTCATCATAATTATCCCTGATATCTGCTGCATGGTGTGTTGCGTCATATTTGGTGATAATAAACGGATTCTTACCCTCCGCCTGCAGATTGGCAAGCTTTTCCCGGCGAACCTTTCTAAGTTGGTTCACGTCCTGCTCTTTTACATTATTTTGCTGATTGTTCTTCTGTTCTCCCACGTTTTCTCTCCTTTCTGACCCCTCGTCAGAGCCAAATGAAACCCCTCTTATAATGAGGGGTTCTTCTTATCTGCATACACAAAAAGCTGTTAAACTGTACGGTCAATTGCCAGGACCTTATACTCCATCGTTCCGGCCTGTGTTTCGACCTCTACGATATCATTGACTTTCTTCCCCATCAAAGCCTGTCCCACTGGTGATTCATTGGAAATCTTCCCTGCCAGACTGTTCGCTTCTGTGGAGCCGACAATTTTAAACTCCATCTCTTCATCAAATGTGATATCAAATACCTTTACTGTACATCCCACGTTTATCTTATCATAATCAACTTCATCTTCAACGACAACTTCTGCATTCTTAAGAATACCTTCTAATTCCTCAATACGAGCCTCGATATCTCTCTGCTCATCCTTTGCCGCATCATACTCCGCATTCTCTGACAAATCGCCCTGTTCTCTTGCTTCCTTGATTTTCTGAGCGATCTCTCTGCGCTTTACCACCTTTAAATTCTCAAGCTCTTCCTCCAGTGCTTTCAGCCCCGCATACGTAAGTAATCTTTTCTTTGCTTCCATTTGTCTAGCTCCTTTTCTTTCTTCGTTATCACATGTTTCATGTGATGCATACAAGCAAATTCTGCAAAACAATTGTTGCTATAAAAATAACGAACATTTATGTAAATAAAGATATTTTCACAATTTCAATATTATACATAATGCCCCCTGCAATGTCAACATTTTCCGAACAGAAATCATATATTCCAGCATAAAAGGTTTTTGTCCCCTTGTCCGGCTCTGATTCATTATATGCAATACAATGACTTTTTATTATACCTGCCGAAATGATAGTCCGCCCGTCCCGGAAAAAACATATTCAGCGAAAGGATCAAACGGTCATATCCTTTCATATAATAACTCTTCCATTTCCTCGTAAGACTCCGTTTTATTTATCTCATCTCTTAGTTTTGCCGAACCTTTCAGCCCCTTTGTATACCACGCCACATGCTTTCTCATCTCCCGTACACCAAGATAATCTCCTTTGAATTGGATCTGCATCTTCGCATGTAAAAGCATCATATCCCGTATCGAGGCGCGGTCCGGTCCCGGCAGAAGCTTTCCGGTTCTTTCATATTGGACAAGTTCTGAAAATATCCATGGATTACCCTGTGCTCCTCTTGCGATCATTACTCCGTCGCAGCCGGTCTGTTCACGAAGCGCGAGAGCGCTTTTTACTGAAAACACATCTCCGTTTCCAATTACCGGGATAGACACCGCCCCCTTTACCTGCCGGATTATATCCCAGTCTGCCTTTCCGGAATAATACTGCTCCCTTGTTCTTCCATGGACGGCAATCGCAGCCGCTCCTGCTGCTTCTGCAATCTTCGCGATCTCCACTGCATTCACATGATTTTCGTCAAATCCCTTGCGGATCTTTACCGTCACCGGTTTCCTGATCGCCTTTACAGTTTTTGATACAATCTCATAAACCAGCCCGGGCTGGTTCATAAGCGCGGAACCCTCCCCATTTTTCACCACTTTCGGAACCGGACAGCCCATATTGATATCTAAAATCTGGAAGGGAAGTTCTTCTATCTCCTGTGCCATCCGGCTTATAATATCTGCATCTGATCCGAACAGCTGTAAGGATACCGGGTATTCATCCGGATGGATACTAAGCAGGGTCTTTGTGTTTTTATTCTTATACTGAAGTGCTTTTGCACTGATCATCTCCATACAAAGAAGTCCCGCTCCCTGCTCCTTACAGAGCAGACGGAACGGAAGATCTGTGACACCTGCCATCGGTGCCAGTATATATGGATTTTCAAGTTTTACATTTCCGATATCCATCTAAACACCATTTTAACGTTTGTTTTTCTCATAAATGATCCTAAGCCCCTTAAGTGTAAGCTGCGGATCATATACATCAATCACTTTTGTTTCTTTCGCGATAATATTCCCAAGTCCTCCGCTGGCTACAACTTTCGCATCCGTATACCCAGACTCTCTGCGGATCCTGTCTACAATATACTCTACCTGCCCGATCTGTCCGAACACAATTCCCGCCTGCATGCTCGAAACAGTTTCCTTCGCAAGGATCGTACTTGGCTTTTTGATTTCAATGGCAGGAAGCATGGCAGCCTGCCCCCACATCGCCTGCGCGGATGTACGGATTCCAGGCGCGATCACAGCCCCTTCAAATGTTGCTTCCGGTCCCACAATGTCATAAGTAGTCGCGGTTCCAAAATCAATCACTATTACCGGCCCTCCATAGAGAGTGTATGCTGCCACAGCATCTACAATACGATCTGCCCCCACCTGTTTTGGATTCTCTGTTACGATCCGGATCCCGGTCTTAATCCCCGCGGACACAATAATCGGTTTGATCCCAAAATATTTGATCATGGCACTTCCAAGAGAATGCATGATATCGGGAACAACAGATGCTATAATGACCGCATTGATATCTCTGCTCAAAATCCCCTGTCTCTCAACCAGTTCCTTCAGCATGATCCCGTATTCATCAGAAGTCCTTGGCAATTTCGTTGTCATGCGGAACGTACCAAGCAATTCTTCCTTTTTAAATACTCCCAAAGTAATATTCGTATTCCCCACATCAATGACTAACAGCATAGGTCTCCTCCCAGAAAAAATACTTTATAATACATCTGAAGCGCCTCAAGCAAGTCTTCTTTTTCCCGCTGAAGCTGTTTGATCTTAAGATGACTTCCAATCTCGTCAAACATCGGATCAAATTCTTCAGATGTGACTTCAAAACACAATCTTGCATCTTCATCATAAACAAGCGTCAGTATCCCTCCCACATCATTGACATACAATACGCACATAATCTTTAGTTCATCCTTGATATTATCCGGAAGCGCATCAAAATCCGGATTCAGATAATATTTTTCTTCATAAGAATTCGCGCCGCACAAAACAATCTTTTCTTCGTACATATTCCCTCCCTTGCATGTTACACGTAACCATATATACCCCGAACTGATACTTCTCCTGCAAAAACATATTTTCTCTGACCATCCGGCAGCTTAACGATAAGTTCTCCCGTCTTATCAATCCCTTCTGCCACGGCCCTGTACTCATTGCCAGGCTCCAGCACTTTAACTTCCTGTCCGCGGTTTACCAGTATGGAATCATAGGCAGCTTTGATACCGGATAAATCCCCTGTCTTTAAGAACGCTTCATAATTCTTCTCGAACTGCTCCAGTACTGCCGCGATCAGTTCAGAACGCTTGTAAGTGATTCCTGTCTGCTCGTAAAGTGATGCCGCTATATCCTTTATCTCTTCCGGAAACTGGTGCTGATTCACGTTAATACCTACACCAATAACAACATAATTGACAAATACTATCTCTGTTGCCATCTCCGTCAATATCCCGCATACTTTTTTCTTATTGACCACAATATCATTCGGCCACTTTATCTGCGTTTCAATACCCGTTACCCTTCGGATCCCTTCTGCCACGCTAAGTCCCATCACCAAAGTCAGCATCGGCGCTTTATCAGGCGTAATCTCAGGCCGCAGCAAGATTGTCATATAAATACTCTCACCCGGAGGCGATTCCCATCCACGGCCTCTCCTGCCCTTTCCCGCACTTTGCTTATCCGCAATAAAAAGGGTCCCGTGGACACCATTCTTTTCACCGGAATCTTTTGCCTGGTTATTTGTCGAATCCGTCTCATCAAAATACACAACCTGACTTCCTGCCCACTTTGTCCTAAGGAGACTCCTTATCTCAGCTTCGGATATCACATCAGGAGAACTGACCAGATGATAGCCGCGGTTTCTGACCGCTTTGATCACATACCCCTCTTTTTTAAGCTGCTCCATCACTTTCCATACAGAAGTCCTCGATACCTTAAAGTAATCGCACAACTGCTGCCCTGAAATATATCCATCCTTTTTCTTTAATAACCGCAATATCTCATTTTTCATAACCCCGCTCTCCTTCTTATACACTGGCAAGGGATTGTCATCATTTCACTTTTGTACGCAACGCAACACCATTACTTCGTTTTACACGCAGTAATGGTGTTTTAAAAAAATGACTTTATTATATTTTTACTGTTCCTTCTCTCCTACTTCTACAACTGATTTTACCAGTCCGGCAATACTTTGTATTTCTGATGGGATAATGATCTTCGTTGCTTTCCCATCTGCCGCCTTCTCAAATGCCTCCAGGCTCTTCATCGTAAGAACTGCTTCGTCTGCGCCAGCCTCCTTAAGGAAACGGATACCGTCTGCATTAGCCTGCTGCACCTTAAGGATCGCCTCTGCTTCACCCTCTGCCTGACGGATCATAGCTTCTTTCTGTGCTTCCGCGCGTAAGATCGCTGCCTGCTTCTCTGCCTCAGCATCAAGGATCGCTGACTCTTTATTACCCTCTGCTACGAGAATCGTAGACTTCTTCTCGCCTTCTGCCCTAAGAATTGCCTCACGCCTCTCTCTTTCTGCCTTCATCTGCTTTTCCATCGCATCCTGAATCGCTGCCGGCGGAATGATATTCTTAAGCTCTACACGATTAACTTTGATACCCCACGGGTCTGTCGCCACATCAAGAGAAGCTCTCATCTTTGTATTGATCGTCTCTCTGGAAGTGAGCGTCTGATCTAATTCCAGATCACCGATAATATTACGAAGGGTTGTCGCCGTCAGGTTTTCAATAGCCATGATCGGATTCGCCACACCGTAGCAGAACATCTTCGGATCTGTTATCTGATAAAATACTACCGTATCTATCCTCATCGTTACATTATCTTTAGTAATAACCGGCTGCGGAGCAAAGTCTACGACCTGTTCTTTCAGATCGACCTTTCTTGCAACCCGGTCAATAACAGGCATCTTAAAATGAAGTCCTGTGCCCCATGTCGTCTGGTAAGCTCCCAGTCTTTCTATAACCAATGCCTGTGCCTGCTTTACGATCCTGATACATGATGTCAGAATCACAAGCAGCACGATCACTACTATAATCCAAAATAATCCTAAAACCATACTTACAACGCCACTCATATCTAGTCCTCCTTTTCCCTGACAATCAGCTTCACTCCTTGTATTCCTTCAATTACTACAACGGTGTCCTTCCTGATCTTTCCATCTGGTTCATCTGTCTTTGCCGACCATTCCTGACCATTAACCTCAACTCTTCCTGCAGCCTTGAGCGTGTTGATATCTTCTATCACCAGCGCTGTGTGTCCGATCAGGCCCTCTGCATTTGTCTTCTGCCGCTCCTGATTGAAATACTTTACCGCTATCGGTCTTGTAACCACAAGAAGTATGACCGATACTGCCAGAAATACAACTACCTGAACCGTAATCCCGAAGCCTATCACTCCCGCAAGAAAAGCTGCTAACGCGCCGCCCGCGAACCAAATCGTCGTAAGCCCCATCGTCACGATCTCAATAATCAGCAATACTACGAATAACACCAGCCAACATACTGTCTGCATATTCTTCCCTCTTTTCTTATGCTTTAGTATCTCTTCTCTATATAATTTTACTATACTTTTTTCGATAAAGCAATCGTCCTGCGCCAATGTAACAAGAATGTAACAGGAATGTAATAACCAATATATTATTCTAGCTTTTACGCCTCTGCCGCGCTGCTTCGAACATCAGTACAGAAGCCGCCACTGCCGCATTCAGCGATTCCACCTGCCCGCACATGGGAATCTTAATATACTGGTCTGCGCACTTCGCAACTTCTTTTCTCAGCCCATTCCCTTCGTTCCCTATAAGAAACGCGCTTTTCTGGCAGTAACAGACTTCATCATAAGCACAGCTTCCTTTAAGATGAGCTGCCAGAAAACGAATCCCTTTCTGCTTAAGACAACATATTGTCTTTACCAGGTCCTCTACATACACAAACGGCATACGATACACAGAACCCATGGTGGACCGGATCGTCTTCGGATTGTAGATATCTACGCAGTCCTCACTCATAATGATCCCTGTTATCCCCGCTCCCTCAGCCGTTCTGACAATCGTACCGAGGTTGCCGGGATCCTGGATATTATCAAGTACTAAAAGCAGAGGATTTTCTCCGCCGGACACTTCTAAAAGACTATCCTGTCTCTGCCTTGCCACACATAAGATGCCCTGCGGGGTCTTCGTGTCTGAAACATGGTCAAACACTGAGTCATCCAAAAGTTCTGTCTTAATGCCATATCCAGATGCTTTTCTATGGATCAATTCCCCTTCTTTTTCCATAAATGCCTGTGTCGCATAAATTTCTAATATCCTGTCTTTTGGTATTTCTCTAAACATCCGGATACCCTCAACAAGAAACACCTTTTCACAGTCTCTTAGTTTCTTCTTTTTTTTGAGGTTTATCAGGCGTTTCACCTTTGTATTTGACGTACTTGTGATCATATCATTTACCTGCTTTACACTTTAAACCGGTACCCTACACCCCAGATAGTCTCAATATACTGGGGATTCGACGTATCCATCTCTATCTTTTCACGTATCTTTTTAATATGCACAGTTACTGTAGCAATATCTCCGATTGATTCCATATCCCAAATTTCCCTGAACAGCTCTTCCTTTGTGTACACATGGTTCGGATGGCTGGCAAGAAATGTAAGAAGATCGAATTCTTTTGTTGTGAATGTCCGCTCTTCCTCATTAATCCATACCCTTCTTGCCGTAGTGTCAATCTTTAATCCACGGATTTCAATAACTTTATTCTTCTGCGCCGCGCTTCCTGTCAGCCGGTCATAACGCGCCAGATGCGCCTTCACCCTGGCCACCAGCTCACTGGGGCTAAACGGCTTCGTCATGTAATCATCCGCTCCAAGTCCTAATCCACGGATCTTATCTATATCGTCTTTCTTCGCTGATACCATGATGATCGGAGTATTCTTTTCCTCCCGAATCTGCCTGCACATGTCAAATCCATCCACCCCCGGAAGCATAAGGTCAAGGATAAACAAATCATAATTTTCCTTCAAGGCTTTGGCAAGTCCGCCATGCCCGTCATTAGCTACTTCCACCTTAAAACCGCTCAGTTCCAGATAATCCTTTTCAAGGTCTGCAATCGCCTCTTCATCTTCAACAATCAAAATCTTACTCATTTACCGGCACCTCCTGATATTTTCTAATCACAAAATACATTGTTGTTCCTGTTTCCTCCCGGCTCGTAGCCCAGATCTTCCCACCGTGTTCTTCGACGATCTTTTTCACGATTGAAAGTCCTATGCCGCTCCCGCCCTTGGATGAATTACGTGAAGTATCCGAGCGGTAAAAACGGTCAAAAATATTCGGCATATCCTTCGCCGCGATCCCTTTCCCATTATCTTCCAGCTCGACCTGTATAAAATCCCCCACATCCTTTATACGAAGATTGATCTTAGCCTTGGGCTTATCCATATATTTTAATGAATTATTGATAATATTATGGACTACTCTCTTAATCTGCTCCGCATCAGCTATTACCCTTACCTCTTCGTTTACATAATTAAAGAATCCAAATTCCACATTTTTCGATTCAAGTTCTAACAAAAGGTCTTCCGCGCAATCTTTAAAATATTCATTCACTGATATAATATTAAAATTATACGGAATTCTATTCGTATCTATCTTAGAATAAAATGTAAGTTCATTGATCAGTGTATCCATTTCATTTGCCTTATTGTAAATAGTCCGGATATATTTTTCCATCTTCTCAGGCGTATCCGCCACACCATCCATGATTCCTTCCGCATAGCCCTTGATCGCTGTTACAGGAGTCTTAAGATCATGGGAAATGTTGCTGATCAGCTCTTTATTTTCTTTGTCAAATGTAACCTTTTCTTCCGCATTGACCTTAAGGCGTCTCCGCATATCTTCAAGATCCATGCAAAGCTTTCCCAGTTCATCATCAGCTTCTGGGCAAAGCTCAAAGTCAAGGTTGCCTTCTTTAATATTCTCCGTTGCTGTCTGCATCTTTTTAAGAGGGCGCATAATACCTCTGTAAATCCATACGACTAAAAGACATGCGCTTAATATCAGCACGGTCACGATTCCAAAAAGCATATCAACAAAAAACTGCTCTACCTCCGGAATCACATTACTCACATCCGTAACGATAAAAGCACTTCCTTCCTCACCGCCCGGATACAAAAAATCAATCTGTCTCACCAATGACTGTGCATCACCGCCGAAATAAATACTATTTCCATGTGCCACATCAACCTCACCATATTTTGGAAGCTGTCCGATCACTGACTCAGCCTCATCAGAATCTGCTCCGATAAATACAATCGTATCACCTTTTCTCACAAGAAGATATGTCTTTTTTCCTTTCAGATTCTGATTAAATTCCTTTAGATAAGTCGCATCCTCCATGCGTTTTGGATCGTCCCTTACCACTTTTTTAAGTTCACGATAAGGCTTTTCCGCAAGCCTTGCCAGCACTTCTGTCGAATTCGACAGCGATTCTACCGTCGTCCCGCTGATCCCGTAAGTTCTGTCAATCACCCCAAGCTGCAGTTTCGCAAACACCACAACCAGTGTTATTGATAAAATAATTGGAATAATAGTAATAGTTAAAAAAGCAATGATAAGTCGGTTTCTTAATTTCATAAGCTATCCTCCGGGTCAAATATGAAACCTTGTCTTTCATAGAAGTATAGCATGAAAAAAGGCGCTTCACACGAAAGCGCCCATAAACATTTATTAAATTTCTATAAAACAGCCTTTAAGATCTCTGCTTTATCTGTCTTCTCCCACGGCAGTTCAATATCTGTCCGTCCGAAATGTCCATAGCTTGCTGTCTGCTTATAGATCGGCCTTCTAAGGTCGAGCATCTTGATGATCCCCGCTGGTCTCAGATCAAAATTATCTCTGATAACTTCCACAAGTCTTTCATCAGAAACCTTTCCTGTGCCGAATGTATCCACCATGATAGAAGTCGGATTCGCAACACCGATTGCATAAGACAGCTGAATCTCGCACTTATCAGCCAATCCTGCCGCCACGATATTTTTCGCTACATACCGTGCCGCATAAGCTGCTGACCGGTCAACTTTTGTGCAGTCCTTACCGGAAAACGCGCCGCCGCCATGCCGGGCCATCCCGCCATAAGTGTCCACAATGATCTTACGCCCGGTAAGTCCGCTGTCGCCGTGAGGTCCGCCGATAACAAAACGTCCTGTAGGATTGATGAAGAATTTTGTGTTTTCATCTACCATACCCTCTGGAATCACTGTATCAAACACATATTTTTTAATATCCTTATGAATCTGTTCCTGACTTACATCCGGGTCATGCTGCGTCGACAATACGACTGCATCAAGCCGCTTCGGATTACCATTTTCATCATACTCAACCGTTACCTGAGTCTTTCCGTCCGGTCTTAAATACTTAAGAGTTCCGTCCTTTCTGACATCCGTAAGTTTGATCGCAAGCTTATGTGCCAGCGAAATCGGATACGGCATAAGTTCTGGCGTCTCATTAGAAGCATATCCAAACATCATACCCTGATCGCCTGCCCCGATCGCCGCGATCTCTTCCTCAGACATCTTATTTTCCTTTGCCTCCAAAGCCTTATCAACACCCATAGCAATATCGCTTGACTGTTCGTCAATCGCAGTGATCACGCCGCAGGTCTCTGCATCAAAGCCATATTTTGCACGAGTGTAGCCAATGTCTTTAATCGTATCACGCACGATTTTCTGAATATCTACATATGCATTCGTCGTAATCTCACCCATAACAAGTACAAGTCCTGTAGTCGTAGCTGTCTCACAAGCCACACGGCTCATAGGGTCCTGCGCCATAAGCGCATCTAAGATGGCATCCGAAATCTGATCACACATCTTATCCGGATGTCCCTCCGTAACTGATTCTGAAGTAAACAATCGTCTTTCCATCTTTGTTCTCCTTTCTTAACTAGAAGAGGTATCTTTCGCGCCCCTTCAGCATCCTTTCTCTCCGGGCAGCCATTAAAAAAACAGCCACGCAAAGCGGACTGTTTTATATTCTCATAAACCAATCCTCTTATTGTTCGATCACTCGCTCAGGTTGGCACCTTCCCGCACTTAGGGGGTTGCCGCAGCTTCACAGATCCTTTGTATCTCCACTGCTCTGAATAAGAGAAAGTTTGCGGTATTTAATTTGTCTACAAATATGACTTTACTCGCTTTTCATAGGAATGTCAATATTTAATTTATATATTTATTCGCCTCTTTTTGTCCTGAACCCCTTTTGAAGTTGTTTTGAACGCTCATATTATTAACCCTTCATTTATAACAAATATTATGGCGGAACATATTTCTCATTAAATATTTAGAAATCCTAAATAATACTTGACTAAAGTAATCTTATATAATAGTATAATATTATAGTTAATAAGAGAAAGGGATCAGTCCAATGATAATTAGATAATAGCATCTTATAAGCCCACCGAAATGGATGGTTTTGAAAATTATTAGATAAATTAATTACTTAAAATATAACATATGGCGATAACTATACACTAAAAAGGAGGCACACTTTATGAAAAAAAATCGGAAACAAAGATTAGCAATTACATTAGTGGTAAGCATATTGCTTTCAGCAGGCGCTAAATCTGTACAAGTGAATGCAACAGATTATGACAGTTTAGAAAAAGCAGTATTACAGGTAGAATCTGAGAGTCCTGTTATGAAAATCGAAAAAGGAGAAAACCAATTCCAACAAGTGCTTGACAGAATTGACGAAAAAAAGGAATTTACAAAAGAAGAATTATCAAAAATCTCTGAGGTAGCAACAATTCAAACAAGAACATTCCTTGAAGATAACATGGAGATTACGGAGCGTATACTAGAGCCAAAAGAGAATTTGGCAACCATAATCAGAGAAGATGGAAGTACAGAATATATAAACAAGAAAGTCGTTTATAGTTCTGTTAAAAATGTCGGAACCACTTCTAGTACAGCTACAATAAACAAGGTTTATTTTAAGACTGAATTAACCTATTTTCACTTTAATGGAGGAAATAGGGGGCACAAATATGTAAAATTAATTCGAACCGATTGCCGCATTAATAGCGGATCCTCTAATTTGAGTACCCTTCAGGCTACTTATAGCGCCAGTGGCACACAATTCAATGAAAACGCAAAAAGGATTAAAACAGGAAGCGAATCAGGTGCCAGCCGGATTCATAAAGTAAGCGGAAACGGTCTATATACCTATCAGACAGCAACCAAGTATTATTATAATTTGGCAGCAACCAATAATGTAATCAAAGTAACAATGAAATTGAAATTTAAGACTGGAACAATCAAAAAGTATAATATAAAGATATAATACAAAAAAGGAATCTTTAGATAAAAAGAAAGGAGAGTCATGAAAAAATATGCGATTCTAATCGGGATATATGCGTTAAGTATTATTTATATGATTGCCTATGTAATGCCGATCATTGCATTTAATACAGGTGTATACGAAGATTTTTTCTCTAAGCATTATTCACTTTACTATTATGGTCTGCCTGTCGTCAGTTTCATATTTTATGTTTTATTTGGGATATCAGCCATTTGTTTCAGCAAGAAACCAAAGCAGACGAAACAAGAGATTATTATTGATCTGCTTTTGATTGATTTTCCGGCCATATTGGGTGTAACGTGTTATTTTTGGCAGGGAATAATATACAATACCCTTCATGAAAGTTCGCTGCGCGGCTCGTGGCTGGATCTGTTTCTGATAGACGAACATTTCCGTGAGAGTTTCCTAATCATCGGAAGCCTTATGCTGGGAGTAGAAATTACTCGGTATATCAGCCATTTTAAATATAAGTAAGAGCTTACGGAGAACGAAAAACTAACTTCCATATAATCAACCGATAAACACAAGGTGCAGAGTCTGATCCGATCATGATCAGAAGCTCTGCACCTTTTACTGAATGCTCAAAAGTATCAATATATATTCGCAATTCTCATTCCCATCACTCCTGCCAGAAATAAAAACATCAGCACATACGCGATTCTGTCACCGGAATGATAAACGAGCGGATACATTCTGGAAGTCTCTCCCTCTCCGCTGTAACCCCTCGCTTCCATTGCCATTGCAAGGTCAGAGGCTCTCCTCACGGCAGAAAGAAACAGCGGCAGCAATAAAGAAAATACATTTCTGCATTTTTTCCAAACAGAACATTTTTCAAATTCCACGCCTCTGGAAGCCTGCGCATCCATCAGCATATTTGTCTCCTCAATCAAGATCGGGATAAACCGAAACGCAATCATAACAATAACGGCCATATCATGTATCGGAACATGTATCTTCGAAAGGAAACCAAGCGCTTTCTCAAGTCCGTCCGCCAGCTCCCGCGGAGTAGATGTGTATGACAGAAGAGAAGCCCCTGTAATCATCAGCGCAATTCTGACCGTAAGGCTGACTGCCTTTGTTAGACCCTCTTTTGTAATAGTAAATATCCAAAACTGCGCCATCGGCATTCCCGGCGTACTGATCAGCCGAAAAACGAATGTGAACACCAGAAGGATAATAATCCCTTTCAGTCCCTTCAGCAAATGACTATACGGAATCTTTGCAAAACGGTAAAGCGCCAGAATCACCACGAAAAGCAAAAGGTACCACCATGGATTTTTCACAAGGAACAATGCCACGATATAGACCAATACACCCATCAGCTTTGTCCGGGGATCCAGACTATGAACAGCGGAATCCTGCGCATAATATTGTCCGATCGTAATATCACGGATCATTCCTCTCCTCCTAACTTCCGAAGCACTTCCATTATCATGTCTTCTGCTTCTTTTACATTTATTACGGGATTCTCCAAGGGGAAGCCTGCCCGGATCAGCTTTTGCGTGACAGATGTTATCTGCGGTACATCCATATTTATCCGTCGCAAAAGTTCTGTTTTCGCAAAGACTTCCTGCGGTGTACCGGAAAGAATTAATTTCCCCTCATGGAGCACCAGTACCTTATTCGCGTAACAGGCAACATCCTCCATATGATGTGATACAAGCACGATTGCAATATTACGTGTCTTTCTTATCTTTTCTACCAGTTCAAAGACCATATATTTTGTCTTTGGATCAAGTCCTGCCGCCGGCTCATCCATCACTAAGATCTTTGGCTGCATCGCAAGGATCCCTGCTATTGCCACACACCTCTTCTGCCCGCCTGACAATTCAAATGGACTTACATAATAATATGATTCATCAATCCCAACAATCTCAAGGCACTCTTTTGCAGACTTTTCCGCTTCTTCTTTTGTCATCCCAAGGTTAATCGGTCCAAAACAGACATCTGCAAGCACTGTCTTCCCAAACAGCTGCTGTTCCGGGTATTGGAATACAAGTCCGACTTCTTTCCTAAGCTTAGACAGCACATACTTTCTACCATAAATATTCTGCCCCCAAAAATATACCATACCGGAATCTGCCTTTAAGAGTCCATTCAAATGTTTAATGAGCGTTGTTTTTCCCGAACCAGAAGTGCCGATCAGACCAATGAATTCTCCTTCCTGTATATCAAAGGAAATATCATCGAGAACTTTACATTCATCTACCGTCTTTTTTGCATATGTAAACTTAAGATGCTCCACCTTCATCATCTCAGCAGTCCTCCCAGATGTTGTCATTATTGTATATCCTCATCATCTCAGTTACGAACTGATCTTCTGTCAGTACAGGTGTTTTTATCGGAACTCCCTGTTTTTTCAACCTCCATGCCAGTTCTGTCACCTGCGGCACATCCATCTTTACCTCTTTAAGAAGGCCGATGTCATCAAAAAGTTCTTTTGGCGTTCCTTCTTTGATGACATGTCCCTGATTCATTAAAATGATCTTATCCGCGCCTACCACCTCATCTGTATGATGCGTAATCAGGATGATTGTGATATGAGCCTCTTTATTCAGCTTGTTTATTACATTTATGACTTCTTTCCTCGCAGCAGGATCAAGCATTGCCGTAGGCTCATCCAGCACAATGCATTTTGGCGTCCCCGCCAAAGCTGAGGCAATTGCCACCCTCTGTTTCTGTCCGCCCGACAGACGCAGCGGAGAAATCTTTCTTTTATGCAGCAAACCAACAGCCCTAAGGCTGTCGGCTACTTTCTCCTGTATTACTTTGGACGGCAGATTATTATTTTCGGGACCAAAGGCGACATCTTCCTCCACGCTGGTCCCCACAATCTGATTATCAGGATTTTGAAAAACCATTCCGACCATACTCCGAATGTTCCATAATGCTTTTACATCTTTTGTATCCTTCCCGTCAATCCATACCGTTCCTTCATCTGGCAGCAGTAAAACATTCAGGTGTTTTGCAAGCGTAGACTTTCCAGAACCATTCGGCCCCAGAACTGCAACCATCTGACCAGGGGATATATCCAAGCTTACATCATCTAAAACCGTTTTTTTACTTTTCTTAGTATCAGATTCCCATATGGTATATCTGTGAACCAGATTTTTAACATTTATCATAACTAATCATCTATGCTTCCTTTTTGAAATTCTCTAAAAACCGCATCGGGATCGCTTTGATCAGCGCCCAGCCAACAATACACGTTCCCACCTTGTCAATCAGATTAGATGCGACATTTCTCAAAAATGAAGCCTGGAAAATATCTTTACCGGCCTGAACAAGTGACATAACAAGCACATCTGATGCAGAACCATTTAATCCGCCGTACACATAGATTCCGATCGGTGTCCCAATCGCAGGACACACAAAGCTTAGTACCAAACCAGTAATCACCGCGCTGACAATTGTAAATTTGAACTTCTTAGCCACCAGACCTACAATAAGTCCCACTGCCATATTAACAAGGCAGAATGGAATGTCTGACACACTGTACATCAATCCGGTAATGATATTACTCAGCGCGCCTACGATAATTCCCGGAACAGGTCCAATGATCGCTGCTGAAAGCACCGTTCCCAGCGTATCCAGATAAAGCGGAATCCCCAATGCTGATGTAACGATACCAAGAACAATGTTCATGGCAACGCATATTCCGCAAAATGCTACTACATAGACTTTTCTGTTTCTCATTTTTTAATCCTCTCTTCTCTCATTTCTTTTGATTCCGGAAAGCTTTTTGACTGCTTCATCCATGCTGATAATAGAAACAGCCATGGCTCTTGATTCTAATTCTTTTTCTAATATCTCCATAAAGACCCCCGGTCCGCTGACTGCCTTGCAGGTATTTTTCATCGCTTCGATCGAACTGACGTCCCCAGACAGTTCGCCGCCCCATTTTCCGCTGCACGTCATATGGTAACCGCAGCTTGGGCTTCCTTCTACAGATACAATACCTATCACCTGATATTCTTCAGGATATCTAAGATATTCTTCTATCTGCCGCAAGATAGGATACAGCATTTTCCGGCACTCTTCATAATAATGCGGATGCATAAACTGTTCTTTCACATGTCCCCATCTGCGCGAACCATAAATAATAAATTCCGGACACGGAAGCTGCAATAACTGGACATCTTTTTCCATAGCACTGCGGATAAGCCTGTCCCTTTCTTCATATTCTTTTTTAAGTTCCTGTTCATCCATCGCAACTTTTGAAGCTGTGTTCAGAATACAGTGTGATATTATCAAAAGATATTTCATGACCATTCTCCTTCCGCTGTCAGAAGAAATTATACCATGTATGCTTTATCACCTCCAATTGATTCCTATGATATAACGCCCATGTTTATTGAAATCATCTATATGTCTTGATTTACCCTACAATCTTATAATACTCTCTCGCCGTCACTCCAAACACTGCCGCGTAAAACACTGCGAACACTGCAACCGTCACCACCGCGCATAAAAGAAACAGCGGTACATTCACCATATTAAGGACTGCCAGAAGTTTTGTTATAACCTTGAACGCTACCGCGATATGGACGACTGCTGCCATAAGAGGCAGGAAAAATACCATCAGCACCTGACTCCTTATAGACTGGCGTACTTCTTTCTTACTCATGCCCACTTTCTGCATGATCTGGTAACGCTCCCTGTCATCATACCCTTCTGATATCTGTTTGTAATAGATGATCAGAACCGTAGCCATCAAAAACATAAAGCCAAGATAAAGCCCTATAAAGAATAGACCTCCATACACGTCGTAAAACGACTCCTGCTCTATCTCACGCCCGTCGCTGTAACTTTCTGGCACCTCGTCCTCTATACGCTTTTTTATAGCTTCCGCCGCTTTCATGCGGTCTTTCCTTGTGCCTTTCAGATCAAAGCAAACTTTATACTGTACCTTTATCCTATCAAGCTGAGGATTTCCTCCTTTCAACCCTTTATAAGCGAAATCCAGATATTTCTGGATTTGCTTTTCATCTTTCACAACAACATAATATCCGCCTATGACTCTGGAAGAATTCTTTTTTTCAATGGAAAGTGTATCAAGTTCTTCTGCCACTTTATAAGATTCCCCTGCTATCTCAGCCACATCTCCTGCTTTCTTTGCGTCTACATCTGTGTTATATAGAAGTATTTCTCCTTCGCCTAAAGATACATTTCGTTTTTCCAGCGCATTATAATCTGCCAGCGGGATCATCACAAGCTCATAGAGATTTTCATTGCCGCTGTATACATCCTCATCTACAGCAATGTCAAATGAATTTCCCTCTTTAATCACAATCGCTTCGCCATAATGATATTCTACCCTTCCATTTTCAGAAACTCCTGCCCGTCTTACTTCCTCTTCAATGATACTCCCAATCTTCTCTTCGCGCATCGTATCAGGATTGAAAGCAGTCACCTCAAACTCTCTGGGGTATCTGGTCTTAAGGATATCGTCCATTCCCATATACATACATATGGTAGTAGAAATCATCACAAGCACCATCGTACTCAAGATACAGATATTGGCAAGTCCCACCGCATTCTGCTTCATACGGTAGATCATACCCGATACTGCCGTAAAATTTTTGAACTTATAGTAAAAACTTTTCTTTTTTTTCAATACTTTTAACAGCGCGATACTCCCTGCCGCAAACAGCGCATATGTTCCTAAGATCACACACACAACTGCCACAAAAAACAACTGGATCGCTTTCAGCGGCGATTCTGTAGTAAACGCCACATAATAACCATAACCAACCAGAATCACACCTGCCGCCGCAAGAAGCCGCTTTGTCTTAGGTTCCCGCTCACCTTCATTTCCTCCCCTAAGAAGCTCCACAGGATTAGAAAGTCTGATCTGCCAAAGGTTATAAAAAAGTGTCAGACAAAATATAATGCTGAACAATATCAATGTACGGACAATCGCTGTTCCCGATATCTTAAAATCCATATTCACATCATAGTGCAGGATCTTTAAAAGTACAAGCCACATCAATTTACTAAAAAGGATTCCCCCCACAATCCCGGCACCGATACTTAACATTGCCGTCACAATTGTTTCCACAGACAACATCTTCGCGATATGCGCTTTTCCCATACCGAGAATATTGTACATTCCCATCTCTTTTTTCCTGCGTTTTATTAAAAAGCTGTTAGTGTAAAACAAAAAAATGACTGAAAATACCATCACTACTATAACCGCATAGGAAAGTATCAATTTCACATTATGCCATCTTACACTTTCATTTCCGGACAGTGCTTCTATAATATAATACATCATGACAGTAAGGATTGCCGTCAATATATAAGGAACATATGTCTTTCGGTTATTTTTAAGATTTGTAAATGCAAGTTTTGTATATACAGACCTATTCACGCTTATCACCTCCTGTTGTCAATACCGTAAGAGTGTCGGAAATCTTCTGGTACATCTGTTCATTAGAAAGATTCCCCCTGTATAACTGGTGAAATACTTCCCCATCCTTAATGAACAGGATCCTGTCTGCATTGCTGGCTGCCTTTACACTGTGGGTAACCATAAGGATCGTCTGACCATCTTCATTTATCTTTGTAAAAAGCTTCATCAGCTCATCTGCCGCTCTGGAATCAAGCGCCCCTGTCGGTTCATCCGCCAAGATCAACTGCGGTTTCGTAATCAGCGCTCTGGCGACTGCCGCCCTCTGCTTTTGCCCGCCTGACACCTCATACGGATACTTTTCCAGAAGTTCTCCAATCCCAAGCACCTTCGCAATGGGAAAAAGGCGCTTTTCCATCTCTTCATAACTCCTTCCGGATAATACCAGCGGAAGGAATATATTATCCTTAAGAGAAAACGTATCCAGAAGATTAAAGTCCTGAAACACAAAACCCAGGTTCTGCCTCCTGAAAGCCGCCAGCTCCCGCTCCTTTACCTGACTTAAATCCCGTCCTTTCAGCAATACCCTGCCGCCGCTTGGTCTATCAAGTGCTGCCAGTATATTGAGCAGCGTCGTCTTTCCGGATCCCGACTCCCCCATGATCGCTACATATTCTCTTGGTTCCACAGAAAAATTCACATCCTTAAGTGCCTCCACCTTATTGCCGCCGAATCTCGCCGTGTATATTTTTCTAACATTTTTCACATCTAACAGTGCCATATATTTTACCTTCCTTCCTATATTTTTTAACCCTATAAAGGCTTTCTTCTGTTTGCGACCTGCTTCTTACTCTTATTTGCCTTCGCTGATCATATTATAAAAAAAGAGAAAATGTATATCCATTGATTTAGATTACATTTTCTCTTTCTAAACTTACATTTCTGTAAGAAATCCTAAACAACCAGCTATTTTGATCCATCTTATATTCCATCTAAGCAATGATAAAACTCTCCTTACGTTCAAGCCTGATATAAGCCTTCGTCCCTTTCCCAACTTCTGACTCAAGCCATATCCCGTGCCGCAGCTTATCTATGACAGTCTTACATAGATAAAGCCCGATGCCCGTTGATTTTTTATTCTCTCTCCCATTATATCCGGTAAACCCTTTTTCAAATACACGAGGCAGATCCTCCGGCCATATGCCGATCCCTGTATCTTCTATCACAAGGCATCCGCTCTCCATATAAATGGAAATACTGCCTTGCCGGGTGTATTTAAGCGCATTGGATAACAACTGCTCTATAACGAATGTCAGCCATTTTTCATCCGTAAGCACTTCTTGCTTTACCGTCCCATAATTTAACTTGATCTTCTGCAGGATAAACATCTGGGAATATTTCTTCACCGCCTGGCGTATGATATCATCCAGTTCATACGTCTTAAACACAAAATCCGAAGTCATGTCTGTAGTCCGAAGATAAGTGAGCACCATCTCCACATACTGCTCGATTTTAAAAACCTCCGGCTTCATCTCCCTGATCAGTCCAAAGATCCTCTCACTGTCAGTCTGCGCACACTTTTGGGAATCCTTTTCTGCCCCTCCTCCTAATGTATACGACTGAAGAAGCACCTTTAACGCCGCTATAGGAGTCTTGATCTGATGCGCCCACATTCCGTAATAATCTTCTATCTCTTTTTTAAACTCTCTGCCGGCAGATTCCAGTTCCACTTTATCATGATACATCTTCTTCAAAATCCTCTGATAGTCCTCTTCTATGACAGACAATGGCACTGGCAGGCCATAAAGCTCCTCCGAAGCTTTTTTCTCCGTCTCAAGCAATGCCTCATGCTGTCTTTTGTATCTGGTAAATCTCATCACTTCCCATGCAAGAAACCATACAAATGACAGCAAAAACGCGTATTTAACTGCATCTGCGCGGATATTGTAAAGAAAAAAAATTATAGGAAATACGCACATAAAACCTATATACATTATAAATTCAGACAGCCTTTCTTTTAGATAACTGTCCAGAATATTTATCGTCCTGCCCAATGATCTGTTCATTCTATGATATATCCTATTCCTTTCTTCGTCTTTATCACATCTGTGATCCCCATAGAATCTAATTTTCTCCGAAGCCTTGTCACATTTACTGTAAGCGTATTATCATCAATAAACTCATCGCTCTCCCATAATCTCTCGATGATCTCATCCCTTGAAACGATCCGTCCGGACTTTTCCATCAAAAGTTTAAGGATGCGGAACTCATTTTTTGTAAGCTCCTTTTCCTGCCCTTTAAAATTCACAACGGCAGTATCAAGCTTTAAAACTATGCCCTTGCATTCTATTACTTCCACCGTGCCCTGAAAAGAATACGCCCGTCTGAGTACCGCCTGCACCTTCGCCGTTACCACATTCAAATCAAAAGGCTTCTCGATAAACTCATCGCCGCCCATATTCATAGCCATTACAATATTCATATTATCGTTCGCGGAAGACAGAAAGACAATCGGCACCTTGGATATCTTCCTAATCTCCTGGCACCAGTGAAATCCGTTAAAAAGCGGAAGCATAATATCAAGGATCACAAGCTGCGGATCAAACTCTATAAATCCTTCGATAATATTTTTAAAGTCTGTCGCGTACTCCGCCTCATAATTCCATTTTTTAAGATGCTCTGCAAGTGACCTTGCTATCGTCATATCATCCTCAACAATAAAAATCCTGTACACCGTCATCCGCTCCTCTCACAGATAACAGTATACAGGATTTTTGTTATTTTTTAAAGCCGTTAATCAACTTACCTTCAATTTAAACTTCTGGATCTGTCTTTCCGTCTCAACCATCTCCATCACAGCCCCGATACTGCGAAGCTTCTCATCAAATCTCTCGTAACCTCTCTGGATATATACAATATCATCTACGATCGTAATTCCCTCTGCCGCAAGTCCTGCAATACAAAGCGCGGCTCCGGCACGAAGATCCGGCGCGCTCACTCTTGCACCTGAAAATTCTTTCACACCCTCAATCGTCGCGGAATTCCCTTCAATCTTTACACTTCCGCCCATTCTCGCAAGCTCATCCAGATATTTAAAACGATTTTCGAAAATACTCTCTGTAATCGTACTTGTCCCTTTGCACAAAGCTAACGTCACACCGATCTGAGGCTGCATGTCTGTAGGAAATCCCGGATATGGAAGTGTCTTTACATGGGTGCTTCTAAGGCCTCCCTTAGACACTACACGCACTGCATCGTCAAACTCCTCAACTTCACATCCTATCTCCAAAAGCTTCGCAATAGTCGCTTCAAGATGCTTTGGAATAACATTGAGAACTGTCACGTCTCCTCTGGTCGCAGCTGCCGCGAACATAAAGGTCCCTGCTTCTATCTGATCAGGAATCACTGAATAATCCGTTCCGTGAAGACTTTTCACACCGCGGATCTTGATCACGTCTGTACCGGCTCCCCTGATATTAGCGCCCATACTGTTCAGGAAATTAGCGACATCAACAACATGCGGCTCTTTTGCCACATTCTCCATGATCGTCAGCCCATCCGCCATCGTAGCCGCCATCATCACATTAATCGTAGCACCAACGCTTACAACATCAAAATAAATATGCTTTCCCACTAAGCGGTCTGATTCCGCAATAATTTTCCCATGCTCAATATCCACATCCGCGCCAAGGGCACGAAACCCTTTCAAATGCTGGTCGATAGGTCTGCTTCCAATATTGCAGCCTCCCGGAAGAGCTACCTCCGCATGCTTATATTTTCCAAGCAGCGCGCCGAGCAGATAATAAGATGCCCGGATCTTTTTTATATAATCGTATTCTATACTGAAATCTTTGATTCCTCTTCCGTTGATCGTAACCGTATGCCGGTCAACCCGGTGCACATTTGCGCCAATGCCTTCAATCGCGTTCAAAAGCACATTGATATCATTCACATCCGGAAGATTATCAATACGTACTGTATCATCTGTCATAATACCTGCCGCCAGAATCGCGAGGGCCGCATTCTTCGCTCCGCCAATCTCAACCTCTCCTACCAACGGGTGTCCGCCTTTTATAATATATTGCTCCATACATACACCTCGACACAAACTTATTCTATATCAAACCATCGCATCTTACTCTGTAAGATATGTAATTTACTATATTCATACTTGCTTATTATAGCACAAAATCCGGAATTGTAAAATCTTTTTTACAATTGTGTAACTAATCCGTAACATATCCGCTATTCTGTAAGGTATTAAGCACAAGCTCAAACGTATCTTCCAAGCTTACACCGTCCTCGCATATGGTAATATCCGCATACTTTTCAAAAAGAACTGTGCGTTCATTATACAGTTCCTCAAGTGTCTGGTCCTTTTTAAGGACCACTCCTCGTTTTCTTGCGTTTCCAAGTCTATTACTTATTGTTTCAAAAGAGGCTTTCAAATATACGATGGTTCCAATCTCTTTATAATGTTTCATCGCATTTTCACAATATATAACACTTCCTCCCGGAGCAATCACAGAGCGCTCCGCCTGAACCTCCGCATTAACGCGGTCTTCAATTTTTAAAAATTTTTCCAGGCCCTCCTGAGCAATGATTTCCCTTAAGAGCTTCTTTTCCTTTTCCTGGATCAGCAGATCTGTGTCTATAAAATTGTAACCCAGATGCTTCGCCGTCACTACGCCTATCGTGCTCTTCCCAGCAGCAGGCATACCAATAAATATGATATTTCTCATATCCGACTCCCCTTATAAGTGATCAAATGACATTTTATCATATCTTTTTCTATCCGTCTACCATAAATCTTTAAAGGACTGCGCACATATGTTCGCGATTATTTTGCGCAGCCCTGCTTTAAGCACCATTATCTATCCAGACATTAATATAATTTTTTTCGGTAATGCCGGTGTTCACAACGTCTCTGACATAGTTCCTGAAATGCCATGACCTGTATCAGTTCCATCAGCCATTCTCCAGGATTTTCTTCCTCCTTCTTGGCTTTATCGTAAATCCTCCGGCACATCAGCCGAAGCTGCAGCCTATCCGGATACTCATCAAACATCATACTTCCATCATACTCTAAGCGGTCACATTCCTCTTCTACAAACGGAAGCAGACGTTTCGCCGTGTCAGGATACACACTCTTCATATAAGAGTAATCCCGGCGGAGCATCCTGTCGTCATCACCAGGTATCGGCATCTGGTACACCATATAAAAGGGCAGTCTCTGATCCATGTACATACACTCCTTGCGCTGGTATCTGTTTTATTATATGTAAATTTTTCAAAAACGTTAGCGCGCGCAAAAAAAGAAGGAAGCCTTTCAGACCAAAACAGTCTAAAAGATTCCCTCTTAAATCATATCTTAATCCTGAACATACGGCATCAAAGCAATATGACGCGCTCTCTTGATCGCTACTGTAAGCGCTCTCTGATGCTTCGCGCAGTTTCCTGTGATCCTTCTGGGAAGGATCTTACCTCTTTCAGAAATATATTTTCTTAACTTTGCTACATCTTTGTAATCAATCTCGTTATTCTCTTTACCGCAGAATACACAGACTTTTTTTCTTCTGCGTCCGCCGCTTCTTCTTCCTCTGCCGCCTTCCGGACGGTTTGATTTATCGTAAGCCATCTTAGTTCTCCTCCTTACTTTATAAAATCGTGGATATTCCCTTTACTCCTGATCAATTAAATGGTAATTCCTCATCTATCCCGTCCGGGATATTCATGAAGCCGTCGCCTGCATCAGGCATCGATGCCGGAGCCGGTGTGGGCGCTGACTGGCGGAATCCCCCTGCATTCGCATCGCTTGTCGCTTTGCTCTCGGCAAATTCCTGATCTTCAACTACAACATCCGTCGTATATACTTTCTGACCGTCCTTATTCGTATAACTTCCTGTCTGGATACGTCCGGTCACAACAACTTTAAGTCCCTGGCGAAAATACCTCTCCGCAAACTCAGCGCTTCTGCCAAAAGCAACACAGCCGATAAAATCTGCTGTCTGCTCACCGTCATTGTTACGTCTGAACCTGCGGTCAACCGCCAATGTATATCTCGCGATTGCCATAGAATTCTCGCTCTGTGAATACCTCACTTCCGGGTCTCTCGTTAAGCGTCCCATCAAAATTACTTTATTCATATTCTACCTCTACTTCCTGCTTATGCTTCCTGTCTAACGCATAAATATCTGATCACATTATCCATGATGCGAATTCTCTGCTCGATTTCGCCTGGAGTCTCAGCATCAGACTCGAAGTGGATGAAATAATAATATCCTTCTTTCATCTTCTGAATCTCGTAAGCTAATCTCTTCTTACCCCATTCATCAATGTCTGAGATCTGGCCGCCGAAACGCTCTACTAAAGCTTTTACCTTTTCGATCACCTGTGCTCTCTCATCATCTTCGATTTTTGCACTGACAACAACAGCTAATTCATATTTATTCATGTCGTCTCCTGCACCTCCTTCTGGTCTTTTGGCTCCCGCTCATATCCGCGGGAGCAAGGATATCCGTACCGTACTCGGAATTACATACGGTATGAATTTCAATGTATCACAATTAGATATGTTAACATACTCTGATGCCTGTTTCAAGCTTTTTTCCGCAAATCTCTCGTATTTTTTTCCACCAGCCTGCGGGCAATCATGATCTGGTGTCCGCAGCCCAGACATTTCAGCCGAAAGTCCGCGCCTACACGCAGGATCTCCCACTCTTTGCTTCCACATGGATGCTGTTTTTTCAATGTTACAATATCTCCGACTTCATATATATATGACGGCAACTTTCCCACCTCTTCATCTATTTTTCCTTTTTCTTTTCTTTCTTGTCTTTTTTTTCTTCTATTTCTATCGTTTCCTCTGTCTCCTTCACCCCATGAACTACAAAACGATGATTATCACTGGATTTAGTACAGGTGGATAAGGTAACAATCTTATCTGCGGTCCGCACTTTTACTCCTGTCTCATAAAGGGAATCTTTTTTCGTCTTATCTATAAATTCCTGATATGCTTTTCCATCCGCAAAATCCGTCTCATATGCATCTGACATATCAAGCACTTCCCCCGCGGAATAGATACGGTATGTGATAACACGGCCATTCGGTGTATAGATATAAAAACGCGGATTCTCTTTCCAGAACGATTTTTTCTCATAATCCTGAAGATGCCTGAACATAGAACCATCCTTCATACGATGGCCGTATATAATAGAATGTTTATCTTTAAATTTGCTGTCGTTGTCTACATTCAGAAAAATCGCCCCTAAGCCATTCTCATTTTTTGAAAATGTCTTATGAAGATACTCCTGATTATCCTTTCCCTGTACGATCGGATAATTGATAACGGACGGTTCCGGATCAAAACGGATCCACCCAATGACATCCGGATTTTTTTCAGCAAGCTTTTCAAAATCTACGATAAATTTTTCTTTCCCGTCTTTCTTATCTTTTTTCTTTTTGGTCGCGCTTTCCTGCAGCTCCTTATAATCCTTTCTACCATCCTGATATCCCTTACCTATCCGAAACAGCTGGAACGCCGCTACAACGAATACTACGACCGATACCGTCAGAACGATATTAGACGCCAGATGGCTTTTTTTCTTTTTTTTCTTACCCAAATCAATTCACTCCATTTCTCATTTTTTGTTCCATGATATTAACAATTGTATCTTCTGTGCCAACCATTCCCGGAGAAGCAATCATCCCCATATATTTCATTGTATCTTCAGGAGTCCTTCCGTTAATACCGTGCATCTCCCCAATACCTATATCCTGCATTGCCAGGTCCACCGCACGGTACGCGGCATCTACTGCTACGATTCCTTTCATCGCGCATCCATGATTGCCGCCATCGCAGATCATCCCTGTCAGGCTGCTCGCCATATTCCGGATCACCATGCCGATCTGGGATTCGTCTGCCCCTCTTAAAAACGCGAGACCGCACGCCATACCGCAGCCCGCCGCAATACCGCAGCCGCAAAAAGCAGACAACTTTCCGGAATATTCTTTAATATACATAGTGATCAGAAAACTTAACGCAGCCGCGCGAAGGAGCAGTACATCCGCCACCTCTTTATATTTCACTTGAAAATAAGCGAACAGCGGCATTGTCGCTATGATACCGTGGGCGCCGCTTCCAGTAATACTCATCGCAGGGCGGCTTAGTCCAAGCACTCTCGCCTCAATCGCGCCATTGCACAAAAGCTGTGCCGTACGCAGCGCATCATCCGAGATGAGCTGGTTTTTATTTTCTTTTAACAGCTGCTTTGTAATCTTTGTCCTGTCAGAATGGATCCCTTCTTCTAAAAGCTCCATATTCATCGAAAAAGCTTCCTTTATAAAACTGATATCTCTCTCAGAAACATGTGTCACATACTCCAAAAGTTCAGAAAGCGTATACTTATGGATCTCAGATATTTCTTCCGGTCCCCCTTCTTTTTCCTCAGATGCTTCTTCTGAAAAAATAATCTCTCCATTTTTCTCAATCCGGACGATTCCGGTATGACTCTCACGGATCTGGACGGTGACACTATCTTTCTCTGTCATAACAACAGCGTCAATAGTGATCTTTGAACTTACTTGTTCCATTATCACCTCAACCTTGCCGCTTTCAACCAGGGCAGACGCTTTTTCATTATCCTTCTGCGTTATGTATGCCAATGACTCAAGGCCAAGTTCAGCTTTTGCAGCTACTGCCCCAAGCGCCGCCGCGTAAAGATTTCCAAATTTGTCAGAATTAGGTATTCCGCATGTGAAAGCGTTTTTATACATCCCCGAATTAAGCGTCACTTTTACCTTTAAAATCTCACCTTTTGCATACTCTCTCGCGGTTGCTACCGCAAATGCGATCGCTCCTGGCTCTGTTACTCCCAGCGCAGGCTTCATATCTTTTTTTATCAACTCTGTCAGTCTGTCCATATACTCCCTCCCATCGCCGATCCCATTCAATTACATACAGCGATCGTCTCCTTACATATCTTATCACGTATAGCAGTCCATAAGCAACTGCCACAATTAATTTATAATTTTTTAATAACAGATTTATTGACTTTCCCTATCATCAGCGTATGATATTAATTATTACAATGTTGGAGATCACGAAGTATTTATATTAAACCCAGGAGGCACATATTTTGAAAGAAAAATTTATCCGCTTTATGTATGGCAGATATGGAATCGATCCGCTTGGTAAATTCACGATTGCCGCGGGACTGATCACAATTGTTTTATCTAATTTTGTTCATTGGCGTTTTTTGCCGCTTATTTCATGGCTTTTCATCATTGCCGCCTACTACCGGATGTTCTCGAAGAACATATACAAACGCTCCTCTGAGAATCAATGGTATCTGAATAAAACATGCAGACTCCGCACATTCATGAGAAGGCAGAGAAATCTCCTTTCCCAGAGAAAGACACATCATATCTATACATGTCCCTCCTGCCGTCAGAAAATACGGATACCGCGAGGAAAAGGCAAGATTGAGATCCGCTGTCCAAAATGCAGCACTACATTTATTAAACGAAGCTAGAGGAACGCCTATGTTTGGTTATATCGCGATCAACAAAGCAGAGATGAAATTCAAAGATTATGATATATATCACTCCTATTACTGCGGTCTCTGCAAAGTTTTAAAAAAAAATTACGGCATGAGGGGGCAGATGACTCTGTCGTTTGATATGACTTTTCTTATCGTTCTCCTTACAGGACTTTACGAGCCAGAGACAAAAACAGAATCTCTAAACTGCATTGCGCACCCTCTTAGAAAACATATTGCGCGCACAAACGAGTTGACAGATTACGCGGCAGCGGTTAATCTTATATTGTCTTACTACAAATGTAAAGATGACTGGGATGACGAACGTAGAAAAAAAGGTTATGCGGCCGCAAAGCTGCTTGCTCCGAAGATGAAAGCGGTCAAAGAACACTATCCCGAAAAAATCTCCGTCATTTCCTCCTGTCTGAAAAAACTTTCTATGCTCGAAAAGCAGGATGAGCAAAATGCAGACACAATGGCAGGAATCTTCGGCGAGATCATGGCAGAATTGTTCGTTTTTTGCCATGACGAATGGGAAACTTCACTCTGGAAAATAGGTTTCTTTTTAGGAAAATTCATCTATCTGATGGATGCGTATGAAGATGTGGAAAAAGATATTAAGACAGGTAACTATAATCCATTTAAACAGACATTTTCCAAAGATCCGGATTTTGCTGACAACTGCCGGAAACTTCTTACTATGATGATGGCAGAATGTTCCAGAGAGTTTGAACGGCTTCCTATCCTTCTGCATGCGGATATTTTGCGCAATATACTCTATTCCGGTGTCTGGTGCAGATACACTCTGGTTACAGAAAAACGCGCGCAAGAGAAAGAAAAACATTTATAAACTTATATGATCAGGAGAACATTTATTATGACAGACCCTTACAGTGTCCTTGGGGTACGAAAAGAAGCTTCCGACGATGAAATCAAAAAAGCATACCGCAGTTTAAGCCGCAGATATCATCCGGATGCAAATATCAACAATCCACATAAGGATATGGCAGAGGCAAAATTCAAAGAAGTGCAGCAGGCATACAACCAGATCATGCATGAACGTGAATATGGCTCTTTCAGTGGTTATTCTGCTGACGATGATGAATCTTTCGGCGGTTTTGGACCGTTTGGAGGCTTCTACGCAAAATACCGGCAGACAGATTCCGGCTCCGCCGGTGACAATGAGGACGCCCTTCATCTTCGCGCCGCTGCTAATTACATTAACAACGGTTATTATAGGGAAGCGCTGAATCTTTTGAATAACATTACGTCCAGAGATGCACAGTGGTATTATTACAGCGCCCTAGCCAATTCTGGTATAGGTAATGTCGCGACCGCGCTCGATCATGCAAAAGAAGCGTTAAGACGCGAACCGGATAATTTCCAATATCAGATGCTTGTGAACCGTCTTGAAGGCGGCAGCACATGGTACAGACAGCAGCAAGGACCGTACCAGACCACTTTTTCCACGGGAAATAACTGGTGTCTGAAATTGTGTATTGCCAACCTTTTGTGTAATCTCTGCTGTAATGGAATGTATTGCGGCGGCAGTGGAATTCCTGGCGGATATATATAGGCAGATATTTATATAATAAATTTTAAAGATAATTTTTAAAAGTTTTATATTTTTATCCTTGACTATCCTCTAAGTGTTTGTTATAATGAATTGTGCTTGAGAAATGGCGCCATAGCCAAGTGGTAAGGCAGAGGTCTGCAACACCTTCATCACCAGTTCAAATCTGGTTGGCGCCTTTTAAAGTCCCGGAACGGATGTTTTCGGGACTTTTATTTATTATCTGATATTTCATTACTTATAATATTTAAACTTTCGGACGATTTGGCTTTAAAAATAATCCTCTCCCAGATTTAATATATAAAACGACATCATGATCCTTACCCGGTTCTCATTACTCATAATGTCATAATCCAATATCTCTTTTATAGCGCTGATTTTATAATTCAATGTATTTTTATGACAGTAGAGCGCTTTTGCAGTCTGAAGGATACAGCAGTCATTTTCAAAAAACGCTCTGAGTATCATCATATATTCTGTATGTTTCATCTTATCATATTGAATTAAAGCTCCAAGCGTCTCTTCCACAAAGTCAGTGTAAATAGATGGCTCTTTTATATCCGCAAGTATTTTATAAATCCCAAGTTCATCATAATACAAAAGGTTCTTTGGAATTGTTGTCTTCGTCAGACGGTACGCTGTGTACGCATTTTCATAAGAATTGTGGATATCCGCTATCCGCTTCTGCGTTGTGCCGACTCCGGCATAGATATTAATATCCTCCCGGCATATTTTCCCAAACTCTTTCTTAAGTCTGCTGATGAGATATCCTGCCGCCAATATAATGAGCCGTCCCTTCTCTTCATAAATAATGGACTTTCGAAATACATACCGCAAATTATTTTCAATCTCCTTAAGACGTTCATTCCCGCTTTCCGTATCATAAGTATAACAGCTCAGAATAATAACTGTATAAGACATATCCCTGAAAAATCCATTATGTTCAAAGTGATTGAGATACAGCCTCTCCTCCTCCGGATAATAAATCGCATTCTTAAGGGCCGAAATAAGGTTTGTCTCTCTCTGCTCATTTTTCAGAAGTATCTCCGAGAATTTGCGCATGACATCAATATAAGGAGTATTCCACGAAGAAGAAAAGACAGGAAAATGTTTCCTGTTGCAATATTCTATAGTTTCTTTTGAAACCATACTGCCTGTATGCGAAGAAATGATCAGACCTCCGGCGCGCACTGATATGAGTGAATCAATAAATTCTTTAAGCCACTCTTCTGACGCATAGTTGAGCCCTGAATTAAACACCAGTTCATCTCCGTGAAGAAGACAGACAAACTCCTTTTCCTCAACCATATGCACCCATCCAATCTTTTTTCCAAAACAGCTTGTTGTCAGCAGCTTAAGATCATATTCTGACTGAACATCCGCATACAGACTTTTTAATTCTACTGCCATCCTTTTCTCCTGTCCGTAATCTTTATTTACTCTGGCAATATACTTCCAGAATCCAAAGACACTAAGTACTGATATAATTAATATATCATAATTTGTGCTCAAAGCACAATTATTTTGTATATTTCTGGAATCTTAAAACATACCCAAAACATTTTTAAAATGATATATTATATAAGAAGTACAAATAAAAAATTAGTAACCCCGAACAATTTGTATTTCCAATCCAAACTCTAGATCATATAATAAAAAGACCAGCGTTTTTTCGCAGGTCCTTTTATTTTGTGGTACAATTTAATAAAAACAGATCGGAGAACGATATCTATGAAATCTACATATATTACACACAATTTCACACCTGTTTTTGATAAATATTCCCGTATTCTCATGCTCGGCACAATGCCGTCTCCTAGATCAAGGGAAGTCGGTTTTTATTATGGACATCCGAGAAACCGTTTCTGGAAAGTTATCTCCGACATATGCCGCGAATCTCTTCCCAATACGACGGAAGACAAGATTACACTGGCGCTTTCTCATCATATTGCCGTGTGGGATGTTCTCGCGGGCTGCGATATCTGCGGGGCAGACGACAGCAGCATCCGAAATCCCAAAGCAAACGATCTGGATATCATTCTCTCCCATGCCGACATCAGGGCAATCTTTACTACCGGTACGAAAGCATACCAATTATATCAAAAATACTGCTATCCAAAGACAGGTATCAAAGCAGCAATGCTGCCTTCCACAAGCCCGGCGAACTGCAGGGTTTCTTACGAAGAGCTAAAAACAGCTTACTCTGCCATCTTAAAATATCTGTAAAATTCAAAAGCACATTTCTCCCTCCTGCTGAATAGACTAAAATATGAATTTCTATTACAGACTTACGGAGGTTCTTATGCCTGTACAATATATATTTTTTCTATTATTTATTATTTTACTATTATTTCTTTTTGCGGCAAACACCCATTTAAAATGCATCAGATTAAAAATCTGTCATACACCTGATTTAAAAAAACTGGAACATCTTAACAGCATTCTTTCTCCCTATGGTTTTCAGTATGATCCCTCGGCAGATTGTTTTTACTCAACAATTCACTGCTGGCAGCGAAAATATGGCTACCGGCGCTTATATGACAATTCTGCTGCCACTTTTGGCATGATCTTTGACTGCGAACCTGTTTATTTTGATTATGGCAAAAGGCACTGGCTTATTGAATTCTGGAAAGGCCAGTACGGTATGTCAGCAGGGGCAGAAGTCGGGATCTATGCCGCAGACGACTCCCATCCCGAATCACATGATCCGCGTAAAATACATTACAAAAGCATTAAAGACTCGGAACTGCTTCCTATAAGAATTAATCTTTTTTACAAAGAACAGTTTATCGCGGTCCGCGAAAAGCGGCACTGGTGGCTGACCGCATTTTTCCTTGGGAAGTTCTGTCCTCCTCACACACTGTCGGCAAAAATCAGTATTACCTTTCCGGATTATGAGATGTGTAATGCCTATATTGAAGGCCTGAAACGCGCAGGATATCATTCCACAAGCATCAGCAGGTGTCTTCTTACTGTCACCGTACCATTTACACAGCCAAAATCTGAACAACCGGCTTCCCGATATTTCGTATCCACAAAACTACGGTTATTTTTCAACCGCTTATGCTGCTGTTTGTATCGCTTTCTTACAAGGAATTTCACAAACACACTTGACCGGCTGGAATATCTGGCAGCTCTTAGTCCTTTACTTCTTAACGCAGCTTTGTGTTTTACAAGAACCCAAAAACGCTATAACAGATATCACTCATCAAAGGAGGCTTCTCATGTCCACAGAAAGCCGTTTGAATAAATTATTAAAGACCACCCCGGTCATTTCCTATGACTATCTGTCACGCTTTGTTATTATGAGTGACTGTCATAGAGGAACAGGCAACTGGGGCGATAATTTTCTCAAAAATCAAAATATCTATTCTGCTGCTCTTCGCCACTACTATCAAAACGGTTATACTTACATTGAGCTTGGGGATGGCGATGAGCTATGGGAGAATCGTAATATGGAAGAAATCGTGGCAACCCATTCTGATATCTTTGAACTGTTGTCTTGTTTTTATAAGAACAATCGCCTTCATATGCTCTGCGGGAATCACGATTTCATCAAAAAGAAACCTCAGTTTTTACGCTGCTGTAATGATTATTACTGTGAGAGCCAGTGCTCAAAACTCCCCCTCATGCCCGGACTCTGCGTTCACGAAAGCCTGATTCTTCAGAACAAAGTCAGTGGGAGCAGTATTTTTCTTGTACATGGCCATCAAGGGGATCTGCTCAATGATACGTTTTGGAAATTCAGCAGATTCCTTGTCCGTTACATCTGGCGGCCGTTAGAACTTTTCGCCCTCAACGATCCCACCAGCGCCGCAAAAAATAACACAAAAAAAAGCGCCGTAGAACAGCGCCTTTCTGCATGGTCTTCAAAACATTCCCAGCTACTGATTGCGGGACACACACACCGTCCCATATTCCCTGCAGATAAAGATTCTCTTTACTTCAACTGCGGAAGCTGTGTTCATCCCTACTGCATAACTGCCTTAGAGATCCGTGACAATAAAATCACTCTTGTAAAATGGCTGGTCAAATCTCATCCTGATTTAAGCATGTACATCGGACGGGAGATCCTCGCCGGACCCGCAGCCCTTTCCTGATAACATATATTCCATACATTATGCTTCTTTTTTACCTTTAAACATCCCTTTAAGCTTCTGTAGCTTTTCCTTGTCCACGGCTGCAACCGCTTCACGATTCGCCTTTGTAGCCTCGACAAGCTCTTCGCGAAGTATCTGAACCTGTTTTGGCGCATCAATTGCCAAACGTACTCCGTCACTTCCGCTCTCTAAAACTGTTATCTTAATATTCTCATTCAGAATCAGTGATTCTCCTGTTTTCCTTCTTAGAATCAGCATATCTTCATGCCTCCTCCTTCTCGAATTCCTTCAGCAAATGACGAAATCCATATTCTTCGGAACTCAGAATAACCTGCCTTGCCTGTCTTGTAACATGATTTACTACAATCGGACATTTCAAGTTCACTGTACTCTCCTTTGCAGCATTCGCAATCACACAAAAAACATAGTAAGATAAATCCTTCTCATCCGAAGTCCCAAGATTCTTATAATCCTCCTCACTAAGCACAGGATTATAATCTTCTTTCAGCATAAAAGGATTCATAACGATAAATGACAGATTCTCATTTTTAACACTTTGCAAATATAAAACTGCGTCACTTCCGTCTTCAAGCATAACCGGAAGGAATTTTTTCTCTTCCTCGAAGCCAAAAATCCCTTCCTTAAATTCAATATACTGGCTCTCTTCGCTGATATCTTTTTTGATATTGTCACTTCCCATATCTTCGCTCCTAAGCCTCAACATCTATCTGATGTCCTTCAAATATTTCCGCGGCACTTGGCGGCACATAGATAGGCCCTCCAACGTACTTAATTTCAATATCAGGATACTGCAGAATTGACAGCTCAATATTTCCCGGTATAAACTCAATATCGCCCTTTTGGATCTTTGTATCAAAATTCAGCTTATCCATCTGATATTCAATATTAAATTCAGGCTCCTCCCATTCAATATTCGGTCCTGCTTTCGGAAGGAAATCCATAACAAAATCCCCGGTCGGCTCTGCGGTACGTTCAGCAAAAATCTGATTCAGTACTTCAGCGCCCTGCCCTACTTTCGCATTTAACAAGAGCTGTCCCTCCCTTACATAGTTCGCTGTCGCTTTGTACGCCACACTTTTTCCCTGCTGAGCTTTCTGAGAAATCATCGTTTTAGTTGTCGGAACAACAGAGTTCCTTGCCTCATACGTGTCGATATGGAGCTTGATCGGGCGGCTCTTAATCTTCATTCCGCCCTTATCTCTGCTTATCTCCACTTGGGCAGTGCTGTTCTGATATTCTAATGATGCGTGATTCACTTTAAGTTCATACTTAATAGGTATTGTCTTAATCTCCAGCAACTGTTCCATATCGCTCTCTCCTTTCTCTCATTTCCCTGATTAATATTAACTCATAAAGTCAAGCAACGAATTACCTAAAAGACTCATCCCTATCTTAAGTGCCGCATCATATGAATATTTGGCATACGATTCATTTGTAATTGCCAGTGCCGGGTCGATACCGACAGCATTCCGATACTGTTCCTTGATATTATCTGATTCCATGTCAAGTCTTTTTGCCGTATTCTCAAGGAGCTGTGCCTTCGTTCCTACTCTCGCGAACTGGTTCTGTAATTCTTCACGGCCTCCTTTAAACTGATTCCACAGCGCATTACATAAATCTCTGTCAAAAGGTTCTTTTTCCAATACATCTGCCATCTGCCCCGCAAGAACAATTATATTGTTGCTTAACTGCATCTTCTCGTCTGCATCTTCAATCGTCCCATCTTTATTCGTGTCGTAAACCGCCACATCCGTTGTACCATATCCAACTGCTAAGATTCCCGGAAATGCCATGTCAAAAGCGCTGGAAGGAATAATATCGCCTGCATGCTCACCATCCGGATAGAATGACATTCCAAATCCGATATCAACATACAATGTCTGGTTTTTCAACTCTTCCATTACTTCCGCATCATTGACATTCTTACCTTGATAGTATAAAGTGCCGCCTACTAAATCGAATGGTACATTTCTGCCGTCCGCTCCCGCCATAATAAATGTATCACCGTACTGGGTGTTCAAAGAGTGCACAAGACTTTCCTGTAATTCCCGCAGATTCTGCGCGTAAGCAGACCTGCCGACAGAACCCGTCGGATCATTCATAGCAGCCATAAACTCGCTTTCATCAATCTGGTTCGCATAGGTACTCAGCTCATTCAAGATATCTGACTGAGAGTCGATCCATTTCTGAGTATTCTTTACAGTATTAGCATAATCTGCGTTCCTTGCACTTCTCCGCTCGAGAATCATACCCTTAGCTGCCGCCGAAGGATCTTCATAAGATGACTGAAAGCGTCTTCCAGTCTCTGCCTGCTTTCTTGCTTTCTCCAATCCTCCGATATTTTCCATCAGATTGTTCGTATAATTTCTTCTCAACATATTAGTTGTAATACGCATTCCCATAAAACCGCCTCCTCATTATCTACCACAAACACCCGTCTGCGTAATCAGTCTTTCAAGAATTTCATCCATTACTGTCATCAGACGTGACGCAGCATTATATGACTGTGAATATTTCATAAGACTCATTACTTCCTCATCCATCCATACTCCTGATACAGAATCCTTATCATTAGCAATCTGATCCAATACGGTTGTACGTGTATCAAGAACCAGCGACGTTGCTTTTCTCTCAACAGCCTGTGTTCCCTGGATACTCGTATAACACTCATAAAGTGTTCCTTTGAAAACTTCTCCGCTCTTAGGATCCACAAAAGAATGCGTCTTTTTAGACAATTCATCAATCATCTTATCTACATTCCAGTTATCTGAAGAATTGCCCTCTCCAAGAGGATCTCTCTTCGTATTGATCTTGACATCGCCCTTCATCCACGCATCAGATACTTTAGTATTCAACGCTGTAAAGCCTGACGGAACCATAACATCTTCCATTACCACATTACCGGCTGGGTCTAACTTTACATTACCGTCTGCATCTAACTGCGGAGTCTGTATCACATTCCCATCCGCATCTTTTAGGGGTACTGTTGTACCGCCTTCTGTCAGCTGGAACAAAGGATTCTGTGTTAATACTTTTTCTGTTCTCTGAACCATCACCGGCTTGCCATTCTCATCTGTTACGCCTTGCGTCACTACATTCCCATCTGCATCCAGCTGCGGAACTTTCACCGGCATACCATTAACATCTGTCACTACATTGCCGTTCTCATCCAGCTTATCAACCATCACAGGTTCCGTTTTTTGTTCCATCACCGGATCGCCGTTGGCATCCACCACCGGCACTTCTTTTTCTGTCATATTCTGCTCGTTCATAATTGTAGCAAGCTTATTAATAAATGAATCAAGCATTTTCTGGTAATACTGGATTCCCTTTGTGTCGCTGGCAGCTTTTAGATCGGCCGGATCTGTAATATCCGCATCAAAAACTTCAGCCTTATTGACCATATCCAGGTTACCTTTTATTACTCCCTCTGAAAGTCTGTCATTGATCGATCCAGTTATCCTTTCAATAGCAGAAACCGATGCCGCAACTGTTTCCGGTGCTGCCGCGCCAAAACCGGTAACATCAAGCTGAGGAGTCGCTCCATTCATATTAAGGCTGACACTGCCCTTTACACTTCCGTTAGCATCCATCGAGACTAAGATCGGATCCCCTGCCGCAGGAGTAGTTGCTCCTGCAGCGCTCAGGTATACACTCATGATGTCATCCGGTCCCACATCGTAAGTAATCGCGTTATTCGGGAAATATTCCTGAAGCTCTTGAACTTTCTCCAAACGTTTGGCTTCATACTGCGGTATCCGAACCTGAAGCTCCTTAATCTGCTTTTGCATATCAGCGGTCGCGCTATCTATCGCTTCCTGTATAACAGAACTCGAACTTGCTGTACCGCTCTGAGTACCATTTGCGCCGGTAACAGAATAAGTAAGGGGATCTGTTGTATCAACTCCAGTGATCTCACCTTTAGTATTATCACCTGCAACCAAATCAGAGATTGCAGTTGTTGTTGTTGGAGGATTCCCAGTCGTCGCGGTTGTGATCACACCTACGGTCATAACCCCGTCTGTTCCTGTAAATGATGTGACCGCATTCACCGGAAAATATTCTTTCAGCCTGTTCAATGCCTGTAAACGCTGGCTTTCAGCTACCCTGCGTTCATTCTCAGCCGCATTTAAGTCAGAACTCAATCTTGTCACATCATTCTGAGCCGTCTCAATCTGGGCTCTGATCCGCTGTTTTTCTTCCGGAGTCGTCGCATTCTTAAGATCGTTTCTCAGAGTATCAAGCTCTGCGTTCTTAGCATCTATCTGTCCCTGGAGATTCGTCTTCTGCGTCATCTTATCCATGACAGCCGTATTCATTTCCACGATCTTATCAATATACCCGTTCATTTTATCTTGATGGGTCTGGGCAACCTGATTCGTAGTAGTATTGATTGTATTCTGAAGCTTATCTATCTGATCTTTTGTCCTTTTAATAGCTTCGTTCAATTCGGCAATATCATCTATATATCCATTAATCTCATTCGGCAGTTCCGTCTTTAAAACCTCTAACCCGCCGCCATATGTCTTTGGATTCTCACCAGCACTTTTAACATAAAATTCAACAGGCTGATCCTTCACTGAGCCATCATCATTCTTAGCTATCCCGACCTCACCGCACATATTGTCAGCAACAATCCTGACTTTTTGTCCATCTGACAATTTGAGATCGATGTTGAGAATATCTACAACAATACCTCCGCCCAGATTCTGCTTTTCGTATTTCACTTCTATCGGAAAATATGTAGCCAGTGCATCAATCATCTCATTTCTGGCATCCATAAGCTCAAGTCCCGGATTGCCCAGCACCTGCGTATTTTTAATAGCAATATTCTTCTCCACAATATCCTTTAAATATTGATTGATATCCGGAACTATCGTCGTGTCCAGCTTAGTCTTTACCTCTTCGTATAGTTCCTTGATTTCTGTTCCGTTCTGACGGATCGTATTAAGAAGAACTTCACATGCAGAGCGCACGACCATATCTGCACTGTCAGTTCCTGTATTCTCAGAATCAGCAAGGTTCTGCAGCTGTGAAATAATATCATTAAACTGTACCGCAATCGCATCCTTGTCTGTTTCATCAAATATCTGTCCGATCTGAGCAAGTATGGAATCCATCGCATCCGCAGTTCCGACCTTTGGAAGCTGGTTACGATACTGTATATCAAGGAACGGGTCTCTGATCTGGCTGACTCCTGTCATCATAACACCCTGCCCGACTTTAGTACTAAACTGCGAATTAGCAAGACTTGGTCCTACAGGATTGAGACTGACCTGATCCAAACGCTGTCTTGTATACCCTTGTGTATTAATATTGGACAAATTCTGTCCAGTCACATCTATAGCTCTCTGGCTGGCTGAAAGTCCGAGTATTGCTGTATTAAAACCTGCAAATGTTGAACGTATCATAAGCTATTCCTCCTGTCTATACTCTCCGGCTTGTTACATGCCGGACACCTGTTTCACTTTTTCCTTCACCGTTATATGTGTTGCCTGTCTTCTTACGTAATGTTTTATCAATAGAGTAGAGATTCGTGCGTAAGATTTCATTGGAACTCTCATTCACTTCCCTGAACATCTGGATCTCTCTGCTAAGCCCATCAAACAAAGGCAGCAACTCTTCCCGCTCGTCATCTGAAACCTGCTCTAAAATCTGCCTGAACTGCAGTCCCTCATAGCCTGCTTTTTTCTGTGCCCGCTCTCTTGCCAGTTCAAGCCCACGAAGTTTTAGCAATAATGCCTGCTGTTGTGTGACACAATCTTCCACTGTTCCCACATGTTTCCCGGTAACTGCATTAAACTTTACATGCTCAACCTTTGTAAGCTGCTTAAACACCCCGATCAATTGCTCTATTACATTTTTAAATTCATCCATGTTATACTATCCCTTTCTCGAGAAGTATACGCGCCGCAATCTTTTCCGCATCCGGACGATATGTCCCGTCTTCTACCTGCCGCTTAAGGCTCTCGATCTTATCCTGCGGCGTTGCGCTGCGCACTTCCTGAATCACCTTATGTGCCGCTTCACCAGCGAGCATCTTATCACTCTGTGAAGCATCCGAACCAATGAATATCTGATCGCAATTCCGGCTGGTCTTTCCCGCTTCCATACCTTTGGCAGCAAGCTTCGCTTTATACGACAGCCCATCATAGGGATGAATTCTCTTATTAATATCTATCTTCATTGTCCTTCCTCCTCACATTATAAAACCATATATTTGGGTCATTTTGTGGACTTTTTTCTTCATAATAATTATCGTCATCTATTGTCAAATGTTAAGCTTGATTCCATGCATTTTCATTCTTTCTCAACGTTTCCCTAATTTACTTCTGCGCTCCTGACGCTCCCTTAATACCCGCCGCTCATCAAATATATCTCCTGCCGTTGAACTGTAGACCATATTCTTCTCATCCGCAACTATAACTCCTGCGGCCAATGTGACCACCCGCTTTTTCATAATCGTTACCAACTCTCTGTTATGACTGGCAACAAGAACTGTGATGCCTTTTCTGTTGATCTCATCTATCAGGCACATCAGATCCCACGCAGCAGATGGATCCAGATTTGCTGTCGGCTCGTCCAATACCAATATCTTCGGATTAGTGACCAGAGCCCGCGCAAGCAGCACTCTCGCCGCCTCGCCGCCTGACAGTTCTTTTGGATAATGGTCTGCTCTGTTAAATATCCCGACTGTACGCATAGTCTGTTCCACCCTGCGTTTCGTCAGTTTCAAAGGCTGCTCTGTGGCACGCATTGCAAACTCGATATTCTGCCTTGCCGTCCGGTCTTTCAAAAGTCCCAAATCTGCCTGCATGATCCCAAACTGTCTCCGATAGTAAGGAATCTTCTCCCTTGTCAAATTAGAAACATCTTCTCCCCGCACCCACATCTCTCCTGACGTCGGAAATATCTGTCCGCTTAAAAGCTTTAAAAACGTACTTTTTCCCGAACCGCTCCGTCCGGTCACAAAGACAAATTCTCCTTCCTCAATTGATATAGAGAACTCTTCAAGCGCTACAATGTCCGATTTATATAATTTGTTTACAGACTTGAATTCAATTTCTTTCATAAATACACCTACATAGCCTGACGGCATCTTCCAAATATTATTAAAACACAAAAATGCCAAATATGGAAAACGGATCAAATCCGTTTTCCGTATCGGCATCTTCATTTATCTTATAACTACCTTTATCTGTCCGCGTAAAAAGAATCCGCCCCTGCCAGACGTTTATTCATATGACGGTCGACCATCATTGTCTTTTCCCAGACATTGCGTATACTACCCGCCAGACGCACCACAAGCATTCCTTCTTTCCCATATTTCTCTGAACTGCTAATTTTGCCATCAACTACTTTCATAAGCCATTCTTTAACTTCTAGCGGAACGCTGTTTAAAAACAAGTGGAAGTCACGATCGCATTCACGTATCTTTTCAATCTCTTCTCCGCGCATACAAAGCGTCATCTGAACGCTCACCCGGTCATCTCGTGAAAGTCCCTCAGCCATCTCTTCTGTAAGTCTGCTGATCTCTGACATATGAGTGTACTTCCTTTGAAGTACTTTGGCAATCTCTGTTAATAACGCTCCATAATTCTCTTCTTTCACCATATCACGCTCTCTTCGCAGCTTCTGCAAAAGTGTCTCTCAGTTCCTTAACAAGCGGTTTCAGTTCCTTAATAACCTCCGCTTTCCTGCCTGCAGATACTCTGCTTAATTCATACAAGAAAAAATCATACATCGTATTCAGTTCCCTGCTGATCTCATAATTGAAATTCAAAGTATCTTTCAGATACTGAACAATATCCACACTTCTCTGTACGGATGCATCAAACAAAACGTAATCTTCTTTCTTAAGCGCCATTTCCGCCCGCACCAGCCTCTTGGTCAGTTCATCATAAAGGAGAAGAAGCATCTCTCCCGGTGTCATCGTCATAACCGACTGGTTCTTATATGATTGGTATCCATTTGCCATGCTTCCATCTCTCACTTTCTTTTATCTACTTTTCCCTAAGCAAACATCGAACTCAGATAGCTGCTCTGATTATTCATCTGGGAAATCAGAGTCTCCAATGAAGTAAACTGTGAGATATATCTATCAGTTTCTGTCTCAAGCTTATCCTGCAGCCGTTCGATATAATCATCAATTTTATCCATCTGCTTCTGAAGGCTATTCGACAGGACGCTTGTCGGCGCATAGATCGAACCGGCTCTCTCAACCAATATACCTTTCGTTGCTCCGGTCATAGTGCCATATTTATCCATAACACTTTTGATTCTGACCATCAAACCGCCCTGAATCGTATTGCCATTCTCATCTTTAGAGACTGCTTTAGAAAATGCTTCTTTAACGCCTTCCGGATCCGCCTGCAACGCTGTCCTGAACTTCGCCTCATCAAATACCAGCTTACCATTATCACTGTAAGTAGTAGAAGTAGAAATTCCCATACTGGATAATACCGTACTGTTTCCTGAATTGATGATGCTTCTTAAGTTGTCTGACATCATCCTCAAATCCATATCAGCAAAAAGAATACCTTCTTTTGCTTTTTCTTCCCATCTCTCTATCTGGTCTTCATTCAGCTCTGCCTTCTGCTCATCTGTCAGAGGGGAGTAATCACGGTCTGGCTTTGTCTTAACATGTGTATTTACAAGTTCGAGAATCTCATTAAAAGCATCTACCATTTCTTTTACCGCTTCAACAGCTTTGTCCGCGTCTACTTCTGCATTAAACGTAATAGCCTCTGTATCTTTGTCTATAACGCCGTCTTTATAACCAAAAGTACCTTTCAGCGTCACATTCAGCCCATCCATCGAAATCACATTGCTTCCGCGGGTAATCTCCACCTCTTCTTCTGATCCTGAATACTTCACAGCAAGGATCGCATCCTTGCCTTCTTCATATTGTGTGCCCGGAATATCTGTATCATCAGTTACATTTGTATAGTCATTCGATCCTTTACCAAACAGATATATCGCAAGATTGTCAGGCACATCTTCAATTTCAATATTTCCGCTTTCTCCGTCTTCAGTGGAAGTTATCACAAAACGGTCTGACATCTCCTGGTATGAGACATTAACTCCAATACCCTCTGTAGCATTAATCTTATCAATGATCTCTTTCACTGTGCTGTCTTTTGTAATTCCCTTTACTTCTTTGCCATTAATATTAAGATAATAAGTGTCATCGCTCTTTAGCAGTTCTTTAAATTTATCAGCATTTTTAAAACCGGCATTCGCTATAGTCGCCGACTGATTCAGACGGTTAGAAGTACCTGCTACAATCCCAAATGCACCGCTGTTACCGATAATCGTCCCTGTTCCTCCTTTGATAGATAACACAGAGGTAGTATCATCGTCTCCGTTTGGCTTCGTTGTTTTAAATGAGAAACTTGCAGAAGAATCATCTGCGGCTTTATCCAGCTCTACTTTAATTCGCCCTTTTCCAAACGACTGATCCAGTTTATTTTGTAAATCCTTCTGAACATCTTCAATCGATGCCCAGTCATTATAATTGCCTAATGTAATCTGCTTGGACTGTCCGTTATAGCTAAAATTAATCTGGGATTTACTCAAACGCTGCGCCAATGTTTTCTCAACTATTAGCTCAGCGTCATCCGGTGCTATAAGACCATTTGCAGTAATAGTCTTCTCTTTATCTGTTAGGTTGCTGAACTTCTCTCCCGGCTCCAGGAATCCTAAATCCTGCAGTATATTTCCTGTACCGCCGTTAAGCTGTACAGTATTACCGTGAGCTTTCGTCTCATCAAGTTTGAATCTGACTTTACCGCCCACCATATCAACATCTATGATATCGCCCAATGTCTGCGCGTTTGTACCGCTTCCGACTTCCACTTCCTGCAGCGCCTTTTTTATTGATTCAACTGCTTTTTCAGGAGTCGAATAATCATAAACGTCCGTATCCTTCAGATTCACGGAATAATTAGTCGTGCCATACTTAATATATAATACATCGCCGGCAATCGTACTGACACCTTCTGTTGCAGACAGATCTCCGCCTGAGCCAAGCTTCATCTCCCCTGTATTTAAGATGCCATTTGAAATACTGCCTGTTGTTGTCAGTCTGGCGTTCGTCGCAAGCTGCTTTATTGCCGCAATAGACATATTAACCGACGACGAGGCAGTACCTGATACAGAAACATATTTGCTGTTCTCACCAACTGCCGTTATCTGATTCCTTGAAAACAGATTGGAAGAAAGCAGGTTTTTTGAAGAAGAATAAGAAGTATAATCAGATGTATAGTTATAAATCTTACTCGTAATATCCCTCAACGCATCCCGCTGCCACTCTAACTTTGTCTTTTGCTGACCCTGCTTCGCAATCTTACTGCGCGTAGCAGCTGTCATCTGCTCAATCAAGCTGTCTCTGTCAAGACCACTGGCAAGTCCGCCGTAACCTCTGATCTGCGAAGAAAGACTCGAATAGGAACTATTTGTACCTGAAACTGATGCCATAATATCACTCCCTCTTTATCAAAATCAATTTAGATATATATTGTTTCTTTCATTTTCTCAAAACAAACTTCGTTGCATCTAAATTAAATATCGGCATAAAATACAATAAATTAATTCTTTTATTCTCAGAAATTAATCCCTGCCATGGTGCGGATGCTCTTTTACTTTTGTACATGCTTTCGTGATCTCTACTGTTATGACTCCCGCATACCGCTGTGAATAAAAGTTCATAAGCGGCGTCGCCGCATTTCTGCTTACAACTACATATTTTGAAGGCAGGCTAGTCAGCGCAAGCGCAATGATATCCGCTTTGCATCTGGAACACTGACAAGTCGCGAACTGGTTCATATACGTGTCTACTCTTTCCCGGACCAATGTCTCCATGACATTTAAGAAAACGTACTCTTTCTCTACCTGCTTTTCCTTCTCTTCTGCCGCTTTAAGCGCTTCTTCTTCCGCTTTTTTCAAAGCTTCTTCTTCTGCCTTCTTATTTTCCTCGGCTTTTTTCTCTTCCTCAGCCGCTTTAAGAGCCTCTTCTTCTGCCTTTTTAGCTTCCTCAGCCGCTCTTCTCTCCTCTTCTTCGAAGATTTCTCTTGCTTCTGCTTCCGCCGCTCTAAGCGCTTCTTCTTCATCTTCGTCAAAGATTATTTCTGGTGTTCTTACAGTATCAGTATCTTCCGCTTCCAGTTCTTCTTCAAGAAGATGTTTAACAGTATCAGCAATTGCCTCATCCTCTTCCTGCTTGGCAACTACCTGTACATTAGAACCTGCTGCCGTATCGGATTTCGCTTCATTGACAGCTGCTTGTCTTTTATCTTCTGCTGTACTAACTTCTTCACCCTTGCCTGCTAAAAGTCCCAGTACATGATTCGTCTTATTTGTCTTTCTTGCCATTTGCTTCATCCTCCTCAACTATCCGCAGAATCTCTTTTACTATTGCTCCATAATCCTTCGCCGGGGCAGATCTTGCAGAATATTCAAATATATTCATTCCATGGGCAGGCGCCTCCGCTGCTGCCACACCACTGCGCACTACTGTTTTAAACACTTTCGTATTAAGCTGCTTTGCCACAGTTCCCGCCATCTCAAGTACATCACGTGAAAGCTTCCGTCTCTTTTCATACTTTGTCAGGATGATTCCCATGATTTTTAATCTCGGGTTCACTGACTGCTGTACCGTCTCATAAGTCTCCTTAAGCTGTACCAGGCCTACCAGACTCAATATCTCAGCAGACATCGGAATAACAAGATAGTCCGCTGCGCTATACCCGTTAAGTGTCAGGATATTAAATGCAGGAGGGGTATCTATGATTATATAATCATACAGCTTCTCCACTGGTTCCAGAAGTTTTTTAAGCAGCAGATTACGATTTTCACCCTTAAGGGTAGCTTCCGCGCTGCTTAAAAGTATGTTAGACTGGATGATATCAATATCACTGATCCGGCGAATGATCTCATAGACTGTGGCCTCCCCATTAAGTCCTTCATATATTGTCGGCCCTTGATCGATATCTACACCAAGACTAAAGCCCATATTTCCTTGAGGATCCATATCTACAGCCAGTACTTTATATCCCCTTCTTGCCAGTCCGGCAGCAAGCGCGGTTGAAGTGGTTGTCTTTCCGACCCCGCCTTTCTGGTTTGTCAATACGATTGTATGTGCCACTTTTCTTTCCTCCATTTATAACATAAGCTGACAAGGACACTTCGCCTTTGTCAGCTTATCCAAGTTATATCATTTTACAGGGCTTTCAGTTTCTAATTTCTCGATTTCCTGCGGATAATCTATCTCTGTCATCAGACTGTTCCATATTCCATTGACCTCTTCTGCACAGTCTACATAAATCTGGGCGAGACCTTCACTTGATATTCCAAGCTCTTCTGCATAAGTCTTACATGCCTTCCAATCTGCCTTCTCATAAGCAATCACCAGCTTCTGCAGCGCTCCTGCCATACCACTTCCATCAAGCAGCGCCGCTTTGATCTCATCCGCCACCGGAATCTCCTCGAGCAATTCAGCTAAAGGTGCATTTACCATATAATCTAATGTTGAAAACATCCCCATCATATACGCATCATTAGAAGAAATATCGCAGCCCGACGCTCTTTTTACAAGCTCTGATGCCAGCTTTGCGCGCAGGAAAGATATCTTTAAAATCTCCTCTGATCCTTCGCTCTTATCTTTATCAAAACTCAGCATATACACCCAGTGTCTGAGCTGTCCGATTCCAAGTGTGATCAATGCCTGACGTATGGAAGCAGTTCTTGTTCGCAGAGCAAAGTACGCGGAGTTAACAAGACGCAGCAACGCATATGTAAGCCCCGCATCACGGCTTATAATCTCCTCTACTGCCGCAAAATCCGGCTCATCCTTCGATACCGCGATTACAAGCTGGAAAAAGTTACCCTGCATATATTCCACCTTATCAACCTTGGTAATCATAGTATTAGCTATATAGCTTCCCTCAAGATAGTCAAAACCAAGCCGCATGGCTGCTTCGTAAGTCTCCTGGGAATTAACTTCCGTAGCCATACATTTTCTTCCAAATCCTTTTGCCATCTCGATGATGTTCTGGACTGTCCGCTGTTTCTGCATATTCTCCACATACCCGGTCATATTAACCCGTATAAATGAAGCATGATCCAGCATACTGAAATACTTTGGCGTAAATTGGAAATCATTGATCGCGAATCTATATCCTGCTTCACAATATTTTTTGATCAGCGGCATTGCCAGCGGATGAATAATCACCGTATCTTCAATCTGAATAATAACTTTATCTTTCCCAAACATCTTCGGAGTATTACGGAGTAGCAAGGAAGGTGTAAATGTCACAAACATTAAGCCGTCATTTACGATCTTCGCACTGTTCGCCACCAAAAAGTCAGAAATCGTATCCGCTGCAGACGCTTCGTTATTATTGTACATACTATCCTTGCCGCCCTGAAAGACCAATTCATAACCAATGATCTTACCTGTTTTCGTTTCTTTAATCGCTTGTCTTACTACGCATCTATCCATTACGCATCCCACCTAGTCAACAATTCATCCATAACAGTTACAAGATGCCCAATCTCTGGTTTCGAGAGTTGTTCATCTGCCCCAATTTCTCTTCCCTTAACCTCCATCTCCGGACTGATCAGAGAGGAGAAGATAATAAGCGGAATCTGTTTCAAATTGGGATCTGACTTAACCAGCTTTGTAAGCCTGTGTCCATCCATCTTCGGCATCTCAATATCTGTAATGATAAGTGCCGCTTTCTCACGAAGTTCTTCCGGATCAGAATCTTTAATAGCATGCAGATAATTCCATGCCTCCTGTCCGTTATTAAACTGGATCAGATTGACATAACCTGCCTGATGGAGCGCCCGTTCAATAAGCTTCGCCAAGAGTATAGAATCCTCCGCACAGATAATCCTTGCCTCATTTTTAGCACGCTGTCCAAGCGCATCTATCTCTTCTAACTGAATGCTTGTTTCAGGAGCAATCTCAGCTACAATCTTCTCAAAATCTAATATCGTAACAAGCTCTCCGCCGCACTGGGCGATTCCTGTCGCAACTCCTTCTTCCCCCTTGTTCAGCGTCTTGTCAGGCTTCTGGATATCATTCCATGAAATCCTCTGAATCCCAACAACCGACTGTACGCGGAATGCAATGTTCATTTTATTAAAATTCGTAATAACGAACAGATCTCTTCCCTGCTTTTCTGTCTTCTGTCCCGTCAGATAAAACGGAAGGTCAACTACTGTAAGCATCGTATCACGCGGTTTAAAAATCCCTTCTACCGATGGGTGGGCATGCGGCATCGGCTTTACTTTATCCGACATCATGATCTCCTTTACCTTTGCCACATTAATACCATATAATTCGCCATAAATCATAAATTCCATGATTTCTATTTCATTCGTTCCAGATTCCAAAAGTATCTCTGTATTCGCCATAATATGCCATCCCTTCTCTATATATAGTTCTATATTTAATATCGGCAGAAATCCTTTTTTTTTAAGCCGCGAAAGTCCTAAAGAATGATTTCGGGACGGCCTGCGGTACGTATCTTTACACTTCCGTCTTCCGCATCGATCAGCATTGTCCTTGCATAGTTAAGCCCTACATCTTTTTTCAGAATCCTAATCTGTTCCGTCCTCATAATAGCTTCCACGCTCCTGATATTTCTCTCCCCAATATTACCGATTCCACCGGCGCCTTTCATATCAAACATCTTGGCGCCGCCTGCGATCTTGCACTGATAGCGCCTCTTAACTCCTCCAAAAGCCCCCATCTTGCGCAACATCTCTTGTATTCCCGTATCTGCGAACTTAAAGACATTCATGTCGGACATATTGCCGGCCTCCGGCAACATAATATGAAGCAGCGCTGCTAGTTTAATTGCCGGGTCATACAAGCTGATGCCTATACAAGAGCCGAGCGCGTATGTAATGAGCACTCCTTCTCTTCTTGCAATCTTCATATCTGCTATTCCAACTTTTATTTCTTTATTCATACGGAGTCACCAGCCTATCCATCAGATAATTTAAAGACTGAATATCAGGAAGCAAAAGTAGATTGCTGTCAACATTCCTTCCCCCGATGATACATTTGCCTGTAATCATCATCAGTTTATCAGACACATATCCGAACTCTGCCATCGGGACTGTCATGATCCCGCCAAGCATATTTACCGAAAAGGCCGGTACAGATAAAGAAATGTCCATATCAGCCAGTTTTGACAGAGAAAGTATGTAGGAGGATATAATGATATTTCCCACCTCGGTCGCTGCTGAAATTTCCATTTCACCCATTTGTTCGTATCCGTCAATGCTTTCCTGAAGGACGCATTGCAGAACTTCATTAATAAAATCCATTTTCATGAGAAACAGCATAACACCACTGACATCTCCGGTCATCTGGACTAACACCCCGGATATCATATCCTCCGGGTGCCCTAACAAGTCCACTGCCTCATTATAGCCAAGTATTTCCACCTTCGGAACAGTCATCTCAACCCCGGTTTTTAAAAGGCTTGACAGCGCCGTAGCAGCATTGCCTGTTCCGATACTTCCGATTTCCCGCATCATATCCTTTGCTGTATCATCCATGTCTTCATAACGCGTAATTCTCATCCTGCACCACCTCTCCTGTCTTTTTTACTATGAGCGCAGACCATTAATTGTCTGCTCTATTTCATCCGATGTCTGCACCATCTTAAGTGCATATGTATAAGCCCGCGAAGCAATAACCGTGTCTGACATCTCCTGTGCCATATCCGTATTCGAAAGTTCCAAATAGCCCTCTAACAGATTCGCGCTGTCCACACGTATTGGATTCCCATTTTTAGGCACCGGCCTGAACTCTGTTGAACCGACAGATTCCATACCATTCGTATTGGCAAATGTGAATACTCCCGGCTTTCCGGTTAATTCTCCGTTAACATAACGTATTGGATTCCCGTTCCCGTCAAGTACATATTTCTGCGCATCACTAAGCAGGTAAAAGTAACCGTCATTGTGCAGGGACAGCGAAAAATTACCTGCACGGGTATATGTGATTTCATTTGTGACCTGATTACGCAGCATAAAGAATCCGTCACTGTCCTGGATCGCAAAATTAAAACCGTCGCCTTCTTCCTGTGTTACCCCGTTTGACGAATAGTCCGTATTCGTATGCTGCATACGGACTCCCGTACCTGTCGTAACCCTGTCCTGGCTATGCATGTTATAATACATCAAATCCATAAATATAGAACTTTTTGATTTGAAACCTACTGTATTTACATTCGCCACATTGTTGGATATTACATTTAATTTATCCTGCTCTGTTATCATGCCTCTGGCACCCGAATAAAAAGAAGCATTCATCTGTCAACTCACCTCCATACTATTCTCTAATTGCTGGGTCCGATCTGTACGATCCTTCCCGCAAGCTGATCATACATTTTAAGTACCTGAGCGGAACTTTGAAGCGCTCTCTGTTTTGCCATCATCTGGGTATACTCACTAATGACATCTACGTTGGAATCCTCTAAGAATTTCTGTCTTATATACGCATTTACATCCCGCGGCGCTCCTGTCGCTGTAAACATATCTCCAGTTGTCTTCTCAAGTTCCGTATCATAATCCTGAAAATCCACAACCCGGATTCTCCCAAAATACTGCCCCGTCTCCTCTGATGTTATATTGCCCAATGAATCACATGAAATCTTATCTGTTCCCAGATAAATAGGTCCATTCGTACCCAGAACACGGCCTACACCGTCAAGATAAAGATATCCCTGATCATCAAGAATAAAAGACCCATTCCTTGTATACATGACACCATCAGCTGTCTGAACGGCAAAAAAGCCGCTTTCCTGGAGAGCAAAATCCAGCGAACTTGCGGTAGGCGTAATCCCTCCCTGCGTATAGTTTGTCACATTACCGTCGCCGGTTACAATGCAATTCATCCTCCCAATCGGGGTAGGATTGCTCTTATCCGTATTTCCTATCCGATATATTAACTCATCTTGAAATGTTGTCTGTGTAAAGGTGTCTTGTCTGAACCCTGGTGTAGAGATATTTGCCATATTGTTACCAATTACATTCAAATGCCTTGTCTGCGTCAAAACACCAGACGCCAGATTATAAAATCCTTTAAACATGAGACCCCTCCTTTCTTTTTGCCCCTATATCCATTTCCTGCTGCAGATATTCTTTCAATCTCCGGATCGCATTAGCATGGATCTGTGAAATCCTCGGTTCACTTACCTGCATAACTGATGCAATCTCTTTCATATTTAATTCCTCTACATAATAGAGGGAAATAACAAGTTTTTCTTTTTCCTTCAAAGAATTGATTCCGTCTTTAAGCACTTCCCGGAATTCATTTTCCAAATATTTCTCTTCAGGCTGTTTCGCGAAATCTAATGACATAAGAGAAGAAACTTTCTGCTTCTCCTGTGTTTCCTCCATCACCATATCCAGAGACAAAACAGAGGACAGATTCATCTTTCCCATAACTTCCTGAATCTTATCAAGCTTCATATCCAGCTCTTTTGCAATCTCCTCCATGGATGGCATTATACCACTACTAGCATACATCTCAGCAGCTTTATCCTGTATCTCTTTAAAACTTTTGCGCACCGTTCTCGGTACCCAGTCTTGTTTTCTGGCAATATCTATGATCATTCCATGAATGCGTCTTGACACATAAGTTTCAAATTTCGCATTTTTCCCTGCATCATATTTGTCAAGAGCCTTCATCAGCACGATCACTCCTTCATTAATGATGTCCTCTACCTGGGTGAATCCAAGATAAACATCTCTCATCTGCACTGCTATACTCTTAACAATATACAAATAACGGAGAGTAAGCTCTTTTTTTATCTCGGCATTGCCTGTAGCCTGATATAATGCAAGAAGCTCTTCATTTGTTCTGCTATCTTCCATCAGCTTATCTCCCCTCCTTTATCTCCCTACTTAGTTATATTACCAATTGCCTGTATCTGTACGTTGTTAGAAATTTCGTGAAACGACAGAACATAGATTGACGGATAGAACTGCTCAAGCATCCGGTATACATACACACGGATCACCTGACTGGTCAAGATGATCGGCTCTTGCGACAGGTCGTGGAATTTTTTTACGGCATTACCGATCTGCATTACTACACTCTGCATTACATCCGGCGGAAGCGCCATATAATATCCCTGATCGCCTTTTGTCAGACTCGACACCATCATTTTCTCAAGATCCGCATCCAATGTAAGCACCCTCATCTGCCCATCTCTGCAGAATTTACTTGTTATCGTTCTCTTAAGTGCAGTTCTGATGTTTTCAATTATCGTGGTCATATCAATCCCTGATGTTGCCGCATCAGAAATCGTCTCCATGATCGTCTCCATATCCTTGATCGGAATCCCTTCTTTTAAAAGACTGATCAATATTTTCTGAAGTGTTCCGTATGGCACCATACCCGGAACTACCTCTTCAACAAGACTGCCTGCGCGCTGCTTTAAGCTTTCGGCAAGCTTCACAACTTCTTCTCTGTTAAGAAGCTCATGTGCATGTCTGCGGATTGTCTCCGACAGATGTGTTACCATAACGGACAGCGGATCAATAACTGTATATCCATATATCTCCGCCATCTCTTTATTTTCTGGAAGGATCCATTTGCTCGGTATACCATATGCAGGTTCAATTGTCTCAATTCCATCAATCTCTCCAATAGGCTCATCCGGCTCAAGCGCCAGATAATGATCAACCAGGATCTCTCCGCGTTCCACTTCCTCACCTTTGATTTTGATCACATACTGGTTCGTAGTCAGGCTGGAACTATCGCGCAGACGGACGGACGGCACAACAAATCCCATCTCCTGTGCGTATTGTCTGCGGAAGATAACGATACGGTTGATCATCTTTCCTCCGCTTCCTTCATCCACAAGCGGAATCAGGCTGTATCCAAATTCCATCTCAATCGGCTCTACACCGATCAGAGCATAGACGTTATTAATATCTCTGTAATATTCCTCTTCACTCGGCTCATCCGCCGCAGCTTCCTGAGCCGCAAGCATACCCAGTTCCTGCGTCATTGCAGCTTCCGCAACCTCTTTCATCTTATTCTGCAGACGATATCCTGTGATCAAAAGCGTTGATGCGAGTACCGCCAGCTGAATTTTGGGCATTCCCGGTACCAGCATAAGAACTGCCAGTACTCCTCCAGTAAACATGATGGCTCTCGGCTGTGATTTAAACTGTCCGGAAACATCCTCATTCAGACTTCCTTCGGATACAGACCTTGTTACGATCATACCTGTGGCAGTGGAAATAAGGAGTGCCGGTATCTGGGATACCAGACCATCACCAACAGTAGCGATAGAATAAACAGAAAGCGCGTCTTCGAGCGTCATACCTGCCTGCACGATTCCAATGATAAAACCACCGATCAGATTGACAAAAGTGATAACAATGGACATGACCGAATCACCTTTTACAATCTTCGTAGCACCGTCCATAGCTCCATAAAAATCCGATTCCCTCTGAATCTTCGAACGTCTCATCTTCGCTTCTTCTTCATTGATCAGTCCGGCGCTTAAGTCTGCATCGATCGCCATCTGCTTACCTGGCATAGCATCCAGTGTAAATCGTGCCGCAACCTCAGCAACACGCTCTGCGCCTTTTGTAATAACGATAAACTGTACTAATACAATGATAAAAAAGATTACGAAACCGACAACAACATTCCCACGCAGTACAAAAGTACCAAATGCCTGAATGACTTCACCAGACTGTCCCTGATTTGACAGAATGTTCCTTGTAGAAGATACATTAAGTCCCAGACGGAACAACGTCGTAACAAGCAAAAGAGATGGGAATGTTGACAATTCCAAAGGTTCTCTGATGTTCATGCTGATGATCAGAACAACCATAGAAATCGCAATATTTATAATAATCAATATATCCATCAAAAATGGACTTAAAGGAATGATCAAAAGCAGGACAATGATAAGTACAAACACTGTCACTGCATTACTCAGTATTTTCTTCATGCTTTACTCCATCTTGTTGTTCATCTTATAAACATAAACCAGAACTTCCGCTACCGCGCCATAATATTCCTGCGGTATCTCCTGTGACAAATTCGTAGAAGCATATATTCCTCTGGCTAACGGTGGGTTTTCAATTACAGCAACACCACTCTCTTCGGCAACCCGAACGATCCTAAGCGCCAGCTCATCCTGACCTTTTGCAAGAACAATCGGGGCCCCATAACGGTCTGCGTCATACTTAAGCGCGACCGCGAAATGCGTAGGGTTACGAATAACTACATCTGCTCCCGGAACCGACTGCATCATACGCTCCCTTGCACGCTGCATCTGAATATTGCGGATGCGGTTTTTAATCTCCGGATTCCCTTCTAACTGTTTGTGCTCTTCTTTTACCTCTTGCTTAGACATCTTGAGTTTTCGCTCGTATTCCCACCATTGATACATAAAATCTACCGCAGCGATTACAACAAATGCCATACATATCCGCAATATCAGCTTTATCACCATTTCCAGCATAAACATACCAGACATCGTGATATCCATGTCCATCGTTCTCACTACCTGGACTAAATCATCTATTATAATATTGTAAATTACAGCAATCAATATTATTATCTTCAAAATGCTTTTAATTAATTCTATCACATTGTGAAGTGAAAATAACTTTTTTATACCTGAAATCGGATTTAATCGCTTCAGCTGCGGCATGATACTTTTCTTTGAAACAAGAAATCTTGTCTGAACGCCTGTTGCCACCACCGACAGTACTACAGAGATCAGAAGAAGCGGTAAGATCGTCTGGACAACTGCCATGACGACCATTCTTGCCATTTCGTTTATCTGTCCCTGACTGGTGCTTGTCACCGTACCTGCGTATCCGATAAAATCTATCATAAATGCACGGACTGTCTCATAAATCTTTGGGAACATCAGCTTCAATATATAGAAAGAGCCAAACAGCGAAACAACTGTAACAACATCCTTACTCTGGAATACATTACCTTCTCTCCGTTGATCTCGCCGCTTTTTAGGCGTGGCTTTTTCGGTTTTTTCACCTGCATCTCCACCTGGCATTCTTTCTCACATCCTTTATCCAGCAGCTATTCTTAAGACATCTTCCAGTGTGTTCATCATTTTTGTGATCATATTTCCTATATAACTTCCAATCGGTGAGACGAGAAATACCAGCAGTAAAAATCCAACCGTAAGTTTAAGCTGGATACTCAATACAAACAAGTTGATCTGCGGAGTAATCTTTGTCAAGATTCCAACTCCTACCTGCATGATAAATTCAAACGCAATAAGCGGAAATGCCAGTTTTATGGCAAGCACAACACACTGCGCAAAAATATCCATCATCATCAAAGCCGCTCCCTGTGAGAGTACAGCAGCTCCGTAAGGAACTACATCTCCCGAAGTGGCAACAATCTTTATAAGGGCAAGATGCCCATCTACCGCAAAGAACAAAAGTAAATAGAAAATCTGAAGAATATTTCCTGACACCGCTATCTGAGCACCAGTCTGCGGATCATATACCATCGCCATAGAGATCCCGATCTGAAAGTCGATCAGCGTCCCGGCAAATGTCATCACCATATCAAACAATACCATTACATAGCCAAATAAATAACCGACTACGAATTCTTTTACCAGAGAAAGCCCAAACACGAGTGAAGAATCTGTGTCAATATCTACAGTCACTCCCTGCGCCTGTGCCGTAGAATAGACGATAATCGCAAGCCCAAAGGTAAGCCCTGTCTTTAGCATAGCAGGAAAATTTTTTCTTCCAAGAACCGGGTTCAGAAAAATAAAGCCCGACATTCTCATAAGGACAAGGAAAAACAGCATTACTTCCCCTCCTATCTGGCAATCATTTCAAAAACCTGCTTCGTGAAATCCTGCATAGCCCTAAGCATATTGCTCCCGTTAATTACCAGAATCACACCGATAACAACCAGTTTCGGAAGAAACGTCAGCGTCTGCTCATGAATCTGTGTCGCAGCCTGGATAAGGGAAATAATGATTCCGACTATCATACTGATAATCAGTACCGGTCCGGCAAGCTGCGCCGCAAGAACAAATAACTGATACATTACATCTGTAATCTCTGACGTAGTCAACATATCGTCTTCCTCCGCTAATTAAAACTCTTTACGATAGACGAGAACAATAATTCCCATCCATCGATCGACACAAATAAAAGTACCTTAAACGGCAATGCAATGGTTGCCGGCGGAAGCATGATCATACCCATTGACATCAACGTACTTGAAACAATGATGTCCAGCAGAAGAAACGGAATATACAAAAGAAGACCTGCCGTAAATCCGCGCTTTAATTCGCTTGTCATAAAAGCCGGAGTAATAATTGTAAGAGACAAGTCCTGAGGTTCTCCCTCCAGTTCCTGTCCCGACATATCTATAAATAAATTCAGCGTACTCTTTTCTGTATTCTTCAGCATAAACTCCTTAAGCGGCACCTGCGCCTGAGTAAATACCTCCGTCTGCGTAATCTTACCATTCTTATATGGAGTGTAAACTTCCGTATTCACCTGTTTTATGATCGGGTCCATAATAAACAACGTCAAAAACAGCGCCATTCCCACTAATACCATATTCGGCGGCGACTGCTGGACTCCTATTGCATTTCTGGTAAATGAAAGAATGATAATGATTCTGACAAAAGATGTCATCATGATAAGAAGTGATGGCAGAATCATCAAAATTGTCAGCATCAGGAGGATCTGTAATGTAGGAACCTCTTCACCATTGATGCTTACTAAATTATTATTCGTTAAATCCATATAATTACTTCTTCCTGTCTTTCAGCCGTTCTATTACATCCTTAAAAGCTGCACCTGTATAATTTCCATTTACCGGAGCCGGAATCTCCATAAGTTCATCCTCCATAAGCTCCGTAAGCAAATTCACATTATCTCCTGTAATCCCAAGCAAAAATACTCTGCCCGAAACCTTCACAAGAGCTACCGAAGACTCCTGCCCTACCATCACCCGATCTATGATACTGATATAACGGGCACTCTGCCTTGCATACCCGCCAAGGCTCATCTTGTTCCCGATATATCTCGTGCATATATACGTCAGAAAAAGAATTACAACTATAATCAACAGCGTACCAATTGCTGTTATGACTGACTGAAGCATAAAGTCTTCCTCTCTTCTTTTTAATCAACTAACTTTATATGATCTCAGCAATCCGAAGTCCGAAATTATCGTCTACGACAACAACATCGCCTCTGGCAATACACTGCCCATTCACATACAAATCCACCTGCTCACCGGCAAGCTTATCTAATACTACCAGCGAACCTTTATTCAACTCCAAAATATCCTTAACCATCTTCGTGGTTCTACCTATCTCAACAGAAAGCTCCATTGGGACATCCATCATCATATCCAAATTTTCATCTAATATTCCGCCAGCTGCATTTCCATCACTTAAATTAGGCTGTGCTGCCGCCTGAACCTTAAGTTTTTTCGGACCTGATGCTGCATCTTTCAGCTGTTGGATCTGCTGTTGCTGCTGTTCTAAAGACTGACGCATCATATCCATCATCTGCATCATATTATTCATAAGTGTCGGATCCATCTGCGGCTGTACATACACCGGTGCCTGCGGCATCGGCTGCTGGACTGGCTGCTGCGCTGGTGCCTGCGGCATCGCCTGCTGGATTGGCTGCTGCACTGGAGCCTGTGGCTGCGCCACTGTCTGCGTCTGTGCTGCCGGTGCTGCTCCTCCATCTCCTGACGAACCCTTAAGCATTTGCTCAATCGCCTCTTGTGACATCACTCCGCCGTCAGAACCTGAAGCTGACGGTGATACTGCCGGCTCATTCGAAATCTTATCCGCTCCACCCTGAAGCATCTTTTCAATCTCTTCCTGTGACATCACCTTATTTTCGCTTCCGCCTGCGTTATCAGCCACCTGAGGCTGCGGAGACGGCGCTGGTGCCGGTGCGGGCGCGCTCCCCTCATCCATAGCTCCATCAGGAAAGAAGCCTGACACAAGATCTTTTGCCAGACTGATGGGCATCAAGTTCAAAAACTCGCTTTCCATCTTATCTGCAATCATCAGATTAAATCTGATAACTACCATTTGATCATTATCCGCAAAATATTTTTCCTTAAACTGTTCTGGACTCTCTACTTCAAAGGAAACCGGAGTGGAAATATCAACTCTTCTGGAAAGAAGTTCAGACAGCGCTGTCGCGGAGGCTCCCATCATCTGATTCATTACCTCACATATTGCACTGATGTTCATCTCATCCAGTTCAAACTGATCATCCGGTATCTCCATTCCCATCAAAAGCTCAACGATCACTTTAACATCAATACGCTTAAGCAGCATGATATTATTACCGTCAAGCCCTTCTACATAACCAATCTGAACGCCGACCGCCGGCTCAATACTCGCAAATTCAAATTCATCCTTATGCTTTACTTTAACAACCGGAGTTGTAATATCAACTCTCGTATCCAGCATAGTTGAAACAGCGGTCGCAGAGGCTCCAAGACTAATATTAAGGATTTCACCGACGGCGTCTATTTCCATATTACTCAAAGTGTAAGTATCCATATTTCTTATCCCTCTTTCCGACTTCATCGGGTCCCTTCACGCTGTTACTGACCAATATCAAGGGCCCTTTGAGCCATAAGCTTAATTGCATTGAACGCAGTAATATTCGCATTATAAGAATGGGTTGCCGCCATACTGTCCGTAGTTTCCTTAATCAAATCCACATTAGGCATTGCTACATAACCATTTGCATCTGCATCCGGATGTTCCGGATTATACACCATCTTCAAATCTGTCTCATCTTCGGCAATCTCTGTCACAATCACTCCGCCGTTACGTTCTCCTGAACGTCCTGCGTTTCTTGTACGGCGCAGTACAGAACTGAAAGATTCCTCCTCGGCTTGAAATCTCACCACTTTTCTGCGGTAAGTCTCACCTTCTTCTGTTCTTGTCGTTTCAATGTTAGCAATATTCTGCGCTGCGACATCAAGCCGCAGACGTTGTGCAGTCATACCTGATGCACTGATATCTAATGAACTTAAAAAAGCCATCGCCTATACCTCCTATTTTTCCAAGAGGCCGGTTACTGTCTTAAGAATCCGTTCTGGTTTGAACGGCTTTACAATAAAGTCCTTAGCACCCGACTTAATCGCCTCGATAACCATACTCTCCTGTCCCATAGCAGAACACATTACAACCTGTGAATCACTATCTAATTCCTTAATCTTCTTAAGCGCTTCCAATCCATCCATATTCGGCATAGTGATATCCATCAAAACCAGCTCCGGTTTTTGTTCACTGTATGTTTTTACAGCGTCCTGACCATCCGCCGCTTCAATCACATCCGTATATCCGCCCTGCGCAAGCGCATTCTTAACCATCATTCGCATAAATGCTGCGTCATCAACTACCATTATTTTAGCCATTTCAGCACCTCTCTCCTTGTTTTTACTTATATATTGTAACAGTGGCTTATTCCACTGGTACTTACTCTACCGTAACTTCTTCAGGTTTACTCTGGGTTTCTGGTTCAATCTCCTCTTTTTCAATCCGCTGACCCAGTTTTACAGCAACACTGTTCTTATGTACCCCAAGCTTAGCATCATACCACGGCTCACCGCCGACATATACACGCACATCAGAATTCTTACTCTTATTAAGGTCAATAACATCATCCACCTTAAGGCTGTAGACATCGCGGAAATCAAGCTTAGCCGTACCAAGCTGTACTCTCATGTCAAGTACAGAAGTCTTGATCTTATCCATGATGATCTCTCTGCTGTTGGCAATACCGTTATCGTAAGCGCTTTCAACATTACGCCGCTTATCCATAACAGAGAATATATTTGTCAAAAGACTTCCCGGTATACACACACTGATATATCCGCTGGCATTGGGAATCTTCATCTCCAGCATGATAATTGCTATCGTCTCATCCATTCCGATTTCCTGGAACATACTAGGAGACTGCTCCAGTCTTCTATGATCTACAGACAGGCTGATATAATTTTTCCATGAATCTTTAATAGCTCCGGAAAAATATCCTAACAGCTTCTGATAAAGAGCAAGTTCTATGTCTGTATATGTATACTCCACCGGAAGCTCTGCAGTATCCCCTTCACCGCCTAACATCCTGTCGATCATATTCGTTACAAGAAGCTGGCTGATATGAAATACAATCGGCGGATTCTTAGAATCATCCGGTAATTTCATATACAGAAGTACCATAACGTCATTCTCGCCCAAGGAATTACCAAACTCATGATAACGCTGTTCCTCTACAGATATTACCTCTATCTCACAATTCATACGCAAGATTCCATTCAATTGTGACACAATGATCCTGCAGTAATTGTCATGGATACCTTTAAGAATCTTAAGCCGCTCTCTCGTAAACTTCTTCGGGCTGTAGAAATCATATTTTTTATATTCTTTTTCCTTCTTCTGTACCGGTTTGGCAGCTCCTGAATTACCTTCCTTCATGGAATTCAACAGCATGTCTATCTGGCTTTGTGATAATACATCTGACATAATGATTCACATTTCCTTCTATTCAGTAGTAGTCTCGCCGTATACCTGTTTATAATACTTATCAAGCTGATTCTCTATATTACCTGTCTTGGTAATCAAAAGTTCTACTCTACGGTTCTTTGCCCGATCTTCCGGCGTATCAAATGATGCAATCGGACGATGCTGCCCAAAAGCTGAACTGTAGAGTCTGTCGCCGGCAATCACTTTCTTTTTCTGCAGATAAGCGGTTACAACCGCGCTGCGCATCGCCGACAACTCTCGGTCTGTATTAATATTATTTTTCTTATCTGGTCTTCCCTGTGACGTATGGCCAATGATCTGAATCTGTTCTATTGATTTCGCGCATGGCTTGATGATCTTCGCAAACGCATCAATCATCTTCTTACCATCCTCTCTCATTACCCAGTCATCCCCATCAAAGAATACTTTATCACGAAATGTAATAAATGTATACCCTTCTCCTTTAGCAATTTCAACTTCTGTAGCATCATCGGCAAGCTCTTTAAGCTCCTGAAGCTTTTCGTACAAAGAATCGAACTGTTCATCCAATGCCTGCTGTTCCTCTGGACTTCTGCCCGTATTCTCCTTCGGATCGTTCAGATCATCTTCATAGATCGCATCTCTGTTCGTATCCTTTGGGAGATCCGTACTCCCCGGCACGTCATCGTCACCTGGCTGATTCTCTGTCGTTACAAGCTGCGATACTTCTTTCGCCGCATCCGGATTTAAACTCTTAACAAGGTTTTCCCACTTCACCTGATCGACAGATGATATGGAATATAACAGTACGAAAAAACATAAAAGCAGCGTAACCATGTCGCCGTATGTATCCATCCATGAGGAGCCTTCCTCCGGCGCTTTATTTCTCTTTTTCATCTATATCCACTCCAACTGCTTATATCACTCTTATTTTTTAGATTTCTTAGATTTTCCGCCGCCCTCTTCGCCATTCAGAATCTTCTGCTGATTCGTCTGGTGAAGCAGGGATACCAGCTTCTCCTTTAACACCTTCGGGTTATCCCCGGCCTGAATACCTACAACACCTTCAATAATTACTTGTTTATAGATTACTTCTTCATCATTACGGATCCGAAGCTTTTTCGCGATCGGCCCAAAAAGCAAGTTTGCCAAGATACACCCATAGAAAGTTGTTACCAGAGCCGTCGCCATACTGGCTCCCAGATTATTGGACGACCCGGACGACAGATCCATTGATTTCAACATGTTAACCAGCCCGACCAGCGTTCCGATCATACCAAATGCCGGAGCATAGCTGGATGCCTTCTCATAGATGGCCACCTCTCCGTCATGACGCTCGATCATGCTTCCAACTTCATTCTCCAATATCTCGCGCACTTTTTCTGCTTCCATCGCATCTACAACCAGCAGAATTCCCTTTTTAAAAAATGGGTCTTCCAATTCATTCGCTTTTTCTTCCAGCACAAGGAGACCGTCCTTTCTGGCCATCTGCGCATATTCAATGATAGTTTCAATAACTGGTTCCGGCTGATATTTTTTTCCTGAGATCAGCTTTGTCATATGCTTCCCCATTTTTTTTAACTTATCAAGAGGAAAACTCGCAATAACCGCACTGAATGTTCCTCCAAGTACGATGAGAACGCTTCCCGGATCCCAAAAATTCGATAGGCTTCCGCCTGACATACAGCCGAATACAATAAACCCAAAACCAGCCACTATTCCTATAATTGTTGTCGGATCCATAATTATCTACACCTCCACCTTTATCCCGCTCACAATTTTTCGATTAAACTGAACCACCTTTTCAATGATCTCCTGCGGGCTTTCTCTGACGATATGATACCTTCCGTTCGTCATCGTAATCTTCGATTCAGGTATCTGATCTATATATTCAATCTGCCTGTCGTTTACCGTAATGTATTCGCCATTCAGTTTTGTCAATATAATCAAACCGAAACCTCCTGTTCTGAGGCGGCCGTCAAACCGGCAGCCGCCTCATTCTGCCTTCTCTCACTGCTTATGTATTCTTCATATATTAACGTTTCATATTAACAAGCTGCTCAAGTATCTCATCTGTTACCGTAATGATCTTCGTGTTCGCCTGATATCCGCGCTGCGTCGTGATCATAGCAGCAAAATCAAATGCAAGATCTGTATTGGACATCTCAAGGAAACCGCTGTTGATATTTCCTGTTGCCGCCGTTGTCCGCATACCAACACATCTTCCGGCATTCTGTCCCACCTCATAATAGAAACCTGTCTTCTGGTTCAAACCATTTGGATTTTCTACATTCGCAATCGCGATCTGACCAATCGTATGGACATTATTATTTTCATCTGTTCCTACGACTGTACCATCCTGTCCGATACGCCATGAAACGATAGAATACATCTCACCATTCGCACTCTCCGGATCAATCGGTATCTTTATCGGAACCATCTGAGTCAGGTCCATCAGTGCCTTACCGTTCTCGTCAACTTTTCCGCTGGGCGCGAAACCGTATACATAGTTACCGCTGTCATCTACCAGATAGCCATTTGCATCCGGGCTGAAGATTCCGACTCTGGAAAAATACGCGCCGCCTCTGGAAAGATCAAATTCACCTTCATTCCCGCTTGCTGCCGGGGTGGTAAACGGCTCGTTAAACGGTCCAACAATAAAGAATCCAGGACCATCGATCATACAATCCAGATCGTTGCCTGTGTACTGACCATTTGACGTTCCAAAATTGGTGCTGACAGAACTTACAACTGAACCATAACCGAGCTGCGAAGTATTGATACCTCCTAAGTTGCCGAGCGTCGCGTTACCTGACTGCCCATTCTTCAGATTTGTGTACACAGAGTCTTGAAAGTTCGTTGTTCTTGACTTATATCCCCATGTATTTACATTCGCTATATTATTTCCAAGTACATCCAATCTAGTCTGATGCGCTTTAAGACCTGCAATTGCAGCATTCATTGATTTGACCATATGTTTTTACTTCCTTTCTGTTATATACCTGCGTACCGTCACGGCAAATGTCATTCGGACAAAATGCCAAGCCTCCACATGTGGTCCGGCTAAAATAAAACGGCACTGTCAATATTGGTAAATATATTCTCTTTCATCTCTCTCTCAGTCATCATTGTAATAATCGTGTTATTCGGTATGTTCACGATAAATGCACTCTTATCTCCAATCAGCACCGCATCTTTTGAACCCTTGTCTCTGGCTCTTTGTACTGCCTGATTTAAATCACTGAGAAGCCCCGACGTCACTTCCATACCACGGGACTGCATACGCTGCGCAGCATGTTTTGAAAACTGTACTCCGTTTTTTCTGTATTCATTCTTCAAAGAATCCGCAAAACTCGCGGAGCCTGTTTTATCTGGCACAGTAAGCTGATGAGAAAGCTTTAATTCTGATATATTTGATATATTTGATACATCCGCAAGCTTAGAAACACCCATCGCTTTTCACCGCCTTTCCACTTTTGCGTCTAAAATGACTGTTTCTTTTCCCTATACAGTGTCTTTGCCTTCTGTCTCTCCGGAATTTTCTCCCTCTGACTCTTCAGAGCCTTCACCTTCTGTCTTGTCATCATCTTTGTCAGTCTCATCTTTCATCTTCACATCTCCGACAGACATGATCTGTGACATACTGTATTCTTTATCCCCGATAAAGATAGTCGGTGAATCTCCTGCTAGTGAAACTCCTGTAACTGTTCCCTTTGTATACTCTCCGGTCCCTCGTCCCAATGAATCTACTTCCGCGACTGTAACCTCTTTCCCAAGCATTGACGTTGCATAAGTAATCACACTGGTCGATGTCATCTGAGCCATCGCCGTGATCATCTTAGACTGTACCATCTGTGACATAAGCTGCGACGTGTCCATCGGATTATCAGGATCCTGATACTGCATCTCTGCCGCCATAAGCTTATAAAAGTCTGTCATTGTTAACTCTTGTGTGTAAGCTGACGAATTCGTTCTCTGATAATTTGTGGATGAACTGCGCTGAGTTGAGTCTGTTCTGGCATAATTAGCTGCTGTTGTATTCTGCGCCGCAAATGCGTTGCCGATTCCATCTACTGGCATATTATTTCTCCTTCCCCACCGTCATATTATTATACTTTTTTGACATTTATGCAAGACCTAATCTGAGCTGCTGCAAAAAATCTGCCGATCCCGCTTCCAGTTCCATCCTTCTGCGGCTCTCTTCCTGTCTGCGCTCCTGCTCTTCTTTCTGTGCCTGCGCGCCGCTGCCGTTTCGTCCATCCTCATACAGATTGGACTCCTGACCATGTTTGTCTTCTACAACAACCTCCATCTTGTCTCCAAGAGTCGACTCAAGCATCCGGCCAAGCTCACTCGCCTTACTGGACATTGCTTCCATCGTTCTCGCGTTAGAACAGATGATAGACACCGTTGTCTCTCCGGCTTCAACTGCAACCTTAACTAATAATGCACCTAAGTTTCTCGGTGTCAGGCTGATCTCAAATTCTTGTCTGCCACTACTGATCTGCTTTGCGATCATATCCTTTAACATGTTCGCATACTCCGGCTTGATCTCACCCGTCTCAGCAACTTCTACCTTTGCTTCAACCACTCCGCTGTCATTCGTGCCCTGAAGCTGCATAAAAGATGTACTTGCCTTATCAGACGCTGCCTCTGCCTTAACATCGATAATACTATTTTCATCATCTCGCGCATTTTCCAGATTCGCAGCTTTAGATCCTGTGTTCGCCGCCATCTGATCTGACATCTTAGAATCCATCTGACCTTTCGCCTTGGCACTTGCTAATATCTCTTCTGCCCCTGCTAAAGTCTCACTTGTCTGAGAAATACCCTGCAAAGAGTCTAACGGTATCTTACCTGTCTCTGTGCTCTGTGCTATGTCTGCCATCTGGAATTCCTCTGCATTCTGCGTCATCACAGCCATATCCTGACCCGCAAAGAGCCCTGTCTGAGATACCGTCTTAGCACCTTCAGCTCCCATCTGCATAAAATTCATCAATGCATCCTGACCTTCTAAGCCCTCCTGACCTGGCATGATCTGCTGCCCCGGATTGCTCTGTACTGCCTGAACACCTTCTGTACTGCTCTCTGCCAAAGAAGCATCCTTTTGGTCATATGTCGTGTTTTCCGGCTGGGCATTCGCTGAATTCGCCGCTCCTGCCGCATCCGACAGCGCCTGGCCAAAATCCGGCTTATCTTTTGCAGACGGCTTTTTGTTCTTTTGCGTCTGGGAAGACTTAGAACTGCCTGTTCCTTTTACCGCATCCATAAAGTTATTCACCATGACATTTACCTCCTTTCTTTTTAGAAAAATCAAATTGTTAATGTGACCCTTCTATTATATAACATTTTATAGCAATCTGCAAAGCAGAAATTACTATCGCGCAATAATAAGCCCATGATTAACAAATTCTTCCACGAGCTGTTCTTGTTCCTTCTGAAGTTCTTTACCATATTCTTCCAATTTTTTCTCCTTCAGCTTATCCAGCGAAGTTGTATCAGTTTTTGCTGCAATCAGCTCTTTACGCTTCTTCTCTTCCCGATTTTTAAGAGACTTGATCCGCTGATTTACCCTGAACATCTCACCCTTAAGGTATTCCAGATAATTCTCATACGTATGTATCCTAAGTATTTGACAGCCTTCTTCCTGTTCCCTTTTCATCTGTTCCCTGATCTCTACATCCTTATCACTCAGTTCTTGGAACATTTCCTCCTGAAGTTTGATCTCATGCATGATAGCCGCATGTTCATTACGGATGCTGTTTTCATATTGACGCTTATAGCTAAGTACTTTATCAAGTGCAAAAGCGAATTTTTTCACCTTAATTTCCCCCAGTGTCATTATTTGTCAAACATTTTCTGCAAAGTCTCTACCGTCTTTTCTATAGAAAACGGTTCTTCAACATTCTGCATAAGGAACTGGTTAATCTGCTTAATCTTAGATATCGCATAATCCAGTTCTGGATTTGTTCCCGACTTGTAAGCTCCGATTGAGATCAAATCCTCATTCTGCGTATACAAACTGTACAAATCTCTAAGTTTCCCCGCTAATTTTTTATGTTCTGGCGTCGCAACCGTCGACATCAGACGGGAAATACTCGCATTAATATCTATTGCCGGATAATGATTGGAGTTCGCAAGCTTTCTGCTCAATACAATATGCCCATCTAAAATACCACGGACAGTATCCGCAATTGGCTCGTTCGTATCATCTCCTTCTACTAATACAGTATAAACCCCGGTAATAGAACCACTATCGAAATTCCCGCTCCTTTCTAGGAGTTTCGGAAACTCCGCATAGATAGAAGGTGTATATCCTCTGGCAATCGGCGGCTCTCCGGTTGCCAGCCCTATCTCTCTTTGTGCCATGGCAAAACGCGTCAGGGAATCCATCATCAAAAGGACATCCTTCCCCTGATCTTTAAAATATTCTGCAATCGTAGTTGCTACCATCGGACATTTCATCCTAAGCATTGCCGGCTGATCAGAAGTGGCTACCACAAGTACCGACCGCTTCATACCTTCCGGACCCAGATCACGCTCTACAAATTCCAGAACCTCCCTGCCACGCTCTCCTACAAGGGCAATCACGTTGATATCCGCCTTTACGTTCCGGGCAATCATACCCATTAATGTACTTTTGCCCACACCGCTTCCGGCAAAGATACCGATACGCTGCCCCTTACCGATCATATTCAGTCCATCAATCGCTTTCACACCGAATTCCAACGGTTCCTGGATCGGCGGTCTGTCAAGCGGATTAATGTTTGAACTCTCTACATAATAATATCTGTTCGATTCAAATGTTCCTTTATTATCAATCGGATGCCCCAGCGCATCAATGATCCTGCCCCTTAAAAACTCACCCACAGGAATCTTTAACCGCTTTCTGGTATTCCTCACATAACTGTCTGAACCAATACCATTAATATTCTCATATGCCATCAATTGTACCTTGTCATCACGAAATCCTACAACTTCTGCCGGAATTTCTTTTTTCTGCTGCTCATTATATATAAGCACGATGTCGCCGATACTTGTGTTGCTGCCGGATGCCTGCATAGACATTCCGGTTATATTTTCTATCTTCCCGATATAACTGACTGTCTCGGCATTCAAAATCCTTCCCGGCAGTTCTTTCAGCATATTTTTAAACTCCTTTATAATCTGGCATTATTCATGATCTCACGGATATTCTCAAGCTGAGTACTAACACTTACATCCACGATCTCATCCGGACGCTCAACGATACATGTACCCGTCTCTTCGTCTTCCATAATAATGATCTTTACAGAATCAGAGAGGTTACTAAGCTCCTGCAAGAATCTCGGATCCGCATTGATATCCTTGCCCATCTCCTGTGTAGCACCGATATATATCTTTGCCCAAGCGCTTTTTTTCAATTTTTCTGTAGCCGCGAGAATCATCCTTTCAATTACCCTGACATTGGAACGCAGACTGGTACGGACTATCTTTTCACCAATCGCAAGTGAAATTTCTTTCAAATCGTCCATATATTTTTCCAGTGTTTTCTCCTTCACTGTCTCCACATCCAGAATACTTGCTGCCAGCATATCCTCAAGCTCTGTCATCTTTTTCTGGTACTCTGCAAGCCCTTGCATTTCCCCTTCCTGAAAGCCGCTGTCATAGCCTGACTTTTTCCCCGCTTCAAAACCCTCTTCATAAGCGTCCTGTTTGATCTTCTCCGCCACGCTCCTTGCTTCCTCCAGGACTTTTTCTGACTGAGCCATCATCTCATCCATCCTACGCTGAAATTCCGCTTCCCGCCGGTCTTCCTCAGTCTCTTCCGGAACATCAATGACAGTTTCTTTTGTCTCTTCAGTCTTTAAAATATCCTTAATTTCTTTTTTCAAATCAAGCAGCGGATACTCAAAAGAACTTTGAATATCATCCGGAGCCTGCGATGTCTTCACTACTCTATACAATAATCTCGTCCTTTCCGCCCTTGTTGATTACCAGTTCGCCTTCTTCCTCCAGTTTTCTGATAACGCCAACAATACGTGACTGCGCTTCTTCAACATCACGCAGCTTTACATTGACTGTAACCTCCAAATCTGACCTGACCTGTTCTGCCATACGACTGGACATGTTGGAATAGAATGCCGCAAGTATCTCCTCTCCCGCGCCTTTTAATGAGTATACGACATCCTTCATATCGCAATCTCTGATAAAACGCTGGATAGACCTGTTGTCCATTGTAAGGATATCCTCGAATACGAACATCTTCTTGCGGATCTCTTCTGTAAGTTCCGGATCGTCCTTGCCCATCTCGTCGAAAATGAACTTCTCGTTGCTTCTGTCCATATGGTTCATTACATCCGCAATGTAATCAATACCGCCGATACTTGTAAAGTCGGTAGTGAGGATATTATCAAACCTGCTCCTAAGCTGCTGTTCAACAATTTTAATAGCTTCAGGAGAAGCGCTGTCCATCATAGCGATACTTTTTACAACCTGGATCCGCTTTTCCTCCGGCAATTCCGCGATAACTGCCGCCGCTTTATCGGATTCTACATAGGACAGTACCAAAGCGATCGTCTGAGCTCTCTCATTCTGCAGTATAGAAAACAAGTTCTTCACATCTGCTTTTTCGATAAAATCGAACGAACGGTTTTTGAGATACTTTGATACCTTCTGCAAAAGTTCTGTCGCAGCGTTCTCTCCATATGCTTTTTCCAGAACAGCCCTGGCATATTCCAGTCCTCCATCCGTCACAACTTTCTGCGTCAGACAAGTCTTATAAAATTCATCAAGTACCTGCTCTGTAACCTCTGCTTCAAGGTGTCCAAGCTTCGCCACCTCCAGCGCCAGCTTTTCCGCGTCTTCATTGCTCAGATATTTAAATAATTTTGAAGCCTTATCAGTCCCAAGCGCAACAACAACTGTCGCCGCCTTCTGCTCCGGCATCAGCGTCCCATTTACATCAATTGACATCGTCATCACCTCCGCGCAGCCAGTTCTTAAGCATCTGGGCAGAAAGTTCCGGATTCTCATCTGCGAACGCCCTTACTCTCTCACGCAGCTCCTGACTTCTCTCGTTTTGTATATTCAAAAGCTCTGGTGTCAGCGAGTCTTCTTCTGCTTCCTCTTCTGTTTCTATACCCTCGCCTTCCGGAAGCTCCTCTGCAACTTCTTCCAATACTTCTTCTGCTTCTGCTTCCTCCTGCTTCTTCTTGCGTTTCCTGAGCATAATGAACAACGCCGTAAGCAACAGCAGCAATACGATAACTCCAATGATCACAAATAGCAGATTATCTTTAATTGCTTCTGTTATCACTTCCATAGCACTTCTGTCCTTCGAATCAGTATCTTCATAGAACGGTGCATTGGCAATCGCGATTTTATCTATCCGATCTTCCGGGGCAATGCCGACAGCATTACCTACCATCTCCTGAAGTTTATTTGTAGTAAGGTCGCCAAGCGTCCTTCCGTTGATCGCGACAGATACTGTTACATCCTCTAATACTCCGGTGTCAATCTCTCCTTGTTCTTTAATCTGGTTCACCAGATAGTCTCTCGTCCAGCTTTCGCTTGTGTATCCATTTCCATTCTGATTAGCGTTTGCCGTATACTGTGATATATCTGAGTTAGTCTCTGTTCCTACAACTCCATTAGCACCCGCTTCATTTCCGCCGCTCTCCCTGGCTCCGGTATCTTTAGAAAGAATACCCGTTTTGTCTTCCTCATCTATTTTCTCCGGCGTAGTATACGTCGTAGACTCACGAATAATCTTTTCCATATTCACAGTACCTTTTGCAGATACTCTGATATTATCTTCCCCGTAAAACGGTTCCAGCACATGAACTACCTTCTGGGCCAGCTGCGTCTCTATCAGTCTCGCTATCTCCTGACTCTCATTACCCGAAGAATCTCCGCCCGCCGAATCAGAAACAATAATTCCATTTCCATCCAAAACTGTAACATTTTCCAGTTTCATGCCAGGCACACTCTGCGCAACCAACCTTTGAATACCTACTGCCTGCTTTGAGGTCGGAGACCCTCCATCCTTCATCATAACTACAACAGAAGCACTGGTATCATTGGAATCATCCTCCGAATCCGACAGCACGTATTTGCTCTCCTCACCGAGAGCAATCGTCACTTTCGCATCTTTTACGCCATCAAAAAGCCGCACAGTCGCACCTATACGGTTCTGCAACTCATACAATTTGTATGTCTGCTTCTCCATATCGGTAGTCATACCACCCGCATTGTTTGTAAATACATCGTATGTAAAACCGCTCTTCGGATAACCTTCCTGCGCAAGCTGCGCGCGGGTAGTATCCGCCACATCTGTCGGCACCTTAATATTTCCCGATCCGTCAGAGGTATACTGAACCTTCATCTCCTGCAGTTTTGCCAGGATCTCAGTAGTCTCCTCCTCTGTCACATTTGTATAAAGTATCACATAGTCCTTGTGATTCAATAACACCGTAATTATGATCGCACCGACTATAATCGCCGCTATTACAGCTATAGCTATTATCTTCGTCTTCCTGCTCAGGTTTGCAAGATATTCTTTTACTGCATTCAGCTTCTCTTTCATTCGTCAGTCTATCCCATCTATAAATTAATCTTATAAAGAAATCCGCATCAGCTCATTATAAGCATCCACTGCCTTATTGCGCAATTCAACAAGCAGATCCACCGACAGCTTTGCTTCTGCCGCAGCTATCGGAACCGTATGCGCATCATCAATCTGACCGGTCGCCAGAAGATACTGCTTATCTTCCAGATTCTTCTGGGTATCTTTTACATTATTTATCGCATCCTCAAAAACATCCCTGAACAAGGCTGTTCCTTCCTCTATAACCGAATTTGTAGATTTGATTCCGCCAACCCCGAATTTTAACGGCTGAATCGGCGTAATAAATTCTGTCGCCATGTCTCTTAATCCTCCTTAAAACAAATCCTATTGCCCTTTGATCACCGTAGACAACCTTGATATCTCACTATTCACAGACTGAATCGCATACTGATACTGCAAAGCTGTTCTTGTCAGCTCTGACATCTCCGCATCCGCAACCACATTATTGCCATCCATACGAGCAGTTTCCGTGTCAGATTCTTCCACCAGCCATGCCGCCGAATCTGCCGCCTGCCTTACTGCTGCACGGTCCCCTGATGCACCTTTAAGCTTTGCCCGGTACATGTCTTCGAACGTTACAAACTTCGCTTTATATCCAGGCGTGTCAACATTGGCAATATTTCCGGCAGTAACTGCCTGTTTCTTCCACAAAAAATCAAGCGATTTTCCCGAGACAAGAATGCCATTTCCAAAAATTTGATTCATTGTTTTCACCATTCCTTATCTGATTTTCTTCCTATTTATAATGTAATAATCAAATAACTGCTTTGCCTATATTTTTCATCGCAAACATCCTAAAAACGACGAAAAAGCACTAATAAAGTATATTACTTTTTTTTTCATCCGTCAACCTTCTGTACAATTTTTCCATATATTTGCCGCCAAGCCATAGGCCCTGTTTTTTACAAAAAAGTACTGCCGCCGCCATTGTCATCATCCCCAAAATCCAAAATGCTCTGGAGCTTTTGCTGCATCTGGAGCTGCAGCATCTGAATCATCATCTTATATGTATCTCCATACTCCTGATCGTAAGCTAAAGTCAACGCCTGCTGCTGCCCCTGTATCCCGGTATCTGAAGCAGGCATTGAAACCGTCTGACCAGTACTGAAATCCTCTCCTGCATATTCAAGTACGCGCTTCACATAATTCTGCGTTTCTTTAAAAGGAGGTATACCTCCATATTTCGCGACATTACCGCTCCCCGCGTTATAAGCAGCGAGCGCAAGCTTTGTATCTCCGTCATATTTATCTAAAAGCTTTGCCAGATACTTAGAACCCGCCATAATATTCTGTCTTGCATCATACGCATCTGTGACACCCAGACTCTTGGCCGTCCCTGGCATAAGCTGCATCACACCCATAGCGCCGCACCTTGATGTAGCTGAGGTATTAAAATTCGACTCGGCCTTACCAACTGCTTTCAAAAGGCGGATATCCACTCCCGTTTCTTTTGATGCCGCCTCAAATATACCATCCATCGGCGTCGATATCCCGCCCGAAGTGCTGACAGCAGCAGTATTCTTAAGAATCTGACCAAAAGTATTCTGCCCATAACTGTTGTAATTACCATAGTTTCCATAAAGCCCATAACCGCTTCCCAAACCAGAATATAGTCCCAGAAGCTGATACATCTGACTTATGTCCATATTATTTACCTCCATATCTTAATTTTACTAAAATCCAATTTTCAAATATCTGATCTGTTTACAAACTTTTGACACTATTCAAAATGCTCTTGTATTTTCTATATTTACACGGTATGATAATAGAATATCACACATATTTGAAAGGAGCAATGACTATGTTTCTCACAGAATGTAAGCAGGCAGTTCTTTATACGGTAGAAGACATCTTTTTATGCGACGCTGCCGTATCCCATATTAGTGAAGATTCAGCTACTCTCATCGTAACCAAGAGCAATGCTGACCTTTCACTCACAGAAGCCCACGTTACCTTTTTTGATTCATCAAAGGGATTAGTTACATATTCCTGCGAACTCAGCGAATTCAAAAAATCAAAGCGCGCCACAAACACCGAATATTACTTTACACGCTGTACTGTTCATGAACAGATCTCCGTAATGCAGCGGCGCAACGATATCAAAGTTCCAGTCAACATCTCCGTCACTCTTTCAGCAAAAACCCGCGAGGGAACGCTTTCAAATATCGAGGCTAAGATCTGGAACATCAGCGCAGGAGGGATTTTTTTTACAAGCCGCCAGTCATTTTCACCCGGCGATATCGCTTCCTTCCATTTTTCTAATCCGGATTTACCCTCTCTCACTCTTCAAGTGGAAATCCTCCGTCTGCAGGCACACCGCGAATTGCGCAAAATCATCGGTTCAGAAGCAAAAGACACAGAACTTACAGGATACGGCTGTCAGTTTGTACATCTTCCTTCCCGCGCCGAATCGCAGATCCGCAATTATGTATTCCGCCAGGATCTCATCCACCGCAGATGGGTTTCTTCTCTCGATTAACACCACTGTCTGTTTCTTCTGCCCTGTTATGGGGCAGGAGATTCTTTTGCGTCTTCTGATCCACCTTCTGTTTCTTCAGTTTCCTGATCTTTTTCTATCTCTTCAGTTTCCGTTTTTTCTTCTTTCTTTCCCGGAACATAATTCAAGAAATAGATATATATATCAATAATCGCCTGATACAATTCTGTTGGTATCTCTGCTCCCAGATTAAGCTGAGTCAGCATCGTAGCAAGAGAATTATCCTCATAGACCGGGACCCCGGATTTTCTTGCCACCTCTACCATCTTCTCCGCAATATATCCCATACCCGAAGCAACGATAATCGGCGCCGCATTTTTGTTCTCATCATAAGACAGCGCAACTGCCTTCTTGTTCAGCACATCGTTAAATCTTGACATTGATTGAATTCTTCCTTTCAAATATCTGAGGAAACGCCTCCGAAATAGCTATAGATTCCTTACTGCTTCCAAAAAACAGTTCCTTACCGGTAAGTCCGTTCTCCGCCAGAATCTCTGCTACTTTATTCCGGATATCCTTTTCTTTATCTTTAAGACTATCAGGATAATTAAGCTGTATATTTACTTTCTTGTCCTGATACACAAAAAACAAATCAAAAAAACCTAATTCCTGAATATCAAACTTAACCAGCCCCTGAATGATCCGCTCACTTTCATCATTACCGGTACCTTTCCCCGCATCCGGATCCACCCACATCTCCGCAAATGTCAGATTTCCATTCACCTGCATCGGAAACATCATGTGCAGCACCGGCATGTATACACTTTCATTAAGCAGGATAGAAGTCATCATATTTCTGAATACCTGCTTCTGCTCTATATTCGCTCCCTGCTGTATCCCATTCTGGATCATGGAAACAAAACCTTTTTTCCACTTATCCTTTCCAAGCGTCTTTTCAAAATCAGTAGATTCCAAAACTTTTAAAAGCCCCTGCGTCTCAAACCCTTTAAAATATTTCTGCATAGCCGAATATTCCATCAGCTGTTCGAAACGTTCAAGGACTCTCGCCGCATCGCCATTTTCATAACGGGCTGTAAGCGCCGCCAAAAATGCCGCGCCTTCGCGCACATTCCCTCTATCATGGGTTCCGCCGATATACTTGTTCAGATAAGGCAGCATCTTCCCCTTGATCAGCGCGGCATTCTCTTTCGTGCTCCCCGGACCAGCGTTTTCTCCGAACTTTAACTGCTGTTCCATCGCTTCCATCTTCTCTTGTCCGCTCTTTAGCATCCCGCTTTTTAATTCTTTTATGGTCTGTTCTATTTCCTTAAGAATATGCTTTCCTTCCGCCATATCTGTATAGCGTTTCATGAAATCCAATATCCCGGCCCTAAGTTCTACATTATTCGTCTCGTTCATCACCTGACGCAGAAGCGAAAAAAAAGCCCCTTGAAAGCGGACAGCTCCATCTCCCTGTTCCTTCAAAAAAGCAAGCATATTCTGCGGATCCACCTGAATCATCTCAAGAAAACGCGCGATCTCCTGTGCCGATCCTTCCGCAAGTCCGGCTTTCACCTGATTAGTCAGCTGTTCAAAAAAAACAGCAGCAAATTCCTTCGTCATCACTCCTTCTGATTTCATCTGAGAGATAAAACCTTCAAAATTAGACTGATACTGGAATTTTAATCCTACATTCTGTTCTTCTCCGGCAGAATCACTCCTCGCATCCGCCCGAACGACCTTATTGGGATTGACCGGCCCTTGAATACGCGGATCCTCACGATTTTGCATATCAGCTCTTGGCTGCGACATGTTGTCATAATTCCCTGCCATGGGAGTCGTGACTCTCAAAATATTTGACATTTTTTCACCTACTACTATTTTTCTATTAATTTTTTCGATTTGCGGTCGATATATATGTTAATAAAATGTGTTGACATTAGAGTAACACATCTAACTCTCTGTTGGCAATATTTTAAGATAAATTTATTATTAAGATAAGGTGGTGCGAACACTATGGATGCTTCTATGGAAAGCTTGTTAGAGACTTATCTCTTTGAAACTAACTCCTTGCTTGATGGGTTGGACGAACTCCTGATTAACGCCGAAAAGATCGGAGATTTTTCCGAAGATGACGTTAACGAAATCTTCCGCAGTATGCACACGATCAAAGGTTCTTCTGCAATGCTTGAGTTCAATTGTCTTATGGAAGTTGCCCATCATATAGAAGACCTGTTCTTCTATATTCGTGAAAACGGCATTGATTCTCTTGATCAGACACACAAGAGTGAACTTTTTAATCTGATGTTCAAGTCAACGGACAAACTCCGGTCTGAAATTGAAAAGGTCGAGAATAATGAACCGCTTGAGACTAATATCGACAGTTTTGTCGGGGAAATTAACGGGTTGCTTAAAAAGATTTCAGGAGAAGCTGCTGATTCATCTGAAAAGCAGAGCAGTAATACATCTGGAGCTGTATCTGCGGATGATACGAAGGCTGCCGCGTCCCTCCCGGAGACAGCAGACAATATTCCATATTTTATCCATGTTTATTTTGAAGACGGATGCGGCATGGAAAACTTACGTGCATTTATGATTGTAAATGCTCTTCAGGAAAGATCACTTGATTTTACTTATTATCCGGATGATGTAGATTCCAATCCTGACAGTGCTGAGAAGATCATCACAGATGGATTTTACATCGGTCTTCACTCTGAGGAAGATTTAGAGAGAGCAGCTACAGTTGTGGAAGGTTCTCAGAATATCCGCTCTTACGAGATGGTAGAGAATCATGAATCTGCTGAACCTGAACAAAATGATGAAACTGAATCAAAGGCAGAGAAGGCGCCCGCGGATACTGCTGCACCGGCAGCTCCCGCTCCTGCAAAAGCAAAAGCGGATTCATCTGCTCCCGCAAAGAAAAAAGATGCAGCCCCCCACGGCGCTGTCAAGCAGGATCTTATCAGTGTCAATCTGTCAAAGCTCGATGCTTTAATGGCACTTGTCGGGGAGATTGTTATTACCGAATCTATGGTTACCTCTTCTCCGGATCTTCAAGGCCTGAACCTTGATAACTTTAATAAATCCGCACGTCAGCTCAGAAAATTAACGGACGACCTCCAGGACATTTCCATGTCACTCAGGATGGTATCCGTATCTGGTGTATTCCAGAAGATGAACCGAATCGTGCGTGACATGAAGAAAAACTTAAACAGAGATGTCCGCCTTAAGATAATCGGCGAAAATACCGAAGTAGACAAGACAATTGTGGACGGCATCGGCGATCCTTTAATGCATATTGTCCGCAACGCGATCGATCATGGTATCGAAGAGAACGTAGAAGACCGTATTGCTGCCGGCAAAGACCCGCAGGGTGAAGTTATCCTCTCTGCTACCCATACCGGAAGCGAGGTTATTATCTCTGTATCTGATGACGGCCGCGGTATGGATACGGATGCTATTCTCGCGAAAGCCGCGCGCAACGGAATACTTACTAAACCGGAATCCGATTATTCTCAAAAAGAAATCCTTATGCTTCTGATGACTCCTGGTTTTTCCACTAATACAGAAGTCACCGAATATTCGGGTCGTGGCGTCGGTCTTGATGTTGTTAAAAAGAACGTGGAAGCTATTGGAGGCGTCGTAAGTATTACAAGTGAATTAGGTAAGGGAAGCTGTACGACTTTAAAGATTCCTCTCACTCTTGCGATTGCGGATGGTATGGAGATTTCCGTAGGCAAATCCATCTTTACCGTGCCGATTTCCAATATCCGTCAGTCCTTTAAGGCGACCGAGGAAGATATCGTTCTTGATCCGGCAGGACATGAGATGATCCGCTGTATGGATGCTTTTTACCCGATCGTGCGTGCTCATGAACTGTATAGTATCCCGGATGCCTGCACAAAGATTGATGATGGTATTCTGATGTGGGTAGAAGCAAGCGATAGATCCTACTGCCTGTTTGTTGATAAGCTGATCGGAGAGCACCAGGTTGTTGTAAAGCCTCTTCCGCCATACCTGCAGCAGTTCCATATTAAAGATTCCGGTATCAGCGGATGTACGATCCTTGGAGATGGAAATATAAGTATTATCCTTGACATTGCACATGTGTATGAAGCTGCTCGAGGAATATTTTAGAGATAGATAAGGAGGTAACAACATGGCAGAAACAATTGATATTGTTGAAAAGAAGATTGAAGAAGACGGACATACTCCTAAGAACGTCCAGCGTTTCCTTACTTTTGTGTCCGATAATATTACTTTTGGCGTCAGCACAGACTATGTAATAGAGATTATTTCCAGTTACATGATCTGTACGCTACCTATGGTGCCGGACTATATCAAAGGAATCATCAATCTGCGCGGTCAGACGATTCCTATCATAGATATCAGGCTCCGTATGGGAAAGATCCCGCAGGATTACACAACTACAACCTGTATCATTATTCTTGAGATTAATGAGATTTCTGTGGGTATCGTAGTAGATTCTGTGACTCAGGTGCTGGATATTGATCTGGACAGGATAGCTCCTATCCCGACACAGAACCAGCAGGAGCTGACCTCTTCCATGATTTCAAGGGAAGACGGCTCTGTTGTTCTTTTCCTTGACTGCGAAGAACTGATCCGCCAGTAATGAACAAATATGGATAAAAATAAAAGCAAGGAGTAAAAACATGCTATCACTTAACGAGAACGATTTCCGAAAACTTATAACATTTATCAAAAGCCGCTACGGAATTGATCTGTCACAGAAGCGGCAGTTGATTGTCGGAAGGCTTTCTAATACCGTTACAGCTATGGGGTACTCTACTTTCTCCGAATATATTGATCATATCCTGTCACAGAAAAACCCTCAGGATATAGAGCTGATGCTTAATAAGTTAACAACAAACTATACGTTTTTCTTAAGAGAATCCGCTCACTTTGATTATTTCAGAGACACAGTTCTTCCTTATCTTGAGAGAACAAAACGCGACCGTGTCTTAAGTATCTGGAGCGCAGGGTGTTCTTCCGGTCAGGAACCTTATACTCTTTCAATGATTTTGAAAGAGTATTTCGGTAATAAAGCAGGTAACTGGGACACCCGTGTTCTTGCTACGGATATTTCCCAGAATGCTTTAAAGGCTGCTTCTGAAGGAATTTATGACGAAGAATCTCTAAGCGCGATTCCAGTTGCATGGAAACAGAAATATTTCAAAAAAACTTCAGAACCTGGTGTTTACCAGGTGGCAGATATCCTAAAAGATAATGTGATCTTTCGAACTTTTAATCTCATGGATCCCATTCGTTTTAAGTTAAAGTTCGATGTGATCTTTTGCCGCAACGTAATGATATATTTTGATCAGCAGACAAAGGATGCCCTCGTACAGCGTTTTTATAATGCGACCGTACCGGGCGGTTATCTGTTTATTGGTCATTCTGAAAGTCTGAATAAGGCAACAACGCCTTATAATTATCTTATGCCATCGGCTTACCGTAAAGAGTAGCCGGACTGCTATACTAAAAAGAAGGTGCTTATAAATGGCAAATAAAAAAATAAAAGTATTAATTGTAGATGATTCTCTGGTTTTTGTAAATTTCTTATCTAAAGGCCTTCCTGAAGCAGACAGCAATATTGAGATAGTCGGTTATGCAATGAACGCGGCAGACGCCATGCGTAAAATTCCAATCACAAAACCAGATGTCATAACCCTTGATGTTGAGATGCCAAGAACTAACGGAATTGATTTTTTGAAGGAGCTGCTACCCAAGCATCTCCTTCCCGTAATTTTAGTATCTTCATTGAATGTAAGCGTATTCGATGCTCTCTCAAACGGTGCTGTTGATTTTGTCAAAAAACCAGACATGAGCCGGAACTATAGTTCCCGTCTCTTTATACAAAATCTGGCTTCCAAAATCAATATTGCTTCTAACGCAACAGTCAAGCTGCCAAGAGTGTTCCGCGGAAGTTCTGTTATCAAAAAAGAAAGTTCTCCCGCAGCTCCTGCGATTTCGATCAAAAAACCGGTGCTTTCCTCTATCGCAGCCCCGAAACTGACAAATCGAAGCTTGAAGCTGAACGATATGATCATTGCTCTGGGCGCTTCTACCGGAGGTACTGAAGCAACTTTGCAGGTGTTAGAGCAACTCCCGGCTGACATACCGGGCATGGTAATTACTCAGCATATGCCAGAAGGCTTTACTAATATGTATGCACAGCGTCTGAACCGTTTATGTAAGATGGAAGTTAAAGAAGCTGTTAACGGCGATGTGGTCCGCAGAGGTCTTGTACTCATCGCTCCGGGCGGCGAATGCCAGATGAAAGTTGTCCGTCTTGGCGGGCATTATACGGTACGCATCTATCCCGGAGAAAAGGTAAGCGGTCACCGTCCCTCTGTGGACGTCCTCTTCCAGTCTGTGGCACAGGCTGCCAAATCCGGCGCGGTAGGAATCATCCTGACGGGCATGGGACAGGACGGCGCTTATGGGCTTCTTGATATGCATAAAGCCGGCGCTTATACGATCGGGCAGGATAAAGAATCCTGTGTTGTATATGGAATGCCGATGGTCGCGCAGAATATCGGAGCGGTATCCGTTCAGGCCGCCTGCGCGAATATACCATCTGTATTGATGAATTATCTGAATACATTGTAAATGTTAACACCCTGCACTGAAAATATTCAGTACAGGGTGTTATATTATTTTATAACAATGCACGCAGTGCATCCCAAATCTTCTCTCTCATACAGACTCGATCTTTCCCGCGAAATACTTACCGATTCCCGCAATAAAACCAAGCACCTCTTCCTTCATCTCTTCTGGAAATGAAGTAAGCACCGGCGCCGTCTCAAAACTCAGTACTTTATCAAAATGAATATTCCGAAGCCCCCTTACAAACCCATCCCAGTCCGTAGATACTTTATTCTCTCTCGTCTTTGTAAATGTAAAGGGAATCTGATGAAGGTCAGCTATCCCGTCATTGTCGTGGATATGGAGTACCTTAAGTCTAAAATCAAGCTTAGTAATGAAGTCTTCAAAATCAAGCCCCACCAGATTAGCATGTCCGGTATCAAAGCAAAATCCCAGAACCTCTGCATGATACTTTTCATTAAACCGGTCTATCCGCTCCACTGCCTTTTTCACGTTACAGCACGGTCCTTCAACCATATGCCCCCCAATACCTGTATAAAGATTTTCAACACACATAATAATTCCCAGTTCTTTCGCAACAGGAGCCAGTGAATCCAAAAATTTTTCTGTTTCCTTCCATTCAAGCTCCTCCGATCCAAGAAAATGCTGCAGCTTGAACCCATGCACGACAATATACGGACAATTAAGAAAAGCACAGATCCTCATACTTTTTGGCGCAACTGTCTTCCGCAGATAATCATTCAGCGAGTCATCTCCTCCGGGGACATACATCGGATAAGGCATATGCAGCTGGTTAATGACAATACTATTCTCCTTTGCCGCACATTTGTGCTCTTTAAAATATTTCTCCAGTTCGGCATCCGTCTGGTTAAAAAAATTATTTTTTTCGTTCTGATACAATGACGTATTGCTCAAATATGCATTCAGGCTGAAATCCGCGCAGGAAAATCCTGACCTTTTTAATAAAGCAAACCCTCTTTTAGGGAATGTCTCTTCAACTATTTCCTTTGTCTGCACTCCTATCCTTATCATCTGTCCAAATCTCCAAATCTTTGTAATGAAACGCCTTATTTGTAGATATTATTTATATCAAGGCGTTTATATATCCGGCCGTTCTTTAAAAATTACTTTTTGTGTTGATTCCGGCACTAACAGCCCTAGTTGTCCTGCTGCATTATCTTCAAGATTTTTTCTTACCAAAGATGCGCTAATACATTGGCCGCACGATTCCTTGCGCGGTATCTCGATCAACTTGATCCCTTTTTGCGGCAGTATCTTTTTCATCGCCAGATTGTATTCATTCGTAACCAAATCATCCGGCTCCTCTCCTACAAATCTATAGCGGATGTTCAAATGCGGTGCGATTTTTTCCGCAAAAAACATAATATCATTTTCTGCGTTTTCGGCAATCTCATCATCTTTTTCTTTAATGAAATACTCCGGAAATGTTGTCTGGGATAATACAAACGGGCCGCTTGGCACTACTCTTACTTTTTCTAAATCTGCAACTCCATCGCAAACCATAGCAAAGCGTTCAGCAAAAGAAAACACAGATTTATCCTCTTCCACTACAAAAATTATTAAAAAATCCACTGTTTCCAATGCCCGTTTTATCAGATAACGATGTCCATATGTAAAAGGATTGCAGTTCATAACAATAGCGCCTATTTTACTATACAACGACACCTCAAAATCTTTAAAATACCGGTCTATATATATCATCTGTACAAAATCAGTGTCTTTCCCGGGCACTTTTCCCGTTTCATGTACTGTTCCTCCCAGATACGGTTTTAATTTTCCGTAAACTGCCTCTGCGTACAGATCATTGATCTTATGATTGCAATGTCTGGGCTCATCTATCAGCCACATTGAACTTTTTTCACATTTTTCCAGGATTTCCATCAAATTGAGATTTTCTGTTCCTTTTAAATTCCTGTCATTTGCATACAATACAACCATATCCCCTTTACGAAAAGAAGTATCCATTATCCGCGCCAATTCAGTACTTATATGTATGCCATAACTGGGACTTCCGCAATTCACGACTCGTACTCTGTCATTTCCTGATTCATTCAGCCGCTTCTGGAGGAGGCTTTCTATCGTATATTTATCCTCCACATAATGTCCGTACATAAAACATACACCAAAAAAATATATATTTTGGATAGGCTTACTGGGCTGTCCTTTTGTATATCTTTCTCCATTTATAACCCGATAGTATTTGCTGTTATGATCTTTCAATTTTCCGGTTCCGCTTTTTGTTTCCACTGAATAGTGTATATGCAGAATCTGCTCTGCATACTCTCTGGTATATAAATCGTCAAAAAAATCCTGATACATTTCTTCCGACAGCGCATCGCCTGTTTTTTTACCATGTACCGCATATTTATCAGCAATTTTTTGTTTCAGCCCACACTCATCCTCTGAATAAAGCAGATTAAGAACATGGACTCCTTCAGAACGCAGCACATCCAAATATCCTCGCAGCATTTCATAATCTACTTCCTTGATAAAATTTTGGTATGTCCTAAATTTCTTCCTGACAATCTTCTTATCCCATATAAATGAATAAAGCGTATCTATCCCTCTTGCTTCATCTTGGTCCACAAACAAAATCCAGTCAGCCCAAAAAGTATAATGCGGTATTTCTGCATGATCAATGATTTTAACTATTACGCCCTGCAGCGACAAACAGCGGTAAAATCTTTGAAATAACTTCTGTTTATCATCAAAAGCACAACATGGACGCACCAATACTACCCGGCTGTTTTTATGCCATAGCACGATATTTCTGCTCCACTCCTGATCAAGTACATGATTCACATATAGCAGATCATCCCACCTGGAATAATCGCCCAGCAATACCCCCCCCTCATAACAGGAAGAGCATTGACTTTCTTTCTTTTACGGAAAATATGTTTTGCTTTCATATATTCATCTGGGGAAATATAAGTAAATTGCTTATTTATAGAAACTGTGTCCAAATCCATATCATGTGCTCTTGCAATATCTCCCATACTGATCATGCCTGCAAGTTTTCCGCTGCGTTCACAGTAAATAACATTCGATGGTTTCGCAGCTATCACCTTCGCAAGTGTTTTAAAAGCAATACTTTCCGTAATATCTTCTATTTTAATGATTGTCAGTTCCTCATACTTTTTATAAACCATATTTCATTTCTCCGTAAATATCAGCTTTCCTTCTCTTCTTAAAACGCATAAGCATATGATCACCGCTTGTCTCTGGATTAACCTGTTTTCTAATCACACTTGAAAATATCCCGTGTATACACCTTATCCCTCACATCGTCTAAACATCTGTCATACCGATTTGCAATAATAGCCAAAGAAGCTTTCTTAAACTCCTCCAGATCATTTACCACCTTGCTTCCAAAGAAAGTAGTTCCGCTTTTAAGTGCCGGTTCATAAATAATCACCACTGCACCCTTTGCCTTGATTCGCTTCATGATTCCCTGAACACTGCTTTGCCGGAAGTTATCAGAACTGCTCTTCATAGTCAGGCGATAAACTCCTATTACAACCTCACCTTCTCTGTCGCTGTCCCAGCAATCATTTGCTCCATATCCTCCAGCAATCTCAAGAACACGATCCGCAATAAAATCCTTACGTGTCCTATTAGACTCAACAATTGCTCTGATCAAATTTTCGGGAACATCTGCATAGTTGGCTAATAGCTGCTTTGTATCTTTCGGCAGACAATAGCCGCCATAGCCAAAAGAAGGATTGTTATAATGTGTTCCGATACGGGGATCGAGACAGACACCATTGATAATGTCCTGAGTATTAAGCCCTTTTATCTCAGCATACGTATCCAATTCGTTAAAATAAGAAACCCGGAGAGCAAGATAAGTATTGGCAAACAATTTTACCGCCTCTGCTTCTGTAAAACCTATGAATAAAATATCAATATCCTCTTTAACTGCACTTTCCTGCAGGAGTCTTGCAAAAGTACGGGCCTCTTTTACAAGACGATCATTCTCCATATCTGTGCCGACAATAATCCTGCTAGGATACAGATTATCATAGAGTGCCTTTGATTCACGTAAAAACTCAGGACAAAAAAGGATATTATCAAAACATAATCTTTTTCGGAGGGAAACGGTATATCCAACCGGAACTGTACTTTTGATGACCACGATAGCATTCTGATTATATTCTATGACCTGCCTGATAACTTTTTCCACAGCAGATGTATCAAAAAAGTCTCTCTTACTATCATAGTTTGTCGGTACAGCAACAATAACAAAATCTGCATCCGTGTATGCTTCTTCGGCGTCCAGTGTGGCCGTCAGATCAAGCGCTTTATCCGCCATATACCTCTCAATATATTCATCCCGGATCGGAGACTTGCGGCAGTTGATAAGCTCTACTTTCTCCGGAACAATATCTATTGCAGACACTTTGTTGTGCTGACTTAAAAGCACAGCAATAGAAAGCCCCACATAGCCGGTACCTGCGACAGCAATCTTTAACTCCTTTTCGCTCTTCATTTCATCTTTCTCCCCTTCCTTGCCATGGATACATTGCTGCTCCCTGCAGTCTTGATCACATATAATATGCTTTGTACCATTCAGCAAACTTTCTAAGACCATCTCTCAGACTTGTACCAGGCTTAAATCCAAAATCAGCTTCTAATGCGCTAGTATCCGCATAAGTTATGGGAACATCACCAAGCTGCATCGGCACGAGCTTTTTGTGCGATTCAAAATCATAATCCTCTGGCAGCACTCCTGCACGTATCAGCTCCTGCTGGAGTATATCCACAAAGTCCAGTAAATTTTCCGGATTGCTGTTACCAATATTATAAACCTTGTACGGCGGCAGCGGCAGACCATCTTCGCCCATCACCTTATCCGGTGCCTTTTGCATAACGCGCATAATGCCTTCAATAATATCATCTACATAAGTGAAATCGCGCTTACAGTCGCCGTAGTTAAAAATCTCTATATCCTTACCTTCACGAAATTTGTCCGTAAATCCAAAATATGCCATATCCGGACGTCCTGCCGGTCCATATACGGTAAAAAACCGCAGACCCGTGGAAGGAATATTATAAAGTTTAGAATAAGCATGTGTCAACAACTCGTCACTTTTTTTAGTGGCCGCGTAAAGTGATACAGGATTGTCCACTTTGTCATCCGTACTGTACGGAACTTTCTTGTTAGCTCCATACACACTTGACGAACTTGCATACACCAGATGTTCCACACCCGTTTCTCCATTATCATAAGAATGCCGGCAGGCTTCAAGTATATTATAAAACCCAATCAGATTCGATTCTATATAGGCATCCGGATTCGTAATAGAATATCTGACACCCGCCTGAGCCGCGAGATTGACCACTATCTGCGGTTTATACTTTTCAAATAGCCCCGCGACCATTACTTTATCAGCGATACTCCCCTTGACAAAAACAAACGAAGAATTCTCAAGTAATTCTTTCAGCCTCGTCTCCTTCAGCCTCACATCATAATAGTCATTCATATTATCAATTCCAATAACTGTTACATCTTCTATTTCTGCGCAAAGACGTCTAATAAGATTGGCCCCTATAAATCCGGCTGCACCAGTTATCAATATTGTTTTCCCCTTTAAGTCAACACAGCTCATTATCTTTGCTCCTTTTTATCGCAATATCTATGCTTACTTTCCAAATGACATACTCTTCTTCTCTGGCTTTTAAAATCCCCTTCCACACCCTTACAGTCTCCAGTAGCAATATCCCAAATCTTCGTATTCCTTGCGGTCAAGCAGACCTTTAATGTCCAAAAGCACCTTTTTTCCTTCACCGAATAACTGCTCCAGATCATCTTTTCTAAGCTGCACAAACTCTTCATGTGCCACTGCAAGAATCACTGCATCCATCCCTCTGATTTGATTCATTTCTTTAAACTCAATCCCATAAAGTCTTCTTGCCTCATCTGCATCTGCTTTCGGATCTGTTACAACAGATTCAATTCCATACTCCCTTAGCTCTTTTATAATATCAATAACTTTTGTATTTCTCGTATCAGGACAATTCTCCTTGAAAGTAAAACCAAAGATTGCCACTTTCGCATTCTTCACGCTTTTATCAGATGCTATCAGTTTTTTGACGCAGCTTTCTGCCACATATTTACCCATATCATCATTGATCCGGCGTCCTGCAAGAATAATCTGACTATGATAACCAAGTCTCTCTGCCTTATAGGTAAGGTAGTACGGATCAACTCCAATACAATGTCCCCCCACAAGCCCCGGATAAAATTTCAGGAAATTCCATTTTGTTCCTGCTGCCTCCAGTACAGACTTAGTATCAATCCCCATTTTGTTGAAAATAATGGACAACTCATTCATAAAAGCAATATTGATATCACGCTGTGAGTTCTCAATTACTTTTGCTGCCTCAGCAACCTTGATACTCTCTGCCCTATACACTCCTGCTTCTATAACAAGTTCATATATTCTGGCCACACATTCTAATGTCTCTTCATCCATACCGGACACAATTTTCTTTATTGTTTCAAGTCTATGTACCTTGTCACCAGGATTAATACGTTCCGGACTATAAGCAATCTTAAAATCCGTTCCGCATTTCAATCCACTTTCCCGCTCCAATATAGGAACACAGACTTCTTCTGTCACTCCCGGATATACCGTGGACTCAAACACGACAATACTCCCTCTGGTAAGATTCCTTCCCAAAATCTCAGCCGCGCCTTCCACCGGCGCTAGGACTGGCATATGCTCTTTATTAACTGGAGTAGGGACTGCGACAATGTGGAATTGTGCTTTCTTCAGCTCTGTTTCATCTGATGTAAATTCAATAGCAGCATTACTTATCGCATCGTTACCAACTTCATTTGTAGGATCAATACCTGATTTATACAGATCAATCTTTTCCTGTTTCAGATCGAACCCAATCACACTGCACTTTTTTGCAAATGCTACAGCAATCGGCATTCCGACATAACCAAGTCCAATCACTGATAATTTCTCACTTTTATTTACAATATCTTCATATAATCTTGTAAACATATTTCCCTCCAAAATCTTGTCACTGTTCATCCAGTGAGCAGATATCACAAGCACATACTACTAAAACGGCTCCTTAAATCTCCTTCATCTTAAGCCTTTCAAAATAAAAGGAAGGCATATACTCATCATTAAAATATTCTATCGGATTTTTAATTCCCATCTCCAATAACTGCTTCTTAATCTCACGGTAATATATATTGCAGATAAAAATCCCACAGTCTTCCGGCAGTTGTTTTAAATTCTCCGGATCCTTCACCATAAGCCCGCAAAATTCGGTATCCCAAATAGACTTATCATTGTCGCAGGTATAGAGAGGCGGGTATTTTTCACCATAACATTTCATATAATTTCTGCACATATTGCCTGCGCCGAAAAGTACTCTTGCCGGATATTTTTTCATTCTCTTCTCCATCTCAATCTGCCATTTTAAAAAATCTGCTGTTTTTTTAGACAGCCGCAGAATTTCAGGACGCAGAAGCCACGAAAAGGCAGCGACAGTATCTTTGATGTTCATGATCAGCGCACCGTCAAATCCTGTCTTCCGCAACCCCCGGATCAGATTCATCCAGTCTGTCTGTGAACTTCCCTGATACACACTTGTAAAAGGGAGCATCGCGCTTTCCTGGTTCCCGTTGCAGTCCCTAAGGACCACAGCCTTAAGCCTGTCCCCAAGACCTATTACAAAATCATACATATTCTGGCCGCACAGACTGCATGCTCCAACATCCAGACAGAATCCAAAACGTTCTTCACCTGCCGCTTCATTCAGCCTGTCTACCCAATCTGCGGCTTCCTCAGGCAAAGCACAGATTCCCCGGACCAAATGTCCGTTCAAATCCTTACACTGATTCTCCAGCAGGATACATACATCCTGCTCTGCTGCCAATTCTGCCAGAGCAAGATAATAAGCTTTGTTGCACTCCCATTGTTTCGCAGATGGTATTCCGGCAAATAAAGGACGTATGACCAGATTCTTACACCCTGCCCGGGCACATACCTTGATACTCTCCTCTGCCAGCTCAAATAACAGTCCATTCAGATTCTCATGTTTTGTATTTCTTTCCAGATATGGAGCGTATGCTACGGGCAGATTCATTTCCTGAACCTTACACTGTTTTAACAGGCTTGTCATCGCTTCACCCATCTCTTTGGGATTACACAAAACTTTCAATCTTTCAGCCTGTCCGGCATCCATTTCTTTTTTCCCGGTTCTTTCCAAATCACCCGGTGTACAGCATAGCGACAGATCCAATAACATATCTTCAAATCCCGCCGCGGATATATTATGAATCCCTTTATAGGGATTTTTTATACCCACGATACCTGACGGCACACATAATAAGTTCAATTTTTATCCTCCAAATCAACCGTTATCTTTTTTCTTTACTGATCATTTCTTTAATCTCTGTAGAGCTCGTGGTCTGTGTATATGGAAAAAATACCATATCAGAGCCATGCTGCCGCAAAAAAAGCTTTCTTGCAAGCCATACGGGATCATCTGCATAATCGCTGCCTGAAAACTGAACGTCAAAATGATACATATGCCATGCGCTTTCTGTACTTGAACTGTCAACAGGAATCTCAACAGCTTCATCTACATATCTGCACGCCTGTACGATCGCAAGACGCTCATCAAAAGGTATATATGGACGTGTCTTTTTTTCTCTTACCACCTGTTCATCAGATACCACTCCGACAATCAGGTAATCACACTGCTCCTTTGCCTTTCTGAATATATTCAGATGCCCGATATGAAACAAATCAAATACACCCGCCACATAACCGATATGGTATCTTTTTGGCGGCTCCTCCTTAGTCTGACAGACCTGTCTGAGCGGTCTGTCATATTCAAGCCGGGGATCGTATACCGAAAAATCTTTGATTTTCATTTTCTTTAGTTGCGATAAAACATCCTGAAAAAATTTAATACAGATAAATACTTTAAACGGTTCTTCTATCTCCTTCAAAATTGCAGGATCATAGATCTCTACTTCCGACAGCTTTTCTCCCCATCTGTTTTCATTATTATCAACGATTCCAGCAATGTTATAATACCTGCCAAACTGTTCGATAAACTTTTCAGAATATCTTCCGGAACCAAAAAGATATATTTTCTTATTTCCGATTCCTTTAAAAATATTGGTGAAAAGACGTTCATACTCTTCCTGGCTGTAATCCATTCTGTGTCTGTTGGAAACCACAACTTGATAATCTCTTCTATGCAGCTTATGGTATCCTAAAAGCTCCTTTTCTTTTCTCAGCTTTTCTAAAAACGCATTCCCCTTTTTTCTCCAAAAATATTGGTGCTCAGAAAGCCCAAACATTTTTAACACTTTCTCTTTAGAATATATTTTCTCCAAATCCGGATGATCTCTGTATATAAAATCTATCGTTCTGATAAAAACAGCATTTGCCGGAAAGTCTTCTAAAAAAAACTCCTGGTCAAAAAATATAAATCCCTCATCTGTATGAAAACAGTTGATGGATACCATATCAATATAACCTCTCCTTAAAATCACACCGATATTTTTTTTCTCTTCTTCTGTTCCAAACGCACGTCTTTTCCACTGGTCAATATTGGGGTCGTCCTTTTTACGTTTTTCCCAGCCAGGTTCAAACTGCGTCCAGTTCACATCCTCATAAGGGACATGTTCTGATGAAGACAGTATGATCTTTTGGAACTTTTCAAGCTCCTGCATAAATATCTCCTTGTCGCCTCGCAGTATTTCCCTGAAATACTCTGTAGCAATCTGTCCCTTGATGTATGGCATCACATAAGCATCTCCCTTACGCTCTCCAACAACTATAGGAACCCCATGGCTATGCAGATACCCAGTATTTTCCAACAAAGCATTTACTTTTTTTATCCCTTCCGCATATAATGCCTTTCTGGACACACACTTTGGATACTCTATTACGGTAGCCAGCGCTTCTTCACGTCCCCGGTCTCCCTGTACTGTAACCTGGTCAATATCTGAAACATCTCCGTCAACAGTACATTCGATCAAAAAGGCATTTGCCATTTGATGAAACATTCGATTTTCCATCAGCGCTTCATACAACCGCTCTTCCTCAAGATATATCGTCTCCGGATTTTCATATTGGGGAAATATCCTGACATCAATGGTTTCATTTGGTGTATAATCCTCGGCTATTAAAATCTGAGGACGCACAAGCTCAGGCATGACCGCATAAAATCTAAATTTTCGAAATCCTGCATAAGAAAGCATTCTCTCATATTCAGATTTTGCGTATGCGCGTCCGCCGTTTATCTCTTTTCTTTTATCACTTACTTTTATATACCCGTCAATTCCATCAAGTACATGACCTGAAAACGAATCCTTATCACCGCAGAAATAACGGATCGCAAGACGATTCTCTGCTCCGATCAGGAGTTTTCCCGATCCTTTGAGCAGTCCCTTTAGTCTCATAAGCAGTTCTTCGGGCCTCTTGCTCCTCTCAATAATACCTGCCGCCACAATGTAGTCAAATCTACTGCTGACTGTATATAATTCTGCCGCATCAACCCGCACTGTTTCAGTTCCTTTTTCTTTCATCATATCAAAAAGCACTTCACACTCCGGTCTTCCACCCGAAATGAAAAGTACCTTTGAATCTGTCTGAAAATCATACCAATTAATAAGAGCTTTGGGCAAATCCTTTATGATCTCATCTGAAGCCATATCAAAACCTCCATATATTTTCCCGTTTTATTTACCTAACCCATATAATATGTCTTTAAGTGATACTATCGGAAATGCCACCTTCTCCTTTAAATTATTTGATATTTCATCAAAATAATAAACCGCTGTAACAATCATCACGTCCGCATCCGGCAAACGATCCTCCGGCGAATATGTTTCAATATCTGAATAAACAGCCGCAGTATTCTGATCAACAGCATATTTTACTTCCACATCACAACCTTTAAGCTCTTCCAGCAAACATTTTCCCACATGACTCAATCCATAAACAGCAACCGACCTATAGCCGTTTTTTTCCAGATAATCTTTGATATGTCCGCCTTCCTGCTTTGTTCTCATCCATTTATTCATGAGCAGGAACAAGTCAAGATTTTTGTCCGTCAGCTCTCTTAAGTTATCAATCGCCTTGCCCGCAATCTTTTCCATTACCACTGCTCCGCCCACAGCCCCAATAGTCATTCCTAAAAAAGCCGGTAAAAATATGCATTTCCGCATTATGTCGTCCTCCTGATTATCTCTTTAAATCCTTTACTTCCTCTTACAAGACCCGCCAATATTCAATATATCTTTTGGCTCCATGCGCGCATGGAATAGCTTTGCTTCGCTTAGCAAGCTTATACTTTCCGCCAAACAGATACTCTCCATCGTGAGAATAGACATACTCGGTACCTTCGTTTTCTGTAAACGTATCCAGTACAAACAATTTCACACGATTCTTTGCTAATACAGCATCTATTTGATCTTTCAATCTGTCATGCGGAATCATATGGATAAAATTTAACATGATCAGACAATTAATATCCCCACAGTCAACATCTTTAAATGACCCTTTGTGGAATTTGACTTTCGGATATAAAAGCGCTCCTGCCTTCAATGCTTCCATAGATATGTCATAACCTGCTTTTTTGTATTTCCATTTTATGCTGCCAATAATTTCGCCCAAACCGCATCCCACTTCCACAAACGGCATAGATTTACTGAATCTGTTTTTACGGATCAGTTTATTAAGAACCCAAATGGTCTCCAAACCATATGGCCTGTCATTGATCGGAGTGATATGCCATGATCCAAAGTTATAATACCGCTGCAGCACTTGATAAATTTTCTTTTTTATTATTCCTGCTTTCTTACTCTCAATCCACCATTGTTTCATATCATATAATTCTCCTTATATATATCAAACATTTTTTCTATCCCTCTATTTATCCCGTACTGTCCATGCCAGCCAAGCCGTTCCAGCTTTGTCGAATCCAGCACCGCATATTCAATAGGTGTATGTTCTTTTTTCTCAATCTCGCCGGGATTCCTCATAACACAGTCTACTCCTGCTTTTTTCGCCAATATATCAGCAAATCCCGCGATCGTCACTCTTGAGTATTTATTGGCAATGTTATATGCTTCCCCATCTGAGCCATTAAGCAAAACTGAAAAAATACCCGATACACAATCCGCCACATACGTGTAACTGCGCATCTGCGTCCCCAAGCTGTATAAGATCAGATTTTTCCCCGCTGCCGCGTCTTTCAAAAACTGGACCGTCACACGATTATCATGTATTGAAGTACATGCCCCGTAAGTATGGCTCGGACGCGCTAAAACTACCGGAACATGATACTGGGTTTTAAAAGAAACACATAATGTTTCCGCACAGCGCTTCGCCATGGGATAACAGGAACGCACACTCATGCTGTCTAAGAATCCATTTTCTGTCTCTGTAAAGGCAGTTCTGCCTCCCGTGACTTCCCCGTATATCTCACCGCTTGATACATATAAAAATTTTTTCGGCTTATTTTCTCTGGCAAGCTGCAGTAATTGATATGTGCCGAACAATGCCGGTGTCATCGTTTCTACCGGATGATCTCTGAAGGCTGCCGGAAATCCATCCCCCGCCGCATGTATGATATAATCGACCGCTATATCCAATCCCAATGGTTTTACTACATCCTGAACAACAAAGTGCAGCTTTTCCTTACCTGTATTTGAAGCAAAACGCTCTTTTAATCTACTTTCGTCTCGTGCCAGCAGATAAATATCAATTTCCGCATTTTTTGTTTCATTCGCATACAAAAGCATATCAGCCGCAAAGGAACCTATCAGCCCTGTCGCTCCGGTGATCAGTATACTTTTATGGTAAAGTTTGCTGATACCTGCTGCTTCATTTAATGCATTTTTCAGATCATCCCTGTATATTTCACTTTGAAAGTACATATTACTTCAGCCAGTCATCCTTTCCTGCCATAAGCAATGCTTTAAAAATCTCAATATCTTCTGTTGTAGTGATCTTGATATTCTTCTCGGAGCCCGGACAAAAATGCACCGTCTCTCCAAGCTCGACCATCAGAGTACATGTAGCTACCGAATTCGTAATTTTCTGCTTCGCGGCCTCCTTGTGCGCCCATAACAGCTTCGAAAGTGAAAATGTCTGGGGTGTCTGTGTTCTTGCAAGCGCCTCCCTTGAAATCAGCGCCTTTGCACTTGTTCCATTCTCCTCCTCGCGCAGCAGCATAGCTTCAGCGCATGGTATAACTGTAACAGCCGAACCATGAAGCCTGCATTCTGCAATACTGTTGGAAATAATCTCTTGAGATACATTAGGCCTTATTCCGTCATGTATCAGCACCAGATCATTTCCGTCACATTCCTTTTCCAATTCAGACAGCCCATTGCAGATTGATTCCTGTCCATTCTTCCCGCCTGTCACAACCCACTTAAGCTTCGTTATATTAAATTGATTCGCGTAAGCCTTCAAAATTTCCTGCCATCCGTCCAGACATACTATCAATATCGCATCGACTTCCGGATGCCTTTGAAAAGCCTGCATCGTATACACAATGACAGGTTTATCATGAATATTCAGAAATTGTTTGGGAATATCCTGATTCATCCGGGCGCCTTTTCCGCCGGCGATAAGCATTGCTATATTCATCCGTCACACTTCCCCTTATATATAATTAAATTTTTCTAAAAAATCTGTCATCTGCAGAAAATCATGGACGCCTATTCTATCCATTCTTTCACGCATATCAGAATATGCCTTTGTGCCGGGCACCACTGCCAGCAAATATAAAGAATCCGGATAGCGCTCATGTGCCTTTTCAACTTTTAATACATCCTTTAGACCCAATAAAACGTTCTCTGGTTCGTCAGATACGGCAAAACAGTTAATCTTACCATATAATCCTTCATTATAAAGAATCCGCATAGCGATATCGCCCTGCTTGCCTGCCCCGTAAATAATGACTCCTTCAGATTCAACAATTCGATTTTTCACATTTTTTTTCTTTTCTATTAAATTATCACAATATTTCTTTGGAGATCTTAAAAGCTTCCGCATCCAATTATCAATATATCTGTTATACTTAATGTAAGCTTTATATTTTGCGTAATCTTTCTTTATCTGAGAAACAAAATCATACTTTTGCTCATCCTCAATCCTATAAAATGTTCCTTTTAACCTGACAAGCCTCATGGCGTAAACATACGGCAGAAGATATTCCTGATGTCTTGCTTTTATTGTCTTCTCAAGGTATTCATATTCTTTCGTCATCACCATCATTTTAGACGTACTTTTTACCGACGCTTCAGGATTATCCTGCCTGTAATGATAAAATGCTTCATTTAACCACATTGCTTTTTTCGCATAAAAACATGTCTGCATCCAAAAGCCATTATCCTGATAGGATGCTCCCGCGCTTTCATGAAAAGAAATATCATTTTGCAGCAGAAATTCTCTTCTATATATGCCTGTCCAGATATTCATAAAAAAGTCAAAAAATATATTTCTCTCGTCCTCGCCAAGCACCTGGTCATATACAGCATTCAGACTATTATCATGTACCCGTTTCTTGTAACCCATTTTTTCAAACCAGTAATACGCATCCGACTTAACAAAATCCAGATCATGATTCACAGCAGCCTCATATAACGTCTCATACATTTCAGGAGCTATCCTGTCGTCGCTCTCAACAATACCGATATAATCTCCCTCCGCAAGTCTTATCCCCGCATTCATCGCCGCGCCGTAACCTGCGTTTGCTTTATGCAGTACTTTAATACGCCTGTCCGCTGCCGCATACTTGTCAATAATCTTACCTGAGCAATCTGTGGATCCATCATCAACACAAATGATCTCTATATCTTTCATCGTTTGCGTCACAATACTGTCTAAACACTGGCGCAGATATTGTTCCACATTATAAACTGGCACAACAATTGATACTTTCGGCATTCTCTTACTCCCTTTATCTGTTACAGCCAATATGCTTCTATGTTATGTGATAATGTCCGTTTATCTTCCGGAGGCCATTCTTCCCATCCTTTTCCGTAAAGATTATCCAGATACTCCTGATATCCCTGCGGTATATTCACCATAATATCTTCAAATGGCATCCGAAGTGTCCTTTCGTAAACCGAACGTGTCGTACAGTCCTTTTCATAATATCCGGTCCCTAAAACCCCTACATATTCTGAATCATCAAATCTGTACGTATCAAAGGCAGGATGTTTGTCAGCACATATCCTTCGGAATTCATCCATGTCTCCGCTGCATTTAAAAAATATCTCTCTTCTTTTCGCATTGATCTTCTCGTATCTTCTGATATATCTGATTCTTTCTTTTTCATCTTTAGGAAGGCCAACGATCGGCAGTATCTCCACATTTACTCCAACCAGATGACGGTAAAATGGATATTTCTCAACAAGCAATGTGCTTTTATCTGCCAAACGGGCGAATTTATAATGTCCCCATACATCATTATCATCATCAACGATCTGACACATTAAATTATCGTTTTCCTGAAACAGTTCCAAAAACCGTTCATAATCAACATCCGGCATAAAAACATCAATATCATCGTCCCACGGAATAAATCCTTTATGCCGGATCGCTCCCAACATAGAACCTCCGCTCAGCCAATACCGCAGATTATTCTTCTCACAAAACTGATCAAAATACAAAAGGATATTTTTCTCTATTGCCTTTAATTCATCCAACGTAATACGTTTTGAATCTCTTGTCATTTTCTTGTATTCGCAATTGTCCCAATCATACAGGCAGTAGATCTTTTCTTTCGTCAAGCTCGTAACTTTTACTATCCTGTCTATCTCCTTTGCGCAATCCCTGGATGCGTACAAAACTGTCCAGCTATCATCTATTGTCTCTGTCAATTCACCAACCGAACAGATCCTGATGTATGCATCTGTTTTATTAAAATAATGGGAAAGCGCATAATTAACGCTCCTTTGGACTCTTTCTCTTCTATCTTCATCCTCCGAAATATAACACTCTACTCTAAATCCATGATTTTCCAGCAAGGTCCTGACAGCAAACGTATACTCATCTAAACCCAATATTGCCACTCTGTCAGAGCTTTTTATTTTTTCTGCCTCAATCAATGACACCAGGCTTTTATCCATCTCTTTTAAAATACTGTCAAAATATTCCATCATCCAATATCTCCTCTTCATGAATTTATTTTTGCAGATCAGCAAAATACTCATGCAGCATCATATATTCTTCTAACCCAACACCTGTATAGTTTCGGGATATCTCTTTAAAAATAACCTCCAAATGTTCATACAGTCTCTCTATCCCGCCTTCTGTCTTAAATGTAGGACTTCCACCAGGCATCAATTCTGAAGAGTGCAGCATAAACATCAGATAGTCATGCTCTGACTCATAATTCTTTTCGATCACATAAAGCATCTCTTTTAAATTTCTTCTATTCGGTCTCAGCCAGAGAACCCCGTTTTTTTCTGTCCGCAATATAGTCACCGGAATCTCCGTCACTCCCTGCCGAAAAGATATCTCAGATGTCTCCTTTGAATAATCCGGCCCCGCAAAGCCAGGGGTCTGTCCTATACTTGTACGCCAATCTACGTACGGCGTTACGGAACAATCGGCAATATATCCTTGCTCATGTAACAATTTAAAATAAGTATCATTCATTCCCCAGCGTCCCGCCCGATGCGTAACCGGCTTTTTCCCGAATCTGTTCTCTATCAGATTTGTCATAGTTATGATCTTCTCTCTCATAACATCTTCCGGATATTCTATAAGATAAGACAGGCCAGATCTCTCTTCTCTTGGCAATTCATAAAAAGGCGGTGTATTCCATGCATGCAGGTGCATGCCAACCTCACACTGCTTCTTTTCTAAACAGTTCTTTGCAAAAGCCACAAATCTATCATCGTTTACCATCTCCCAATTGGCCAGCCATGTGGGCTTAAACTGATACTGATTACAAAGATTCTGGAATCTCTTTAGGAAATCTGCATTCTCTGTTCCGAGAGCCGTCCCCTCCTTCCATTCCCAGAGGTTGTCACCTTCTGTATCTATTGTGATAATAAAATATTTTTTCTTTTCCATAACTGCATCTTCTCCTGACAAACCTCAATTAAGTTCTTTAAAAAGCATCCTCACCGTAGATGGCGGCACTAATCTTTTAATCCTATCAATGTCCTTATTTTCAATACTGCGTCTTACCTTAGTCGCACTGACAATCTCTCCTTCAGCAAGCACTCTTGCTATCTCAATAACCTCAATTCCATAGTCCGGCAGTATTCTTTTCATCGTCTCGTTGTATTTTCTCGTCACCATATCAAAAGGTTCTTCTCCTACAAAGCGGCAGCTGATTCCTAACATGCCTGCGATCACCTCTCCAAAAATCCTCAGATCATAATCCATATCGTCAACCTGAGAAATGATTTGCTCCTTTTTAAAATATTGCGCAAAAGTTTCCTTCGATATAATATATTTTCCAGACGGTAATACCTGTACCTGCTTTAAATCTTTTGTACCCTGTCTGACCATTTCTATCCTGTCTTCAAATTTAAAATACGATTTATCTTCCTCAACTACAAACACATATAATATATCTACCTGACTGCAGGCCTCCTCTATCAAATATCTGTGTCCTAATGTGAAAGGATTACAATTCATCACGACCGCCCCTGTCTTTTTTCCGGGAATTTTATGTAATCCATGGTTTTCCACATATTCTTCATAATACGCGATTACATCCCACGGTATAAAATAATCTTGCAAGGTAATCCTCTGCGCCGCTTCATCATTTCTTTCCGACAGATACCCCGAAATATCTTCAAACATTTTCTGTGCAATCTTCTCATTCATCAAGTAATTACAGTGAGGGATACAGTCGATCATACACTCCATCGGATGTTCCAGCTGCGTACATAACTTTGCCAGATCACCTTTATATCTGTTTCCAAATACTCTTTCTACTGTCTCTTCCTTTTCTTCTCCCCACCGGCTGTACATAGGCATAAAATGATTAACAATAATTACTATATCATCCGGCGATATCGCTTCTGTCCACCAGCATCCATATTCATTCGCAGTTGCTCCGGCATTTACAACCTCATAATTGCCATACCCGTTCTGATTAATGTACTCCTGCAGGTAATAGGCAATCGTTTCCTCATCACGCACATAATGTCCAAAGACAGTACACAATCCAAATAACCATATTTTTCTTTTCGCTTCTTTGGGCACATTGGGAACCCACCTGTATCCGTCTGCAATATGAAACGTCTGGTTGCTGCAGTCTCCATATCTATATACGCCATTCTTTTGAATCAGGCGCAATTGTTTATAGTCCTTTGAAAACTGCTCCATATACTTTTCACTATAATGCCTGCCGATAAATCCTCTTTGATCTGCTTCTGACATCCCCTGAAAGCACTCTAATGTATCTTCCGTCTCTCTTCTTTTTTCTAAGATTTCTTGTTGATCTTGTGTAAATGTTGTAAGCTTTGACGACAGATCATAATATAAGACTTCCGCGTTAATTTTCCGGTTGAACTGTCTAAATGTTTCTTTTCTCCAAAGATTTCTTCGTTCTCCTTCCAGCGTACCCTTTAAACTTTTTTTAGATACTGTCATTTCATAATTCTTTTTCCGGATCACACCAAGCAATGATTTATTCTTTATCACTGGAATTTCATGAATTGTCTTTATCTTCTCAAAAAATTTTTCCGCCTTTTTATAATCGGACGCATCTTCCACATAGCTGAACGTCTGATTAACAGGAAATGCTTTTTCTTCATTTCTGTAATATCGATACATATCCCCTATGGAAACCAGCCCTAAAACCGTCCCTCCATCAACAATATAGATTACTTCATCATCCGAATCCATAAAGTGACGATATATCTTATGGATTCTGCCTTGTATCTCATTGATCTCATACACAGAATGAAGACTTGCTGCTTCAATAAATTCATATTCCTCTTTTCTCGCTGTTATATCATTCATTTTCATATACATCACTTTCCGTTTCTTTCTCATAAAAACATATCAGCTCTCTCAGCAAATGTTCAAAACGGCTTTATTCTCTGTTATTTAAGCACTGCACCCTTCTATGACCTCAGACAATGAAATAATTGGCGCCGACGTTTTTATTTCCAGCTTTTTCCTGATCGCTTCTGCTTCATACACAGGTGTGATAATGATACAGTCAGCTTCCGGTATCTCCGTTTCCCCCGTTATAACAGGAAACGGACTGTCCATGTTGAATGCACCCCTGTCAATGACACAGACAATATGGATATCACTTCCCTTTAAATCCTCCAACAGATGACGGGTCATTTTCCCCATTCCGTAAATGATGATATTTTTTAGCCCCTGTTCTGCAAAATACTTTCTTACACTGATCTCCTTTTCATGTAAAACCATCCATTTTTCTAGTAATTGATAATAAGATATATACATTTGAATGTTGATTTTTTTGGCGTCAAGCGAATGTATACTCTTTTGTCTTTCTAAATCAAAGGAAGACAGTTCTCTTTTGTCTTTCCAAAGAACCGCCGATATCTCTTCCATCCATACCTTCCCAATGCGTTCCGGGGAAAAATACTCCGATCTTTGCCGAGCCTCTTTCGCCATCTCGCATCGTAATTTATCATCCTGGAACAAACGAACGATTTCATCCGCCAGCATCTTTTCCTCTTTAGAAAATTGATCTGTAAAGAATTCTTTGATACCCGGAACTAATATTCCGCCTTCCCCACGCACAGGAACTTTTATATTGTGTTCACGCAAAACATTAAGTTCTTCTCTTATCCCTCCGGGACAATCACACGCCACTACCGGCACCCCTGCGCTAAGTGACTCTAAAACGGCACACGGCATTGCTTCTAACCTGGATGTCAGCGTAAATACCTTTGCTCTTTCCAGATAATCCCCGACATTGGCCACACTCCCCGGAAGCATTACATCCTCTGAAAGTCCAAGCTCTGCTATAAGCTCCATAAGCTTTGGTCTTAATTCCCCATCTCCCAGAATCATAAGCTTACTATCCGGACATTTTTCTTTCACCATTTTGAATGCGCGTATGATATGCCATTGACGTTTTATGGTGTGCATCCGTCCTATTGAAATCAGTATATTTTCTTTGTCATGTTCTTCTTTCACAGACATTGGATGAACCGGATTATATATAGTTCTTGTTATATGATTTTTATCTCCATAATGTTCTATCCAGTCTCTCCTGCAATATTCAGAAGGAAATGTGATCAGATCAGCAAACTGATATAACTCTTTAAAGGTATGCTCAGACCATTGAACTACCTTAAAGTTTTTCGCATATTCAGAGTTTACACTGTGGGTTGTTAATATGACCTTTTCATCGCCCCTTGACAGAACATTAAGATAATTCGCATACTGCATAAAACTGATCGCGACATCTACCTGATATTGTTCTTTTAAACTCCTTAATTCCCCGATTTTTCTCTCCATCGCATCTTTTCGTGATACACTTTCCCCACAAGCATCCACTGTAAACGAAAAATCGACCAGCTTTCCTTTAAAATCATATATTATTTTACGTGACAGATCTGTGAAAATAACAATTTCATACCCTTTCCCATTAAAGACTATGCTCAGATCTGCCGCGCACCTCTCCGCTCCGCCAGCTTGTAATGACGTCACAATGATCCCTATCGTATGATCCATGTCCCTTCGCTCTCCCATTATGCTTAATGACTTGAAAGAATACCTTTCCAGAATTCGAGATGAGACTCTATCCGGCTTTTGGGATATACTACATCATGCGCCAGTTTCCCCATGGTCCTTAGACGCTCCCGGTGGCTTGCCAAATATCCGATCCGCTCTGCCATTGCATTATAATCTCCTATCGGGACAATATAACCATTCTCATCATCCGTAATATCTTCCTTCACTCCTGATGTCGCCGTGACAACAGGTACTGCTCCATTTCCCATTGCCTCAATAATACTGTGGCTTCTTCCTTCATAATCCGCGATATTTACACATATATCCTGTCTTTTCCAAAAATCCGGGATTTCCAGACGGTCTATTTCCCCTAAAAGCAGTATTTGCTTCTCTAAATGTTCAGAATCAATAAACTCCTTCAGATCCTGATAAGCTTCGCCGTCTCCTGCAATCTCCATTGAAAAACTTATACGATTCTTTTTGAGCATTTGTACTAGCTTTATCAATAAATCTATCCTCTTTTGAGAATACTCTACTCTTCCCGCGTAGCCGACACGGACTGGAACGGATATATCTTCCGTATATCCACGTTCAATTACTTCTTCACACTCAAAAGGGACACACATAGAACAGACCTTTTTAGCTTCAATACCCATCTCGATTAAATCTTCCTTTATATCCTGACTCACACCGATAAACATATCGGGAATCTCCTTATAATCCATATATGCTTTATATATACCTTTACTAGCTCCTCTGATCGTTGTAATAATATCAATCATTTCCGGATAACAGCACTTTATCAGATACGGCGCCAGCATTGTATTGTCCGGCTGCGTCGTCACTACTTTACACGGCAGCTTATCCTTTATGGAATCAATTATATCCAACACAGAAGACTTGGAAAACGTTTCCTGCCTGTCAATGTAAATCATACGGTCCTGCAGCAGCGAAGGAACTTCATAGTCACCTCTTGTAGCCATAACATATATGTTCCTTTGTCCATCTTTTACCAATGCTTCACAAATATCCTTTGTCCATGCCTGAATACCGCCTAATGAAAATCCATTGTATGAGACAAACAATATATTTTCTTCTTCACAGTTATTGATCTTCACATTCTCATATATATGTTTTTTAATCTCTTCGTCTGATTTAAGGACTTCAAGACGCAGTTCATTATAAGACACTTCGTTTTTCAGATCATAATTCCATACCTGCTTAAGATCCTTCCTTATATCATCGGAAACATTCTCGTCAGCAACAGCAATGTAAATCTTCGCATCATCAAAATCATTGATTCTCTCAGGAGCCTCAACCTGACACCCCCCTACTTTCATTCCCCATTTATCAGGATTGGTATCTAAAATGGCCGCAATTTCAATATCGCTGCATTGATCTAACAATTTGCATAACGTCTCGCAGCGCTTCCCCGCGCCATAAATAATTAATTTCTGCACCGTCTACACCTCATATAAAATATCTTCTATGGAAATCACAGGACAACTTACCTTTTTAACCAACCGCTGCTTTATCTCGCCGTATGATGTGACAGGCGTGACCAGGATCACATCAACTTCTTCCAGTTCACTATCCGGAGATACTACAAAATCACCCGAATCTTTATCCGCCTTCTGGTCGATAAAATATTTCACGGTTATCCCGCTGCCCAACAGTTCTTTTGCAGCAGCTTCTCCAAAATGCCCTTTTCCGTATATCGCTATATCCCGATAATCTTTTTTTATGAAATAATTTTTTATGCTTTTTCCATCCTGTGTTAATCTTACCCACTGGCTCATCAACTGAAACATTCGTAAGAACTTATCAGAAGATGTCCTGTACTCTTCTATAATATTTGATAAAACATTTGCAACTGCAACAGCCCCGACACCTACTCCGGCTCCAAAAACACCGATAGAAAATACGATTGTTAATATTTTTTTCTTCATACTCTGTTTCTCCTGATCATATCCATCAATTCCGCCTGATACCATTTCCAGATATACATATACAATTTTTTGCTTTTATTCTGAATACACTTTTTTATCAATAAATGATAATGGTCTGCCAGCGCCCCATATCCGCATACATCCACAATATTCTTTCTATGCTTCTTGACAATATACCCATATCCTAATAAGTCCTTTTCACCGCTTTTGGAAATGGCTTCACCGTCATGCATATAGTAGTTAAATAAAGGTTTATGAATATGTACAAATTCAGTCCTCTTCGCTAACCGTATCGCAGTATCCCATTCTTGATATGCTGTCACTTTTTCATCAAGCAATCCTATTTCCAATAACAATTTCCTTTTTACCAGCATGGATATTGTAGGGCCGGTCCTTCTTAACAGGGCTGCATAAGAATCCCCCTCACAATCCGGCAATCTGGCTAACTTCTGACTGTCCCCCATCCGGACATAACAGTCTGAATATATAACACAGTGTTCACCTTTATCCATCAGACAGTTCACCGTCTCCTCCAACATATGGGGCAGCCATTCATCATCCGAATCCAGAAAAGCAATATACTCTCCTTTTGCGTTGATAATGCCTTCATTCCTTGCCGCCTGCGCCCCCTTGTGGTTCTGGCACAGCAAGGACACCTTATCTGACGGAAAATCAGCAACTATCTTTCTTGTATTGTCCGCAGAGCCATCATCAACGACCAGTATTTCCATTGCAGGATACGTCTGGCCAACAACTGATTTAAGACACCTGACTATTGTCTGTTCACGGTTAAATGCCGGTATCACAACAGATATATTTAATCTTTTTTCAGACATATATAACGGACTCCTTCCATATATTTTAATTTACTTTCCATAGACACATCCGTCTTATACAGCTCTCGCAATAAAATAACTAGTCCACGACTCATAATTTGTCCTGTCAAGTGTCACACAATCCAGATTATCAATCAACTCAAACCCTGATTCCCTCAAATAAAATTCCAGTTCCGGCTTAAAAAAGTAACGCATATTATGAACTTCATTGATTACTTTTGTTTTACCTGATTCTTTATCGATAACAAGCACTTCATAACATACGTCTACTACATTCCTGTCATCATGCATAACCGGTCTTGCTATCCTCACCAATTTATGAGTATTATTTTCAGCCTCTTTTACACGAACCGAAGGCTTATCACTCAGCACTCCGGGACCATACCACACATCAAATAAAAAGATACCTTTATTTTTGTCAAGCGCCGCTCTTGCCGCCCTGAAAGCAGCCAACAGATCACCATTACTATTCTGATAACTCATCACATGAAACAACGATATGACGGAATCACATTTTTCAACCGGGACATAGCTTCTGATATCTGCCACAGAAAAATCTATCTTTACTGCTTCTTTTTTACTGTTATCCTTCGCTATCTCAATCATAAGCGGACTCATATCTATCCCTTTACAGCAATATCCCATCTTCGATAATTCGATATCATGCTTTCCTGTACCACATCCGAAATTAATTATCTTCCTGACATCATTTCCATATTTTTTCAATAATATATCAACCTGCCGGGTTTCCGCCATATAGTCCTTATCCTGGTAAAATGCATTGTAATATAAGGCATAATCCTGAAATACTTCCATACAATATCCTTCCTACAATTGATATATATCCTTTATATATTCTACTTCTCCATTTTCCAAATTCATAAGTTCCATTTCTTTTATTAATTTAAGACGCTCATCTCCTCGTACAAAGGTAAGCTTTCCTTTTTCATCCCGGCTTTCCCTATATTTGCTTTCTATAAATAGATTTCTCTCTTTTGGCAGTTTATCCTCGGCAATGCAGTCTTTTCTGACAAAAAACGCATTGTTTCCTGCGCTATTGGTCCCCACATAATAAAATCCCTTCTCTTCGGCCCAACTACGCAATGCTTTTAAAGAACATCCCCAGTAAAGATTACTGTAATGTTTCTCTGTCCTAAAGAATGTTTTGTCATATGGAACAGTCACCTTCTTATCAGGCCCAAAGATATTATTATATTCACAAATAAGTATACGGGGCTGTATACAATCAATCTCATTGAGTATCCAGTAATCATTTCCATCTATATCTACACTTAACAGTCCTATATCTCCTTTTATTCCCGCCTCCGAAATAATCGAATTGATATTATCTTTTGTTATAAAACAATCCACTGCTTCCAGATCGTATTTCCAATATGGACGCCACTGTTTTATCCTTTTTACATTCTCCTTATCTCCATCAATTACAAGCCCTGACCAATTGTTGTTCATCAGCAGAAACCTCGTATTGGATTCTCTGTAGTCTTCAACTCCAAACTCCACAAACACCTTATTATCCACATCTATGTTATTGATCAGCCACTGGATAATTCCATCCTCTCCCCATTGAGAAAACACTTGGAATTCCACTTCCTCTAACAAATCAATTCTCTTATTCTTCATACAATCTATGCAGGCCTTCGCCTGAAGAAAAAGAGCTTTTTCCTGCATTTCTTTAAGTTTTTCAAATCCCAAAATATTTGATTTCTGAGCTGCCACGGCAGCCTGCAGATCATCTTTCATAAAATCCATAACTGGATTATCAATATATATCAATTTTTGATAGATATCTGCAAATCCTAATATACTATGCTCATCTATTCCAAGCTCTGTAAGCTGTTTCTTAATCCCGTCATAATATGAGCTGGTGATCACAATATAATCAAAATCGTAATCTTTGATCTGTTCCGGCCGTATAACCGGATAATTCTCGAATACACTGCCTATTCCACATACACCATCTCCTGCTTTATTATCACTTAATGCTAATATATCCACCTTTTCAGGATCATAATTTTTCAAAAATGTACGGAAGATTTTTCCAAGTCCAAAAACTATTATTTTCCTCTTCATACATACCTCCATTAGTTCTTATTTGTATTTGATCTGAGTTTCTTCAATTCCTTTAAACCTTTTTTTATCTTGTTCCCCTGTGTATGGTCCCTGTTTTACCTCAACCATTTCCACTTCTTCCAAAACCTGAAATCCATGGCCGCCAGAAACTAATAAAATAATATCTCCTGAATGTAAATCCCTGCTTTCAAGATAGTCTTCATATTCATCGTAAAAGTCCACTCTTAAAGTTCCTTTTTTAATGAATAATACTTCCTGCGTCATTACAACATTCCTGTGCACAAGATTATGTACATGGGCATCGATCTTCTTCCCTGCCGGATGATGCATGTACGCTACTTGCTGGGAATATTCGTCTGGCGTAACAAAATCTACCCCGTCGCATTTATAATCATTTCGTATGATCATTGCTATCAGCTTATCTTTTTTCTTAATCTCTTCTATTTTTCCCATAAAATCACCTTTAACAGCTGCATTTACCTGACATGCAATACTTAAAACCGATCATGACAGCATATTTACCACTTTCACCAACTTATCCGTTACCGTCTCCATCTGCTCCTCTGTCAGGGCAAGTCCGCTTGGTATATAAAAGCCCTTCCTTGCCAGATATTCTGCATCCGGATATGTTTCACCGCCAAATAATCCCTGTTCCACATATACCGGCTGCTCATGCATGCACCAGAAAAATGTTCTTGATCCTATTCCTTCCTTTGCCAGAAGCTTCTGAATGGTTTTATTATCCGCCTGAATATTTTTATCCAGTACAATCCCATACACCCAGTATATGTTATCTGCATATTCCGTCTTTTCAACAGGCAGCCGCAGCCCATCTATCTTCCGCAGCTTTTCAGTATAATATTTTCCCATCTTTCTTTTTTTCTCTACAAATTCATCCAGCCGCTCTAACTGTGCAAGCCCCACCGCTGCCTGCAGATTTGTAAAACGGTAATTATCACTGATCTCATCATGTACATAGCGGACATCTTCTCTAAAGCAAAGATTCCTGATCATCCTGCACCGTTTCGCCAACTCTTCATCATCCGTCACAATCATTCCGCCCTCGCCTGTTGTTATATGCTTGTTGGGATAAAAACTGAATGTACTGATATCACCGAAGCTTCCGCATGGTCTGCCATTATATGTCTGTCCATGCATCTCCGCCGCGTCCTCTATCACTTTTAGATGATATTTCTTTGCCAAAGCAAGGATTTCATCTGCCTTAACCGGAAGCCCATATAAATGGACAATCATGACAGCCTTTGTCCTTGGCGTTATCTTTTCCTCAATCTCATCCACTTTCATATTCCATGTATACGGATCACTATCCACTAATACCGGAACCCCGCCTGCCTTTGTAACCGCCATCGCGCAAGATATGATCGTAAACGCAGGCATGATCACTTCATCGCCCTCTTTGATCCCTAACGCCTGAATCGAAACCTCCAGCGCCGCAGTCCCATTGGACACTGCTATACCATACTTTCTATTCACAGACGCACTCATTTTTTGTTCAAATTCTTTTACAAACGGACCTTCCGAAGATATCCAGCCTGTATCAATACACTCGCATAAATATTTCTTTTCATTTCCGTTTAGCAGAGGCTCATTCACTGGTATAAAACTCATATTTCCCCCATCTTATTATTTGCTCGTTAAATTCCCAGAGTAATATCTATTGTTTCTATCAATCTCTTTTCAAAATCTTTTGGCCGCCACTTTGCAATCTGCTGATAACCTTTTTCCCTCATCGTCTCTCTAAGGCGGCTGTCGTTCCAAAGCTTACTGATACAATCCGCGATCTCTTTCGGTGAATCCGGGTCAAATAACAATCCTGCATCTCCCACCTGCTCTCCCATCGCGTAGTTATTGGAAACTGCTGCCGGACATCCCAAAGCCATCGCCTCTAAAGGCGGTATATTAGTAGGTCCAAAATAACTTGGCATGACCATGGCAGCCGCATGTCTATATAAATAAATAAGCTTTTCTTCCGACACGAAATTATAAATTGTCACAAAAGATTCCATCTCATTTTCTTTGATGTATTCTTTTATTGTATTTAACGCATTCTTTTCTGAACCGACCAGTATCAAATGTATATCCGGTATATCTTTTTTCAAAATACCTACAGCTTTCAGAAGATTCAGATGATTTTTATGCTGCCAGAACTGCGCCGGATAAAAAATATATTTATCAGGCGTTTGAACAGGTTCTTCTTTGGAATCCGTAATATGTTCAGATACAACGTACGGCAGCACCTGGATAAATGGCCTTTTTTTCCTTTTCTGCAAATATGACTCTATTACCTGAGATTTCCCTAATTGGGAATCTACCATGACTGTTGTCACGAATTGCAGCTCACATCGAAATATATTATCTTCTTTTGATTGCTGTCTCTCCATAAATCTTGTTTCATATCTGTGCATCAGATCATGGATAGGACAGAGCTGTTTGATCAGTTTGCTGGCAAGGAACATTCCCTGCTGGCCATAAACCAGTAATTCTATTTTCTCCTCTTTTATTTTTTTTATCTGCGGAGAAAAAAAACTACTGTATAATGCGGCAATATAAGGATGATTCTTAGCAAACTCTATACTGCCTTTATACATTCCCATCTTGCCTTCTATAAATTTAACATTTCTTTCTATGCACCAATTAATCCAATACGAATTATCACAAACCATAATCATATTGTACTTATCACGATTATTCCAAATTGCTTCTGCAATCAGATTTTCATATTGAAATACTCCTCCTACATACGGGGATGTAATCATGACTAATCCTATCGTCCTTTTTTTCATAAAAATGACCTTTTCTTTCTTCATTCTCCTGCTGCTGCAGCTTATATTCATGAATAATATATTAATCTAAGGCTTCGTAAAATAAAATAATCCATACCTGTAATTCCCATTATGTAAATCATTGTCATACTTATGTATATCTATGTTGTATTCGATTTTCCCCTGTGCCGTACAGGAAAATTCTTCTAGTTTAAGGGAAGCAAAACTCTCGATTATAGTGCTTGGGTAAAACACTCTGTGAGCATTAAATTCCAGTCTTTCTTTTCCTATCGGAAGTGAAAGATATAACTTCCCATTCTTCTTTAGCTTTCTCTGAATACTGTCAAAGCATTTAAAACATGCCTCTGGGTCTATAGGATCACCGTAGCGTCCCAGGCCAAAATGCTCTAATGAGCAAAGCGCTGATATGCTCTCGATACTGTCATCCGGAATCTGACGCAGGCTAGTGGCATCATCAACTATTGTATGCAAATGTTCTACCTTTTCAGGAAATTCCCGCACATCTATCATAGTGACATCTATTCCGGCCGCAAGCAAATGAGCTATAAATCCGTCTAATCTGGATGCAATATCAAAATGATTTTTTACTCCTGATCCAATCACCAGCCTGCCTGCCCAGAGATCCTGCCAGAAATAGTTGCCTATCGTTCCTGCTGCTGCGTACTTATCTCTGATAACCGGCCATATGTACTCTTCTTTTATCTCAAAATTAGCTCTTCGGTTCATCCTGGCATACGTTCTGGCATCCTCATCTATAAAAGAGCCCTCTGTCAAATTAAATTCCCCGCAATAATCCGTATAATTTTTTTCAAGCAATATTTCTTTTAAAACATCTGTATCAACACATCCCTCCCGCCGTTTGACGCCGTATAAAAATATAATCTTAGAACAATTGATATTCAATTTTATTGCCAGATTGTATATTTCTGTCGTGTGGGAATTTGCCACAATAATATAATCATATTGATCCGGAATCTGCCGGCTGTCATATATTGGCTTACCCATATATGAATCGGCTGACTTGTTTGTCTCTATAAATCCTAAAATTTCTCCATTACAGCCATTTTTTATAAACCTTTCTGCTAATTTCCCAGTTCCCCAGACTAAAATTTTCTTCATCCTGTCATTTCTCCTTTTAGCCCATTTATTTTTTCACATATAAAGCGGTTACCGTATAAAAACTGCTTAAAACATATCCTTCCTCTTTCATTTTTTTATGGATCTGTGTCGTCAGCACATCTTCCACTGACTCCTGTTCCAAAAACTCTATCAGGACACATTTCGGACTGTATTTTTTCCAATTAAATGTACTGACTATTTTTTCATCCAGTCCCTCTACATCAATATCTACAAAATCAATTTTTTCAATATGATGTTCATCTAATATGTCATTAATATTACGGACTTTCATGATTTTAGTATTTGTGACAGAATTCACGTCTTCACTTTCCTCCACAAAAGAATTCGATCCTTCCTCACCTTTTTTAATGTAATACGTCAGTTCCTCATTTTTATCAGAGACCCCGCAGTTAATATTAATATCCTCCGGTCTGAAAATATTAAATAATTCTATACTCTGTTCATTGGGATCGATATTCATCCCTCTCCATCCTAATTCATATGCCCACCTTGTATTATTTATCGCAAAAGGATGATATGCGCCTATATCAAGGTAAAAACCTTTATAATCCTCCTTAAGCACTCCGTTGCATCTGAACCAATGCTTAAGGCCTATCTCCTCTCCTAACTGAGAATTAATAACATTATTCCACGAATCTTCTATAGCAATTATCCCCTGCCCCGGTATATACGCCTTTGCAAAAGTATGCAGCTTATCGTTAAACAATTGGATCACAATCTCGTTTTTCCCTCTGGTGGATGCAGTAATATAAATAATATCCTTTTCCTTATCAAACCGTGTCTTAAATTCATTGTAATCATAAATTGGTACCTCTTTAAGCCTTGTCCCCTGACGATTAAATGAATTATCCACAAATCCTTTACATAAAGAGACCCCATATTCTTCTATATACTTTTCTCCCCATTTCCCGGCTCCGAATAACCATACGCCTTTCTCCATTATTATCTCCCTCCTACCAATAACAGCCGCCTTCTACATTCTTATAGTTTTCCGGCTTTAAATCGTCTGTCGGCCTGACCCAGTACTCATTGTATAATTTGTAATGATAATCATATCCGTTGCCTTCCCAGCGCTTCCCTTTTATGCCAAACAGAAGCTGCAGGCTTCCTCCCATATGGACTGCGCTTTTACTCAATTCGGTTTTTATAAACGCGCCTAACGGCATACCATATGCACCGCAGCCGATTAACGCTACATCAAAATCAATGCTGCTGATATCTGCTTTCATCTTTTCTAAGGCCTCAAACCATGATGCAAATTCCGCGCTGCCGTTCATTGACTGGACTGCCTGATATACGATCAATTCCATTTCCGGCAGAATATCCGGCGCTTTAAATAATTTATCCCGATACCTGTATTGTTTTTCTATCAACTTAGCAAAAGGATGAATAACCAGCACTCTCTTTCCCTTCAGCGCATTTGTCCACGAAACATCCTCCCAAAAAGGACACATCATTGCATCTGTAACTAAAACTGACTCTGGTGAATACAATCTATAAAGTTCCTCCACTCTCGGGCACCAGACTCCAGCAATCAATATATCAATCTCTTGCGCGGCATTTATGGAATACTTAACAAATCTGCGGATCGAATGTTTATCTAACGGATAAAAACCTGCATTATTTTTAAGTGAAAAGTTCTCTGACTCAATAAATAATCCTGCTTTATCCGCATAGACAGTATTCCCCTCTACACTTCCCCACCTTGAACACAAAAACGGCTCTTTATTTCTGATCTTCTGCTTTAATAACTCCTTCGCGGAAAAACTTTCTAACGCTTTCTGTCTGCTTTCTCCGTTATAAAATCCTTCTCCATTTAGTACATTATTTAAATATGTATGCCCTTTGGGAATATATCTGTATACTTCTGCCAAAATATTATAATTTAAAATTGTACTCAAAATTTCATCTGCTGTTTTATCATCTGCCACTGCAATCACAAATGTGATCTTATCAATCAAAGATTTTATATCTTTTAAAGAGATCCTTTCATCTATATCGCTCATATTAGAGCTGTTTTCATCATATATATACACATTTTTAATATGATGTACCCTTATTTCCTGCAAAAATGTACGTCCCCTTCTTCCAGCCCCCCAAACAACTACAGGCGAATCTCTTACGATTGATATAATGTCTTCGTATCCCCTTATTATTTTCATTGTCATATTTCCCTCTGCCATCGTCATATTCTGTCAATCCGCCCTTATAACACTATTTACTGAAACAACATTCAATATTCTGTTTTTGTCCAAAATATTATTTTTTATTTCTTCAAACTCATTAACCGGCGTAACAATCACTATATCTACTAACGGTAGATCATCTCGCAGATTATAGTGCCTCTCTTTACCATAGATCACACTTTCCCCTTCATCTATCACATAACTGACCTCTATGCCTGCTGTTTCCAATTCATGTTTTAGATGCTTTCCTATCTGTCCCATTCCATAGATGGCTGCCGTTTTAATATTATTTTTAATAAAATAATCCTCAAAACTGTAATTCTGTTCTTTACAGGTTAACCATCTATCCAATAATTTAAAATAAGAAAAAAATTTATCTGCCCTTTTTCGTTCGCTTTCCAGAATATATCCGCACTGATATATTATAAAAACTACTCCGCAGGCAAAGCTCATGATCGCCAAAAGTATACTGCATAATACACGTTTCATTTCATTTCCTCTCTTATAACTGCACCCATGTATCCGGAATGATTTTTTGTCTCCAGCCTCTGGGTGAGATTACTATTTTATCCTTATTGAAATTCAGCCATGCCCCCCAATAGCTAAATGTACTATTTGCTATAATGTTATTCTTACACATACTCATCAGCGCTATCTCTTCGCTGTCAGTAAACCCTTGTCCGCTTATTATCATATGATCCAGATCAAATTTCATATTATTTTGAACCCATGTAATATCATCTGAAAAAATGAAAAGAAAAGGCGCGCGTATCTTGTCTTTCATATATCTTATTGCTTCATTATAATAATCATCTGTGCTCATATCACGACCGACTCTTAAGAAATCTCCTCTTCGTATATGTATTGATACGGTATTCCTGTTTTTCAATATCTGGTCAATCTCATCTGGTATACATAATCCCTTTTTCAGCTGAAAATCCTGCCGTAATATACTTCCAATATCTTCATAATAGCTTTTATCAAAAAAACTGCCTTCTACATAATAGTGCTGATATTTTTTATATCGCATTCCTTTTTCCCTGCAGTCTCTTTCTTTCAGAAAAACTGTCGGCATCAGACGGAGTTCCTCACAATAACGTAAAAACTTATTCTTTTTATATGCTTCCATATTCCTTTTAGGCAGTTTCTCTGTACATATGACCGGCAAAGCTATCATAAAACGATCTAATTGATATTCCCGTTTATCACACAACTCAACCCACCCACTTTTTCGTGCCTGCTCATTCTGCAAATTGTTAATGTCACTGATATCCAGATATATCTTTTGAGACAGCTTAATCTGCAGCGCTCTCGCATACGCATACTGGAACATTTGATTTCCCAATCCATCTGTGATTTTTATTACAATCAATCTTATGCCACCCATTCAGAAAGCACTATGTTATCAATAATAAATATAGGCTCCTGCTTTCTACTAATTTATTCTATTCTTAACCTATCAAAAAATTGTAAGGAAATTCTTGTCCGTTTTATCCATTATATCAGCGCCAAATAGCATAACCTCATCATATGACACAGTCACTACATTTTCGAACTGACATTTACATGCGTATTCCCTCATTTCTTCAGCGTGATATTTATTTGCTATAATAATAAGTACTTCTTTTTTAACGCTGGCATAATCATGTATTGATTTTACTTTTTTTCCACATGCCGTATACTCCGGATTCTCTGCTGTAACAATAAACTCAATATTTATCCTGCATCCTCTTTGCAGAAGATAATGATAGAGTGTACGTCCGGCCATTCCAGCGCCATAGATCAAAACTGTCCCATAAGAATTGATCTTACTGAGCAGTTGCCTTTCTCTTTTCAGGCTGTGATCAATCATCTGATTGATTTCATCATCAGACATTACCTCTGGTTTTCTAATCTTTCTACTATCATGTTCTAATAATGACTCATCTATTTCCGCTAATGCCTCTTCATAATATTTTCTGACATTCTTTTTCTTGTTGTAAATCAGCTTATAGACAAATGAAATATAAGTCCCCATTAAATTAATCACCATATTGGTATGCAGCATTTCAAATTGATTTGCATGAGAGGTCTTTAAAACATCTCTGATTCCACTTAAAATCCCTATCATAATATCTGCATTATTATATTGGACAAACTTATCTGTATTTCTGACCGCATAGATCCAGTCCCTGATCACGTAAAGTTTACCAGCTTTAGTCATAGTCTCTACAAAAAACGGCGGATCTTGATATCTCCTATAATCAGGAAATATAATTTTATTATCCTTCAAAAAACATGTATTATAAATAAACTGTGTAAATCCTCCCGTGCTCTGATATTCCCTGTATTTCATGATTTTATTTTCATGAAAACACATTCTCGTATCACTTTGGTTCACTTTCCCATCGTTCAAAAAAAGTGCCGAACCCCCGCATACAAATACTTTGTTTTCTATTGCTGCATTATATAATTTCTTCAAAGCATCTTTGTCCGGATAAAAATCATCTGAATCCATAAAAGCCGCAAATTCTCCATTTGCATGCTTTATCCCTAAATTCCGTGCCGCACCCGATCCCTGGTTTTTTTGGTTCAATATAACAATATTTTCATGCCTTTCTACGTATTTATTCAAAATTTTCTCTGTATTGTCTGTAGAACCGTCATTAATACATATAATCTCTATTGATCTTAATGTCTGTTCCAGACATGAATCCAGGCATTCTTCTAAATGCCTCTCACCATTATATATTGGTATGATCACGCTTACCGGTATACTGCACATATATTTCCCTCCGCATTCTACTGCATCCGCTTAAAGGTTTCTGAAAATCTGTCACTAAATGGCGCATATGGTACATTTTGATAATTCTTTGTTTTTCCAAGTACTAATGCCCACTGGTAAAATGTGTCTGGCCGCTGAGTAACATATTGATCCAAAGCAAAATCACGCCTTTTCAAAAAATAACATGTTTCATAAATTTCTGCCCCATGACCGATCAATTGTTTCTCCATCTCCTCCACGTTGGTAAAGGAATTAGGATGTTCCTTTTTTCTTGCGTTTACTTCTGCCACATACGCTTCCTCATCATCCGCGAAATATCTGGAATTTTTCCCCGTGATCAAACATCTGCCGCCCGGCTTTAATACTCTCAATAACTCTGACAGCACTTTTTCCTGCCTGACCGCATCAAATACAGAAAAACACATGATCTTATCGAACGAATTCTCAGGAAAAGGAATATTTATGCCATCAAACTCAATCAAATTCTCTTTAAGCTGCAGCTCCGGATATCTATGGGCTGCATATTCCAGACATACTCCTGATACATCAAGTCCATAATACCCCTGCACTCTCATTTCATTCTTCTGACGATACAACGCATATAACCGACCTGAACCACATCCATAATCCAATATCTTTTCATCACACGTAACTTCCAGCCTGTCATAAAACTTTAACAATAACTTATCATCTACCGTCTTGTCAGCAGCATTGTTATCGTGATTTGCTTCATCTACCTTACGTTCCCAATAAGAAACATAATTATTCCAAAACTCTTTATTATTTGTATTATCCTTCATTTAATCTCCTTTTGTGCCACTGACACTCTTGCGTATCATAATTTGCCACTTCACAATATCCGTAATCATCTGAAACAGCTATACCGATTTTTTGAATCATTGCGTAATCAATTGAATTATAATCAAATGTATAACTCCACTGATTGTCAACTCCATTATCCATATTATCCCACAAAAACCGTCCGTCTTTAGTCTGAAATGCCAGATATGGCTGTGCCACAAAAAGATTGCCATTCGTTTTTACAATCAGCTTCTTTCCATTCGGCATTGATTTAATCTCACATTCCATCTTAATCTTTTTGGGCTTAAGTTCACAATATTCACGCATTGCTGATACAGCATCCATATACTGAAAACTGACCTCAGGGAACTCAGCTTGCGCTAGTTCTATAAAGCCCCTTATCCGGTCAACTTCATATTCCATATCCTTATAGTCATGATTAGTAAATGCCAAAATTGCCTTACCCTCTCTCTGCGCCAATTCAAATGCCTCACATACATCCTCAAATGTAATCTCGCAACTTTTCGCATTCATATTCAAACATCTGGTAATCCATCTTTTACAATCACCTTTTTTCTGATAATTATCATATGCCGGATGATAAGGCTTCCACTCTGTCGGAGCAAATCGCCAGTCGCCAAACCTACCGTCCATAATATCCGGCTGATCAGTCGCAATACCCTTGACCGCCTGATTTCCATAATCAAACGGTATCCATTGCTCCAAAAACCAGTGTGCATCTGCTCTCTCTGTATGAAATCCCGGTCTAAACGCTACAGGGAACCACTTCCGTTCAATAATCTTGCGCGTCAAAATCTCATTCAAAGTACTTCTCCCCCAAAATGCTGTTCCAGATTCATGATAATTTCCCGAATGTGAAACTGGATGGTGATGAAACTGCACTATATCTCCCATGTTTTGCTCACTGATCATATTCATATAATGGTCAAACACCTTATGATGTCCACTATCTCTTCTTCTTGGATTCTCACCAGTGAACCCAACATGGTCTACACAAAACCAGCTATATTTCCACCCCTGTCCCATATTGTCCGGCAAGCGGAAACGAAAATCCTCGGAAGTAATCCGTACAAGCATTTTATCAATTGCATTCCAGTCATTACCAATAGCCATCCTGCGAATACCAATAAGATTTTTGACTGCCTCTTCATTACCATGAAGATCTAATTTCCCCAAACGTAATTTCGCCAGATTTTCTTCTGTAGGCTCTATATCTATACCATACACTTTCCGGATCTGCTCGAAAGGCACTTCTGGAGCTTCATATAACGGCCCTTCCGTATCAATGCAGTGAACAACATATACAACTTTCATATCCTTAACCTTTCTTTTGTTTATCTGATATCCAAATACTTGCCTTTTGACCAGTAATATTGGGCTAATACTTCCATAAGTTCAAAATCACTGTCACTGTCAATATCCAAAACTGCATTATCCTGCATTTCCCAAACCATCGCAAATCTGTTTTCTTTACACATATCCAATAGATACTCTCTGGAATAGGCGTATACCGACGCATTCATATCAAAACATTCTGGCAGCTGCTGTCTCGCCGTATAATCCGATGAAATCACTCTATCGAAAAATCCTGTTTCATCTTTACAAACTATATTAAAGTATGGATTTCTCCTCGCTTCCACGACACTATACGCAAAATTGCATTGCTTATTGTAAATAACCTTTGCAATAGTTCCCTCAACATCTTCCAATTCTCTAAGAGGTGATGTAATATCTAGATCTACAACAAGGTCAAATTTTTTTCCTGTTAACCGTTCTGCCTCCAGTAATGTATCTTTAATCACATCACTTTTTGCCACAATATCTCCTGCCAGTTCTTTTTTTCTTTCTACAAAAATAAATTTGCTATCTTTACTCTGAATCTGCTCCAAAAGCAACTCACTATCGGTATTGACCGCCAATTCAATCCTGTCTCCGGTATGTTTATGCTTTTCCAGATATTTTTTATATATTTCCAATGTATAGTATACAAGCGGCTTTCCGCAAAACATTCTCACATTTTTCCCTACAGCTCCCTTAGAGCCTGCTCTTGCACATATTGTAAACAAAAAGTTCATATTTCTTACTCCTTTGACAAAGCTATTTTTAATGTATTATATGCATTTCCAATCGTGTTCATATTTGCCGTTTTCCCTTCTATGCAGTCAAAAAAATACTCCAATTCACTAACATAAAAATCCTCTTGAGGAAATGTACGACACAGTATCATCTGATTATTCTTGTATTCAAATATAGTATCAGTTATCAGATCCACATCAATTCTCTTTTCATTCGTAAACAATTGTAGAAGACGTTCTGTTTTTTGTCCTATATAATCCAGGTGAATTTCCAAAAACATATTTTCATATTTTGCCAAATAAATGGATACATCATCACTATCTATCTCTAAATTAGACATATGACCTTTCATATGCATTATTTTCTCTGGCTCTCCAAATAAATCTAATACATAATCCCACTCATGAATCAAATCAAGAGTCACACCGCCGCCCATTTTGTCTCTTGCTGAGTATATTTTTCTATAATCTGCTCCACTCCTCCATGCAGGCAAATATGACGTAGAGATGATCCGCGCGGAAATTATATCGTTATTCTGCAAAACAGAATCTTTCACATATTTAATAACGTTCTTATGACGTAACGGACATGCAACATAGTACACACTGCCAGGATTTTCCCGTAAGCTTCTTAAATCATAACTCAAAGACTCAAACAAAGGCTTTTCTATAAACAAGTGCTTTGTTTTTTCTTTCATTTCCCGAATCGTATCATAATGACGGAAAGTCGGGTTAGTAATAAATATAATGTCATAGTCATCCGGCAGATCTTCTGACTGATAAAACTGGTTACTAATGATGTTCTGACAATCCTCTGGCAGTTCCCTTCTCCTGCTTCTTAATGCATCAATTTGATATTCCACTTTTCGTTTATTCAGAACACCCCGTATATTCTCTGTATGCCGTTTGCCTATGGAGCCAAGCCCTATCATGCATATTTTCAAACCTAATCCTCATCTTTCAATCTCATCTATTAACTGCAGTATCTTCTGATCTTCCGTAAAATTGTATAGAGGCTCGCCGCCTTTCAACGTCTCAAAAAAGTTATCTATCTCTTTTGCATATGCAGTCTCATTAATAAAATCCGCATAGCCATCCTCATGCTTGTAACTGCCTGCCCTTACTGCTTTCATCTCTCCTGTTACAATATCTTTATCCCATAATGAATCTGGCGTGCCGTCCCATCTGATATAAAACTCTTCATTAAAAACCTCCAGATGATGTACTGCCTGCCTGCTCACAACATCAATTAACAAACTTCCAACATTACCGTTCTCATGCTCGTTTTGAATCATATAAACGTCCGGAAAATCTAAATCTAAACCAGTAATCTTTCTTTTAATCACATTGAAATTTAAAATCTTTCCAAACGTACGTTGCATCCATGGTAATTCAATTGCTAAATACTCTCTGCATCCATTTGTCATTTTATTGCTAACAAAAAAATCTTTCAAATTATCCCATGGATGCCAGTCCGGCAAATACTGTCCAACATGATATTGATATACACAGGGACTTCTGCTTTGTTTTACTCTTTTATCAATATACTGCATTTCTTCCTTATACATCGGCGTTGAAGAAAGAAACAATACCTTTCCCTTCTCTTGTGCTAATCTCTTATTCTCCTCGTATAAATCACTAAGCAGATTAATTTCAGAAAAAACATGCAACTCTCTTTGCAGGCATTCCCTGATGATAGAGGCATGAAATTGCGGCGGTGTACATACAAAAGCACAATCAAGCGAATCTTTCACATTATCCAGTGAATGATAACAAGCAATATCATATTCTTTCTTTACACTTTGCACTCTTTCCGTATTATTATCGACTCCTATAATCAAAGCATCTCTCATCACTTCCTTGAGCAGTCTTATTCTTCTCCTGCCCATTGATCCAAGGCCAATCACGCAGATGTTCATTTCACCCACCCCTAATCTTTATTTCAATTTCTTTGCCGGAACCCCTACATAAGTTCCCGCTTCATTAATATCAGAAATTACTACCGCGCCTGCTCCGATCACCGCATGATCGCCAATACTCACTTTATCAATAACCGTACTTCCGGCGCCGCAAAACACATGATCGCCAATCCGGCACCGTCCGCAAATTGTTGCATGGGGCGCAATATGTGTATGGCTCCCAACAATTGTTTCATGTTCTATGATGCTTCCCGTATTAATGATCACATTATCTCCTACCTTGGCCTGAGGACCTATATAAGCGAGAGGCGCAACAAATGTTCCCGCGCCAATTACCGTTTCCATCCCTACCAATGCAGAATCTGACACAATAGAAACACCTTCTTTGCAATTTTTGTTTTGCAGTTCATTATAGAGTTTGCTGCGCTTATCATTATCACCAACAGCTATGATATAAACATCCTGCTTCTCAAGCTGGTAATATCTTAGAACATCAATTCCCATAATACGTTCATCTTTATCTGCATTCTCGTCCACAATGATTATTTCTGTGTCCTTATCTCTCTTTAAAAGAGTATTAATTATACTCCGTGCCTGTCCTCCGCATCCAAATATTACCGTTTTCATAAAATTCCCTTTTTACCATACTTTTTTCATAACAGAGGCAATCTTTTCAATCTTTACTTCATCCACCTCAAACATTGTAGGAAGATTGATCCCTCTTTTCGAAATCTTTCTGCTTTTCACACATTTTCGCGCATATTGCCTGTAAATAGGCATTTCACTTAATGGAGTAAAAAACGGTCTCGCATCGATATTATGATATTTTAATTTCTCTATAACCGTATCTCGTACTTTTTCATCCACCAACACAGATACAAGCCAAGGTATTTTCTTTCTATCCGGCAGATCATTTCGTTGCATCTGAATTTGGGATATGTTCTCAAATATATGTCTATATTTCTCTTCAATTTCATAACGCCACTCTAAAATCTTATCGAGATGTTCTAACTGTGCCACGCCAATTGCCGCCTGCATATTTGTCATTCGGTAATTAAATCCAATGACTTCATGATAATATTTTCTTTCTTTACTCATTCCATGGTCACGTAAGATACGCATTTTATCATCTAACTCTTTACTGTCAGTAAGACACATCCCGCCCTCTCCTGTAGTAATCACTTTGTTGCCAAAAAAAGAGAAGCATGAAATAATCCCAAAAGAACCGACTCTCTTATGTTTCCATTCCGCGCCATGCGCTTCCGCGCAATCTTCTATTACATACAAATCGTTTTTTTCTGCAATATCACAGATTCTTCTCATATCACACGGCTGCCCGTAAATATGCACTGGTATGATTGCTTTCGTTTTCGGAGTGATCGCTTTTTCTATCTCATACGGATCAATATCCCAGCTATCCTCATCTATATCTACAATAACCGGTCTTGCCCCCGTATAGATAACTGCATTAATCGTGGCCGCAAAAGTAATATCCGGTACAATCACCTCATCACCTTCTCCGATCCCCAATGCTGCCAAAGCCAGATGCAGCGCTGTCGTACCATTAGAAGTCGCAACACCGTATTGTACCCCGCAATACTCGGCAAAATTATTTTCAAACTGTGTAATATATTTTCCTGTACTGGATATCCATGTTGACAGAAATGCATCCATCAGGTAATTATACTCATTGCCATTCAATTGCGGCTGCGCCAACGCTATATGCTGCCTGTTGCTGCATTCCACATAATCTATAACATGCATATCCTCATCTAGCAATGGGATAATCTTAAACTTCCCGTCACACTGTTGAAAAATCCTCTGCGCATCTACAGGATTGGATGTATAAGTAAAGTGTTCATTCATACAAGTCTTTATAGAATCCCCTAATCCGATTCCGTTAAGCAATGCTCTCCTTATATCTCCGTCAGTCGCAACACCAACCAGCCGCGAATCCGCATCAACAACAAATACAATTCCTTTCGAATTCCTGTCAATATATGTCATCACTTCTTTTATGTTTGATTTTTCACTGCATATCAGTTTCCCGCAGTCCATACAATATTTTCCTCCGACTCTCCGCCTTTTACAAACTTTAAACTTTTTAAAATATCGCTTATTTCTCCTACCGTTTCCAGCGTCACATTCAGTTTTTCAGTATATATTTTATAAAGTTCCTTTAATATCACGCTTTCTTCCTGCAAAGGCTTATGTTCATCGCGTATGCCATTATTTTCACTAACATGTATCCATCTAACATGCGGTTTCAAATACTCACATTGTTTCTCGTACGTAAGTCCAAGCGTATTAGATGAAACATATAAATGTCCCAGATCAAGCAGCAAATCAAAATCAAGTTTTTCTTTCATGTACAAAATAGACTGATAATCTGTCATCATAAAATAGTTCTGCTGTTCAAACGCTATATAATTTTCATGGCTAAGTACATTATTTTCCAAGTACAGTTTTATGTTCCTTTCTCTACATCTCTTGGAAAGTCTTTCATACGCATAGCAAAATCTGCTGTATGCTTCACCTTCATCATAAATAACCTTGCAGTTCACTCTCCCGCCCAAATCAGATTTCTCTATTTCAATCAAAAAACCTGCGTGAATAGAAAGCACACTACATCCTATTCTTTGCAACAAGTCTATACAGTTATCATAATGTTCTAAAGAACGGCGATAGATTTCATCATTGCAAGAAGCAAGATTTACTACAAACGGCTCTTTAGGCGGCGGAAAATAAGCATGACAGGCATATTTCAGCTGATATCTTTCTTTCCATTCTCTTAAATCATGTTCGATCCCATCATAATAATCTGTTCCGCCGGATAACTCTATATTTCTAATCCCACTCTCTGCCATCTGGCATATCACTGTGTCAATTCTATTCTTTTTAATACATGCTGATGAAACATAGATCATACTCTGCCCCTTTTATTCCCAATGCACTGCATAAAAGATATCACTATTCCCAAACAATAATGTCATCCTCGTTATACGTCCGCTTCGCCTGCGTTCCAATCACATTATCATAATATAATGCAGAAATACCTAACCCATCTGTCCTTTTTGCGACAATATTATGACTTTGAAACACCTCTCCCGCCTGGATACATCCAGATGCTACCAAACATTTTTGGAGAGATTTTCTAGTCATCTGTTCAGAACAGGTAGGCATTTTCTCTCCGGTTCCTAAATATTTTTCAACTCTTCTTATATCCTGTACCAATTTTTTCAATTCCTCCGGTGTCACAGAGGCTTTCTGATCAGGTCCGGATAATGTCTTATCAATCGTAAAGTGCTTTTCAATGACTTTAGCTCCTAAAGCTGCTGCATAAGGCGACGCTCCCACACCCTGAGAATGATCTGAATATCCGGTCAGTATATCAAAATACTTTTGAAAAGTCTGCACAACCTTGATATTCGCTTCTTCATCACAAATCGGATAATTTGCCGTGCATTGCAACAAGACTACCTGCCTGTTGATTGTATGAACAGCTTCTAATGCCTTTTTTACTTCTTCCATATAACACATTCCGGCAGACAAAATAATCGGCTTTCCTTTTCCGGCAGCCTGCCTCAAAAACTGTATATTAGTCAAGTCTGTCGCCGCTATCTTAAAAGCTTCAACCCCCATACTGTCCAATTCATCTAAACTATCATTTTCAAATGGCGTAGATAAAAATATGATATTCTTTTTTCTACAGTAATCTATCAATTCCAAAGTCTGATATTTTGATATTTCAAGATGTTTCAGCATATTATATTGCGATTCCTGACTATCGGACGTTTTCTTTTGATAAGGAGCTTTAGTTACATTTTTTAAAATTAATTTATCCGTCTTAAAGGATTGGAATTTTACAGCATCAACCCCTGCATCTACAGCGGTATCTATCATCTGTTTTGCAAGACTCATATCTCCATTATGGTTCACGCCTGCTTCTGCAATGATAAAAACCGGAGAATTCTCAGATATTATTTTATTCCCTATCCTGATTTCCTTTGCAAACCTCATCTTCACTTAACATCTACTTTCTTTTTATATAGAATATCTGGTCTCCACTCATCTAATTTTCTGAATATATCTTCTAATTGACCAAGAATCATCTCATGTCTTTCCTTGGTCCATTCCTTCATGTATTCTTTATACTTCCATGTTCCTATAGTTTTTCCTATTGCTTCAAGCTCTATCCTATCCATTCCTAATAATGGATTTTCAAAAAATATTTTCCGCCACGGTATATAATTCCAGTTATAAAACAAATAATTCATACTATAAAACTGATACAAACCTTCTATATCTTCCTTTTTTTTCAAATCACCTAAATGAAAAATCAAATCATCATACTCTTCTTTCGTTGTTGGATTCCATGTAAAATCAAACGATGAGTGCGGATTAAGCCCGGCATTTATTACCTGTATTCCAATTGCCGGATACTCATGACCTATAGAGCCATACACAGTAAGCGCATATTCCACTCCTTCTTCACGCAGCTGCATCGGTGATACATGTGACGGAATCTTCTTAATCTTAGGATATTTTTTCAATATCATATCAATAATTACAAAATCCCTCTTACTTGAACTTGGATGCATTTTTAAATACCAGTCATACTCTGGTGTCTGATCAGATATTTCTCCCAAATGACACAACCAGGCAAAATAATTATTATCAAAAATTTGTTCCCCGCAATAAAAACATTCTTCTTCAAATATATGCGGGCATATCATAACTTTTATTTTGTCATTTTTCTCTAAAATACGTCTATCGCTCTTAGCCTCCGCAAAAGCAAAATGATTTTTTTCCCAACAAACAATTTCTTCCGTTCCACCATGTAATCTTTTCTCAATATGTTCCTTGGCCCACTCTATTCCATACTGCTGCTCTGCCAGTGTTAACTGCCCCCACATATCTTTAAAATATTGATACGGAGTCCCCTGATAGTAGCCCAGAGTCGCCTTTGCCATCTGATCCGCAAATATTATATAAACAGGTATACCCTTCGTAACCGCAATATCTCTGATATATCCCTCCCAACTGACACCATCCATCAATAAAGCCACTTTAATATCATTATCAAATATATAATGATACCAAAATACAATTGTATTAATTTCCCGTTTTAAAAAGGAATACATTTGAAAATCCCTGACATCAAAACTTGGAATATAGACACGCAGCAAATGCCTGATCATCGTAACACCAAACTGAATTCCATATATCGTTATATTGTTCCAGTCTTCCCATGTTGATAATTGATTCCAAACAGATTCACATAATTGATCTGCTTCGTTCTGCTGTGCTTCATTAAGTGATGAATCTATCAACGTCTCCACATTAAACGCCTGATATATCTTTTTGCAGACCTCTGATGCATTGGAACTGCTTGTACCAAAGCAAGAATAGGCATATATCTCTGCTTGTAATTTATCCGCAAGAAAATTACTAAGATACGCACAGCGCACCGACCAAGAATCATGCCGATTATAAAATGGAACTAAAACAATCCCCTCCCGCTCTTTTATATAAGAATGTTTCCAAACACGATTCATAAAATTAATATATTTTTCAGTTATTTCATCACAAGAAAATATATGTGCGTCATCCCACACAAAAAAATCAATTCCGCCTGTCAATCCTGCCGCTGTCAGTTGATCACATATTTCTGTTCCATATTTGTATGCAGCAACGATTATCGGCTGTCCTTTACTTCTCCGTTTCAAACACTGCTCTACACTGATAATCTCTTTTCCAAAAAAACAGCGGCCGCTCCCGTATCTGTTATTATCAATATAAGCAAGTATTGATGTAACTTCAGACAATTCCTGACGCACCCGGTCAGCATCTACTCCTGTGCCAAAAACAAATATCTCTTTTTCATAAAACTGCTTTTTACAAGTATTACTATCCAAAAAATATTTTCTACTCATCATATCTGCCATGAATTACACTTTCCTTACTTATTTTGCATCTGTTTTATTATTTGGATTAATTTATTATTTCAGATGATCATCTAAATCTATCCTCTATTCACATATTGAGGCTTTGCGGTACGTACTATATCAAGCCACTTTCCCATTTTATAATCCATAGATTCCGGTTCATATGTCCTAAGACCGGCCCACGGCGCAAAAGAAAATTCCGCTACATACAATTTTTTAGAATTCTCAAAAAAGTCTACCCTTACAAATGGAAAGTCTTTCGAAAGCTTACAACTTATTTCAAGCATCTTGCCAAGGTGTGCCGGTCTTTCCAAATCTGCCCTGCTTGGAAAGTCTTTGTATTTTTCATCCATATAGTTCCAATCTGTCGTATAAAAACTTACAGGATAGCCCTCTGTATTGACACCATTATCAAAATGAGCGGTTTTAACATATATAAACTTCGGCTCACCGTGAAAGCAGAAAACATCATAATCATCAGGTCTGTCTTCAGCTTCCTTCAGATATTCTTCTACATATACCTTAGGTTGTACCCCATAATAGTAATTTGCAAAAGAATTTGTATGTAATTTTAACCTGTCAAACCAATTTTCCTTTATTTCCTTCTCTGCCTTTTCAAGATCGACCTTATCTTTATCTGGAATAAGCAAGATATTACGGCCATCACTTGAGCAGTTGGATTTCACTACACACTGTTTCGGTATATCCCTAAGATTTACTTCCTGTGCAGATTCCCATATCTTATATGTCTTAGCTGTATACCCATTTCCCAATTTTTCTTTGATAAATTCTTTAAATAACACCTTATCAACACACTGGCTTATTAAGGGATCCTGATAATACAATTTAATCCATTGGATCATTTCTGAAAAACTCTTCGGTTCTGTGAGATCAAGAGGCCTTCCCACTTTCTCTTTAAATACTTTTTTCAAAAATTCCTCTCGTTTTCCAAGCGGCCATTTCGAGATATCTTCCATTATCCTGCTCATGATCTCTCTCCCTCCATCCGCTCCAAGATCTTACCCGCCCATGGATCAAGCAAGTCAGCCTCTGTCGTAATATCATTGGGCATCATACATTCTTTACAATAAGGATGCTCAAAACGTCTCCCCTCAAGCTGAAGTTTAAGAAATTTCTTATGAGCTTCCCCATTCCATATATTATAAAGAGAATCGTTCCACACATTTCCATATCTGACATCCTGCGTGGCATCGCAGCATGCCGCTGTCACATCTCCGTTGGCCCGAATCCTCATTCTATAAAATGCCCTGTGGCACACCTTATTTATCTTTTCCTGATGCACATGCATCCTGCCGTCAAGCACATCCTTATTAATGTCCTTGTCTATCTTGTCATAATCCATTCCCGCATATATCGGAAGAATATGTTCTATATAAACCGAATCCGCCATACTTCCAAATATATCTTTGAACCGCTTTTCACCGTCAGGTACGCCCTTCAGCGCAATATCCGCCACTTTCATGCGTATTTTCATATTCCCTCTCTGTTCATACATATACTTGAGATTGGATAAGAACTGTTCAAAATCAACGTTCTTTCCGCCAAATTCTTTATACGCCTGCGCCTCTATCCCCTGCAATGAAATCCTTATCGTCTGCACTCCGCCGTTTTCCATTATCCGATCTATTCTATCTTTAGTAAGGAGAACACCGTTTGTAGTAAATTCAACGGCATCTGCAATATCAGCCTTATTCACTTTCCCGACAATTTCAGGAAATTCTGGATGACAGAGTGATTCTCCAAATCCAAAAAGATTTACTTTCTTTATCTTTTTGGGGAACTTTGCCAAATCATGCAATATCTTCTCTAACAGTTCGTCCGTCATATTTCCTTCATACTGTCCATGATCAGTTGAATGGGCACAATACACACATTTCAGATTGCAAAAAGACGATATTTCCAACGCTGCATTATATGGCGTATCAAGCGGCACAACATCTTTCAGATATGTCCTGTCTGTCTCTCTCCATTGACGGAATTCTGCCATCTTATCTTTTCTCCCTTCGATTCTCTGCCATCTGTACTCCTGCAAATATAGCATCTATCATACTTTCTTCGTTTGCCCTGCCTTCTCCTGCCTTGCCAAACGCTGTTCCATGATCCACAGATGCCCGTACGATCGGCAGGCCAATCGTACAATTAATCCCGCTTACCGAATTATATCTATTGTGCAGATGGTCATAGTTAAATCCATTAAGTTTCAACGGAATATGTCCCTGATCATGGTACATGGCGACAACGATATCGTATTGTCCTGACTGACACTTTACAAACACCGTATCCGGCGGCTCCGGCCCGTCAACCTGTATGCCTTCTTCTCTTGCCTTTTCTATAGCAGGAATGATCTCCCTCTCTTCCTCATGCCCAAAAAGTCCATCTTCCGAACTATGGGGATTCAGCCCTGATACTACGATTTTCGGGTTTGAATACCCCAGTTCCTTCATCCCGCGTTCTGCAAGCTTTATTACCTTATATACACGTTCTTTTGTTACTCTGTCGCAGGCTTCTCTAAGTGAACAATGTGTGGACACATGAATCACATGAAGATATTTACTGGCAAGAAGCATGGCGAAATCTTTTGTTCCCGTATATTCGGCAAATATCTCTGTATGACCGTCATAGGGAAGGCCTGCCATCCTTAAAGACTTCTTATTGATCGGCGCCGTTATGACAGCCTCAACCTTTTTTTCCATTGCAAGATTAATTGCATCTACGATATATTTAAAAGATGCCTCACCGCATTTGGCGTTGTTTTTCTTATACTCCCAGCCATTCTCTGCAAAAAGTCCGAAATCAATAAAATCAATCTCGCCGAATTTTCCTGCCGCCTCATCAATGTTTCTGATCTCATGAAGCCCAAGGGGCAGACCGCAAAAATCAAGCGCATCTTCTAATACAGCCCGGTCTCCCATGACAACCGGCATGCACTTTTTATAAACATCCACATGACTTAATGCTTTTACAATAATCTCTGCTCCGACCCCGGCCGGATCCCCCATCGTAATGGCTATCTTCATCCGCTGATCCATCTATGCATCACCTTCCATAATTTTATTTCTGATATCTGTCGTTGATATTCCCTTCGTATACGGAACATATACAACATCCACATTGATCTCTGCCAGCACCTTCTCAAAATGATTCCAGCGCTCTGTCCCTTTCCAGTCATCCCCGATAAAGATCACATCAAAGCGGTACAATTCCCACAGTCTCAATTTATCGCGGAACCGGTTGATTTCCGCTCTGTCAACTCCTTTGACAGATTCTATGATCCGTTTCCGGTCTGTCTCATTTATGATCGGTCTGCGGCGCTTATAATCTTCCACTACGTCGTCCCCATGTACCCCGACGATCAAATATTCACAATACTTCTTTGCTGTCTGTATCATATTCAAATGTCCCACATGGAACAGATCATACACTCCATCCGTATATCCTGTTTTGTACTTTTGTTTTTTTCCCAATTCTTATCACCTCTCAGGCAATTTTAATTTAGAGACGGGATGCGTTTTCCGTTTCTCTTCCGGCGGCAGTTCCATATAATTCCCATATTTGACTTTAAGATACCCGTCATAGTCCCGTGCCCCCGGAAGGTTCATATTCCCGAACGGATACTCCGATAATTGCGTATACCATCTTCTCTCATATCCATATATCCCTTTCGGAGTAGGAAATGTAAGAATCCGCACCAACTGTGTCTTTTCTTTTTGACAAGTGTCAATAAATCGCTGATAGCTTTTTATGATCAATTTCATCGGGATCTTTCTCATCAGCTTATAAGCAGCTCTCTTCCACAGATTTTTTTCTGCTCTGCTGCCCACCTCTGACCAGAACAGTTTCCGGTATAAGAAACACCGAAAAAAATGAACTCTTTTTGACAAGCCTTTGTCCGGAACATTATCAAACGGCATAAGATCTATGAATATCCCCTGCTCAAAGGGCATGAATTCCTGATCAAGCCGGATAAATTCTGTATCTTTTCTGCGGAGCTTTCCATAACCCCAGCGATATCCTTTTGTGTCCCGCAGATCCTGCATATAATATTTTTCATGGTTTAATTCTGTCTTGCACGCTTTCCGGAATTTCTCATATTCTGTCCTCAAAAAACCAATATCTGCATCATCGTCCCATGGGATATAGCCTTTATGACGGATCGCGCCCAGCATAGTACCGCCTACCATATTAAAATGAATATTGCATTTCCTGCAGATCCGCGCCACTTCTCTGATCAGTTCCTGCTGGACAGACTGGATCTGCTTTAACTCTTCTTCCGATATGTGATATTGCGATACATTCTGCTGTTTCATATCTCTGCCTTTCATATAACTAACAATCTGTTACTAACACGGTATTTCCAAATAATCTATATCAATGATCAGATAAATAGCATTCCGGCTCATTCAGCATCACGTCCGTAATTCCCTGCCGCTCTAATGCCTTGATATCCAGCTTTGTTCCTGTCGGTTTCTCTGGATAAAGATGTCCCCCCATCCACGCCCGTACAGTATAATCTTCCAGATCTTCTTTTGATAGGTCTACTGCTCTCCAGAACGGATGAAGCGCATCCGCACCGCAGCCGCCTCTCAGTTTGTACAGGCAGTCAGATACTTTTGAATCCAAAATCCCCAGTTCTGCCTGCGGTTTTAGTCTCCGTATCTTCTCCAAAGACTTTGCAGAAAACGAAGAATACAAAACATGATTTTCAAGGCCTCTTTGCCGGATCAACTCTATAATCTTTTCTTCCATTCCATCATATGGGCAAATGTTATTTTTTAATTCTATATTCAATCTAAGTCCCGCTCGCAATGCCGGCTCCAGCAGATCCAACACCTCAGTTATCGTCGGAATCTTCTGGCTTTTATGACTGCCCGCATAGATATGGAGCCTCTTTATTTCCGAAAGGGTATAATCTCTTACAAATCCAATCCCTTCCGTCGTCCTGTCTACTCTTTCATCATGGATGACGACCATCTCTCCATCCTTCGTCAGCTGAATATCCAGTTCAATTCCTGTCAATCCCTGTACCGCTGCCGCCTTTTCAAATGCAAGCATCGTATTTTCCGGATACCGCTGGCTGCAGCCTCTGTGTGCCCATAGTTTCATATATCTTTACCTCATTTCCGGTTTTCTTTCATAAACTTTTCCATGATCTCTGCCAGCGCGATAGATTCGCCCCGCGTCAGTTTAAAATCATTTGTTGCAGTACGGTTGATGAGTGCCAGCATATCACTGATCTCATATCTTAATCCATCCCCCAGAAAGGTTTCCGAATATTTATCCACCTTCGCGGCATCTTCATAATGAACTTCAAAATAAGTAGTCTTCCACCACGGCGCATCCGCCACGATATACCCATTTGTTCCCGAAATCAAAAGCCGTCCCTCCGACTTTACTCCAAGTCCACAGGTTGCGGTCGCAAGTCCCGTTCTATATCTCAGCGTCACTCTTGTAAACAGATCCAGACCATTTTCTCCATTAAAGGAATCGAAAGAGATACTTTCATAATTTACTCCCATCATCTTTAAGATCGGCAGCATTATGTAGCTTCCCAATTCTATAAAGCTGCCGCCATACATAGTATCTGTAAGCTCCCTGCTGCCAGAATCCTCAAGCTTGGTGAAGCATGCTTCTACATTACGGACGCTTCCGATCATCCCGCTGCAGGCAATACCCAGCAGCTTTTGAAACCCGGGGCAGTAAGATGTTTTTATTCCCTCAAATAGTATCAGGCCATGCTCTTTCGCATAGCCAAACACCTCTTCCGCCTGTTCTTTCCGCAAAACCAAGGGTTTCTCGCACAATACATGCTTTCCATGCTCTAATGCTGACTTAATGTATGCATAATGCGTCTGATGAGGCGACGCAATATATACAATATCAACAGCTCCAAAAAAGCGTTCCATATTCTCATATGGCTCTATTTCCCACTTTTCAGCAAATTGTCTGGCACTTTCAAAATTAGGATTATAAACCCCCTGCGTACTGACACCGCTGACAAGTTTGGCTTCTGGTATAAAACGGTTCGCGATTCTTCCGGTTCCGATAATTCCGATACGCTGGATATGTTGCCTTTGCTCCCTTAGCATCGTACTGGAGATATTCTTCGTCCTTTCCAGATACACCACCTGACAGTAATCCCTAAGATAATCAAAAGTACCCGTCCAGTCTGAACCTACGGTAAATATATCAATATCATATTTCTTAATATCGCTGAATTTCTGACCAGATACTTCCTCGATAATAACCTCATCCGCAAAGCCAGTCTTCTTAACATTTTCAATACGAGTCAGAATCGGATCAATCACCCCAAGCTTCCCGCGGGTCTTATCATAACTTTCTGTCGTCACCCCGACGATCAAGTAATCTCCCAACGCCTTCGCTCTTTGAAGCAGCCGGTAGTGTCCCTCATGGAAGAGATCGAACGTTCCATATGTAATTACCTTTGTCATTATATATTCCCTTTCACAAATTCGTACACATTCCTGCCACACGTTCCATCAGTGTTTGCATTGATCTTTGCAAATGCTGCCATCTGTTTTTTTCTGTCAAACTGATTTCCGGTTATATCGCCGTCAAGCAAATCTTTCAAAGAGTTAAATGCATTCTCCATTAACCAATACTGACTCCTCTCTGATTCCTCCATAAAGCCCGGCTCATGTTTCTTTAAATCATCATGATCAAATTCTATATAAACCTCTTTATATTCCTTTGTATCAATATTAATATCAAAAAATCTTCTTTCTGGTTCATACCATATCTGACACTCTGGCTTTCCCCGCCGCAAAAGCGGAATCATAAAACCGCCTTTACTATAGGTCATAAAATATTCATTTTTGCAAGCTTTCGCAACTGGCATTGGAAGTTCCCATTTTTCCATCTTTCCGGTTTCTTTGTCTAGGGAAAGATACATATTTCCCCAACACGGAGACACTACAATATTTTCTCTGCCACTCTCTCTTGAAATCACTATATTCCCAAATGGCCTTTCATTGCATTCATTTCCTTGAGGCAATTTAACGGACTTAAACTCTAACGGTAAATCACTATATTCCCTTACATACCCAGTCTTTGGATTCCAGCATGTTATCACCATTCCATTCAACGGCAAGAGCCATAAATCTTCCCCGTCAGGCACTATTCCCTGTATTCCCAGATTACTGTCCGAATCACTGCTGATCACCTTAGCTTCCAATGTATCCACATCCACAAACAAAAGCTGACTATCTTCTGGAGATGCAAAAACAAGATCATTCCCATAACAAGCTATACCGCCTCTTTGACATACTCCCCCCACATCTCTTATCCAGAACTGCTGTATACCACTTATATAACTGATTTTTTCTGTCCTCATATCAAACCGAATGACTCTCGGATAGTGAAGTGGAAGCAGGAAGAGATATCTTTCATTATACCAACAGCCTGAAAACGACGTTTCTCCGCCCATCTGTGATGTAAATTCAATTTTTCTTATTTTTTTATTCTCAATAATCAACAAATGCGGAACATTATGTGGGATTATATAAATCCTATTTCCAATTTCTACTGCACTCGCATAATAATTTCCGCCAGAATAACCATTTCCAAGATCCATATAAAATTTATAGCTGAAGTCATCCTTTTCAGAAAACCACAGTTGATTATTTTTCGTAACCTGATATCTGGCTTTTCCCCAAAAATCAATGTAAGGGCAGGTAATCCGTTCTCCCCGCCAATCATCTTTTTCAGGAAGTGTATGGATATTATTATTCAAAATAAATACCGGCTTCCCTGCCACCCCAAACAAAGATGTGACACTTGTCCCCGAATCACCGATGTAAGCATCGCAGAGGGCTATCGTATCTTCGATATCAGGAGTCAGATCCAGAATACCCAGTTCTTCCTCTATAAACTGTCTCTTTAGATTATCATACGCCGGCTTATAAATCTTACGCATAGAGTCAAAAGTAGACTCGAGCAGTGGATGCGGCCTCCAGAGAAGACATGCGTCCTCCCGCCCCCGGAATATGTCAAATACATACTCCATCTTTTTCAGGAAAACTTCTGTATCCCCTAACATTCCGTTGATACTTGTATTATAAAAATATACTTTCTTCCCCTCCATTTTTTCCTGCCACCCCTCTGGCGGCTTTGGTGGATTCTGACATTTATGTATAACTCTGTCAAACTTCGGGGAACCTAATGGCAAGAACTTTTCATCCGGAATATCCGGGTCAAAAAATTTCCTGTAGCCTTCTGACTGAATTACAATGTAATCCGCATGCGTATACGCAGGGCAAAACGCCTGCCCTTCGCTCATACCGCCCGCCATAGAATAATAAGGTATATATACTAAACAATCTGTGAACTTCTTTAAATTCTCCGAATAAAAAAACGGATGCACACTTGTGACAAAATTATAATTATCATAAGGATTATGTATGAATATCATATCCGGCCGGTGCGCCTCAAAATCAAACTCCTCATACTTTATTATCGGCACATAATCCGGATAACTTGCGCCTTCGTAGTGCATTTCTTTAAAACTTCCGTCTGAATTTCTGTCATAATACGGAATAGGAATCACATAAGCGTCACAATCCGGATCTGCATCCGCCGCTTTCCAGACACTTTCAAGAGAATCCCACATAGCCGCCTTGTAAGGCAGAAATACCGCTTCACTTCTATATCTGATATCATTTCTGACACTATTTTCTGTTTTAATGATTGATTTGTTTAACAACTTATACAGCTTATTGGGATTAGTATCCGGATTTTTCGACACCTCTTCATAAGCTTGAAATACAATCTCGCAGTATTCTTCTAAACGAAGTACTGTTATAAAGCCTTCACCTTCCGAGGCTTCTATCATATTGCCCAATTCGATCGCTTTTTGCTGGCATAACATCAATATATCCATTACAGTCTGCTGCGTGTTATGATTAATGCCTTCCTTGATCTCTTTGTGACCTTCCGATATCTCCCTTAATAGCTCTTCTATCTGTTTTTTTTGGGCTTTTCTCATCTTTATATTCCTTCCGCTTTTCCGAATAATTTTCTACACAAAAAATAGGCTCCATAAATATGGCTGCCATACTTATCCAGTCAGACTAATCTCCCTTTCCCAAATACACGATAAGTATAATTCATCCCGTCAGCCATGTCAAGATTATCCGCTTATGGCAAGGAACTCCGCTCTTCCGTGGATCCTTGCCCCGGACTCTGCAGGAAAGAATATACAATCGCCTTTGAAATACGGGAACTGCTCATGCTCCCCATAAAAAAATGTCCCGCAGCCGCCAATACAAAGCAGCACTCTGAAAGAAATACTGTCTGCCTGATATTCCACCAGCTTTCGGTAACGTTCTGTATTCACAAGCATTCTCTGTACTTCAAAATGTTTACATCTGCATAAAAGTTCTGCAGCGCAGCCAGGCTTATATCTTAAAACACGCAAAGGCTGCCCCGGTTCTTCATTCCCCTTAAGGTCTGCCACATCCAGAGCCTTTTCTATATGTAATTCTCTCTTTTTTCCGCCTTTTTCCACACGGTTATAATCATACAGACGGTAAGTAAGGTTGGAGTTTTCCTGTATCTCTGCAACAAGCACTCCTGCCCCGATCGCATGGACCTTACCCGCCGGAATGTAAAACACATCATCCTTCTTAACCGGTATGCGCAGCAGATGTCTTTCTACGGTACCCTGTTCAATACTGTTTTTTAACTTTTCTTTGTCAATTGCATGGTGAAAACCATATAAAAGTGACGCTTCCTTAGATGCATCAAGCACATACCACATCTCATTCTTTCCACGCCGGTCTTTTTCACAGGCCCTTGCATACACATCATCCGGATGTACTTGTACAGACAGGTTTTTTTTCGCGTCAATTAATTTAACCAGTATAGGCAAATCTTTGCCCGGCCCCGAACGAGTCCCCAAATAAGAAGGATTATCCGACAATACATCTGACAAAAGCCTCCCCTTATGCGTACCGCTTGCTACCATGCTGACACCGTCTGGGTGTGTAGAACATTCCCATGTTTCTGCGAGAGGGTCCATGTTGATCCCTTTTGCAAAATCATCATTTAATCTCGTTCCGCCCCACAGATATCCCTTTGCTGCCGGTCTTAAAAGGAACGGTTCATTATTCAAGCGGATATTTCTGTTTGTCATCTACACTGATCTCCCTGCCAAGCTGCACCTCTATAAGCTTAAGTTTTGTGTCCGCGATAACCGTATGACGGCAGCCCGCCTCCATGGCAATCACATCCCCCACTGTTACTTTCTGCTCCATACCATCTACAATCGTACGTCCCTCTCCGCTGACGACTGTCCACACCTCATCCCGGTTTCTGTGGCTGTGATAATTCATCCGGCACCCAGGATTCAACGTCACCTTAATAGTCATGCTCTCGTTTTCTACATCAAGGACGCGGAAACTCCCCCATGACTTCTCGGCGAACATTACCTGCTGGCTGATATCATCAACATAAGGCTTTATATAACTGGACTGTTTCTTATCGGACACAAGAATTCCCTCTGGCGATGCGGAAATGACCATATCCGCAACTCCCATAGTTAATATCGGCACATTCAATTCATTAATAACATGTACATTCTGGCAAGTATTGCCTATAACCGCATTGCCTACGCTGTTTTCTTCCATTGCTTCAGTCAGGGTGTTCCATGTCCCCAGATCCTTCCACTGCCCTTCGTACCTCATTACCTGTATTTTCTTTTCATTTTCCACTACGGCATAGTCAAAACTTATTTTATTAAGTTCAGCGTATTTATCAAAAAGATCAGCGTAGTCTTCAAAATCAATAAGTTCATGTGCCGTATCCAGGATGTATTTTAACTTGCAGGCGAATACTCCTCCATTCCAGAGCGCTCCCTGTGAGATATATTCCTGCGCGGTTTTTTCGTCCGGCTTTTCTTTAAAAGTAGAAACTGTACTGATACTGCTTGTATCATCAGGAATAATGTAACCGTATTTTTCGCTTGGATAAGTAGGATGGATCCCCATAAGCACAAGATTGGCCTCTCCTTTTGCTGCCTGTCTCCCCAGTTCTTCTACAGCTTTAAAATACTCATCTTCTACATATGGATCCACGGGACATATCACAACAGGTTCTTCCTCTGTCACCCCCATCACATCATGAAGATATGCCACCGCAAGCGTAATAGCAGGAAAAGTATCACGTCTGCAGGGTTCCACAGAGACCTCTGCATTCTCTCCCAGCTGATTGCGTATTGCCGATACCTGAGCCTTTGACGTGGCAATCGTTACTTTGGCAGATGGATCCGCCTGCCTGATCTGGCGGTACACTCTCTGCAGCATGGACTCATAACCGCCATCTTCTGTTTTAAATATTTTGATAAACTGCTTCGACCGGATATCATTAGACAGCGGCCATAAACGTTTGCCGGAACCTCCCGACAGCAACACAATATTCATAATATCCTCCCTATTTTTCAGTTCTTGCCAAGCTGTTTAAAAAATCTTTATAAGTAAGTCGGATTCCCTCCTCAAGTTCCGTCCGGTATCTCCAACCCATCTCTCTGACCTTGCTGACATCTAAAAGTTTTCTCGGTGTACCGTTCGGCTTTTCTTTATCCCACAAAATCTGTCCTTCATATCCTATTATCTCTGCCACAAGCTCTGCCAGCTCCTTAATCGTAAGTTCCTTTCCCGTTCCGGCATTCACAGTCTCATTGCCGCTGTAGTTATTCATTAAAAACACGCACAGATCCGCCAGATCATCCACATAGAGAAATTCCCTCAATGGGCTTCCATCTCCCCAGCAGACAACAGAAGGCCGCCCCTCTATCTTCGCCTCATGAAATCTTCTGATCATAGCGGGAAGAACATGGGAATGTGTAAGATGGTAATTATCATTAGGGCCGTAAAGATTGGTCGGCATCACAGATATAAAATCCGTACCATACTGTCGGTTCAGATACTCGCAATATTTCAGACCGCTGATCTTAGCTAATGCATACGCCTCATTTGTTTTTTCCAGTTCCGATGTCAAAAGACAGCTCTCCGCCATCGGCTGAGGCGCCATCCTCGGATAGATGCATGAGCTTCCTAAAAACTCCAGTTTCCTGCATCCATTTCCCCACGCGGAATGAATAACATTCATTTCAAGCATCATATTAACGTACAAAAAATCTGCCAATAAACTGCTGTTTGCTTCGATGCCCCCTACTTTGGCAGCCGCAAGAAAGACATATTCCGGCTTCTCATCTCTAAAAAACGCTTCCACATCATCCTGCCGGCAAAGATCAAGTTCTGCATGGGTACGGGTAACGATATTGTCATATCCCTGTCTCTTAAGTTCCCTTACAATCGCGGATCCTACCATTCCAAGATGGCCTGCCACATATATTTTCGCGTCCTTTTCCATCATTATCTTACTGCTCCTCTGCTACTTTTTTCATATCATGTTCTACCATAAGTCTTACCAGTTCTTCAAAACTGGTCTTCGTCGGATTCCATCCAAGTTCCCTCTTTGCCTTACTTGGATCTCCCAAAAGATCAACCACATCCGTAGGGCGGTAAAACTCAGCACTTACCTCAACGATCACTCTTCCGCTCTCTTTATCTATTCCTTTCTCATCTATGCCTTCCCCGGTAAATTCAAGTTCAATTCCGGCATAAGAAAACGCCAGTTTACAAAACTCACGTACCGTATGCTGCTCCCCTGTCGCAATGACAAAATCTTTTGGTATATCATTCTGAAGAATAAGCCACATACATTCTACGTAATCTTTCGCATATCCCCAGTCACGAAGCGAATCCAGATTTCCAAGATACAGTTTATCTTGTTTTCCATACTTGATACGGGCTGCCGCCAGCGTAATCTTTCTCGTTACAAATGTTTCACCGCGCCGTTCGGATTCGTGATTAAAAAGGATTCCTGAACAGCAGAACATATGATACGCTTCCCGATACTCTTTCGTGATCCAGAATCCATATTGTTTGGCTACTGCATATGGACTGTACGGATGAAACGGCGTGTCCTCATTCTGCGGTACTTGTTCCACTTTACCGTATAGTTCTGAAGTCGATGCCTGATAGATCCGGCAGCTCTCTCCCAGACCGCACAGCCGGACTGCCTCTAAGATACGCAGCACTCCTACCGCATCTACATCCGCTGTAAACTCCGGAACCTCAAAACTTACCTGAACATGGCTCTGTGCCGCAAGATTATAGATCTCATCCGGACGCACAGTACTGATTATGGACATAATACTCATAGAATCCCCCATATCTCCATAATGCAGATAAAAATCAGGCATTCCTTCTATATGTGAAATCCTTTCATGATAATCCACAGAACTCCGCCTGATCAACCCATGTACCTCATATCCTTTTTCCAGCAGAAATTCTGCCAGATATGAACCATCCTGCCCTGTGATTCCCGTAATTAATGCTTTTTTCATCCCTGACATCCCCCTTGTATCATGTTAATGATATATTCTATCATAGGAATGCCCTTCATTTACATTCATAATATTGACATCCTCTTGCACGATATTGGCATTCATGCTATGATAAAATTCAGATTATGGAAGGAAATCTAATGTAAGATGATGAAAGATAATACCCCTCTTTTTCATGGAGACATTATAGAAGGCAGCCGGATCCTTTATACCGCTTCTCCCTTTGCAAAAGGAAGCCTTATTTATTTGCAGGAGATTGGTTATCTCAAAGCCAGGAAACCTCACGTAAGCAGCCGCGCCTATCTTCCCTCTTATCTATTCTTTATTGTTCTTTCCGGATCTGGGACACTTAATTATCAAGGCGAAAGTTACAGATTAGAAGAGATGGACTGTGTATTTATAGATTGCACAAAACCTTATTCCCACAATACGTCCGACCATTTGTGGCAGATTGCGTGGATCCACTTTAACGGTCCTACTATGCCGGGTATCTACGCAAAATATCAAGAACGAGGCGGTCTTCCTATATTCCGCCCAAAGCAGAGTGACGGGGCTGCCGCCCTTTATACATCCCTGAAGAATATATACGAAACAGCAAATTCCTCTGACTATATAAGAGACATGAAAATCAATGACGGCCTGGCTAAAATCCTGACTCTTATCATGGCAGAAAGCTGGCAGCCAGATACACAGCATAAGAACGCAAAAAAGCAGAATATCATACAGATACGAAGCTATCTGGATGAACACTTTACAGAACCCATATCACTGGATGCCCTTGCAAAAATGATCTATATCAATAAGTATTATCTGGTAAAGATCTTCAAGCAGCAATTCGGTCTTACTATACACCAATATATACAACAAAAACGGATTACCCACGCAAAACATCTTCTCCGCTTCACAAGCAGGTCAATAGAATCTATAGGCGCAGAATGCGGCATGGAACAGCCGCACTACTTTTCCCGCATATTCAAAAAAGTAGAAGGCATAACTCCCAGCCAATATCGGGAGATGTGGCAGACACACAAACAATGATATAAAAAGTGCCATTGATATAAACTCTGGCACTTTTTTCTATTGAAAAAGCAATAGTCCGGCATAATGGTTTGATAATAAGAACATAAGCAACAAAATACTGGATGAAAATATCCACACATTGCTGCTTGAGAGTCTGCCGTATTTCCTGATGAAGGGCCCACGAAGGAAGTAC
>CAJUAM010000003.1 GCA_910584615.1 uncultured Dorea sp.
AAATATAGGGGGGGGGGGGTAAAATTAGAAGGAAAGAGTTTTACTCTTTCCTTCTACATTTCTCCAGGCAGAAATGTAAGCCTTTCTTACACTGCGGCATTTCTGCAAACAACGCTTAGTTAATTCCTATACGCAATAGATTAAGTAAGAAGACTAAGCACAACAAACAAGAATGCAGATGGTAAAGCAAAACCCCCATATGTAACCCGTAGATTTAATTTTAGTAACAATGAAACTAACAGTAAATATTTTAAAGGAGAGTGATCTATTATGAAATCAAAAAAGCGGATTTTAAGTATTATATTCGTTTTTGTTATAGTATTTGCAATGGCGGCGACAGCATGCGGCAAAAAAGAAGAGGCGGCGGAAAAAGAAGAACCGAAGCAGGAAGAGACATCAGATACCGATGAGGCAGAGGTAGATGATGTAGAAGATGATGCAGCGGCAGTAGATGCAGAAGAACCGCCTGCTGATAAAGGTAAGAAAACAGGCGAAGATATGCTGACAGATGAAGATGTTCAGAGCCTGAAAGATAGCATCAGAGATACTGTTATTTCTGAATATCTTGAGCCAAATAATATTTCAGTTGAAGACTTTGCTTGGTCGGATAAAGATGAAGATTGGGGATATCTGAGGGAACTTGTTGGACAATATGGTTTAGCATTTTTAGCGTGTTCCGATGAGATCGATATTTCATCAGTCGATTCATCACTAGCTTCAAATCCAGAAGTTATTAAAGCTGTTTTTAATGGAATTATTAACTGGATCGATAAGCAAGGAGACTTCGATATGGGCTATATAGAAAATGTTTTTTCGGCGGTGTATCCATATAAAGAAGTAATTCCAACAATCGACCTTGCAGCCGAATAGTTTTCCCGCATTCTTGTTTGTAGAATAGGCAGATGGCAACATCTGCTTTTTTTCTCCCATTTCCGTATTAAATACGGACAACCATAAATCGTACGTATAGCAGCGCAAGCCCCTATACACAGTAAAAACAGTCTTTTACTTCATTGTAGAAGGCTGTTTTTGCTTTCTTTCCATACTCTTGATTGTTCACTCTTACTGATACGCTGACGCAGTTACACTGCCTAAAAATTCTGTTTATAATTTATTTCTTATTGACAGAAATATAGGAGGGGGGGGGGTAAAATTAGAAGAGGGTGCTGCAAAATAGATGAGTAATCATCTATGGAGCAGCGCTCCCTTTTTTTGCCTAAAAACAGAAAAGCAGGCTCCGAAGAACCTGCTATCCGTGGTATAATAAGATATGCCTAGTAAATTAAAATACCATAAAAATTATACCGAACTTGGCGAAACTTATCAACTGGTTTTACCATTAAGTTTGGAAGGTTTGGTTCCTGATGATGATTCTGTCCGACTGCTGAGCCACGAATTGGAGGATTTAAACTACAGCTTGCTGTATCAGGCTTACTCTGCTAAAAGCAGAAACCCGGCAGTAGACCCAAAGACCATGTTCAAGATCCTGACCTACGCATATTCACAAAACATCTACTCTTCAAGAAAAATTGAAACAGCCATCAGTCTGGTAAATCAGGAATATATGCGGGATTTTGCGCTTACGAAAGAAAATCGTACAATAGATCTGCAGAAGATCATGAACATTCTGGATGATTACTGCAGGAAAAATAACATCTCTTTTGTATACGGCCGTGGAAAAAGAAAAAGCATCCATCAGAAATATCATGAATTATTCCGCCGCTTTCTTGAACAGCAGCTGCTGTATGATCTGCATAATTCAAGATTTGGAGACCGGAACAGCTATTCCAAAACAGATGTGGACGTAACATTCATGCGCATGAAGAATGATCATATGCGCAACGCACAGCTAAAGCCCGGATATAATGTCCAGATCGGAGTTGACAGTGAATACATTGCGGCCGCAGATATTTTTTCAGACAGTAATGATGTCTGGACACTGGTTCCATTCTTAAAAACTATGGAGCAAAACCACCGATATTTATAAAAACCCAGAAAAGTAAAAGCAGCTACAAATCAGAAGTGACTGTATATGAATGTGAAGACTGCTGTGAATGTGCGTATAAAGAAAAATGTACAAAGGCAAAAGGAAACAAACGGCTTTATGTGTCAAAGAACTTTATCGCCAAAAGGCAGGAATCGTATAAAAACATCATAAGTAAAACAAGAATAAAATACCGCATGAACCGCTCCATCCAGGTAGAAGGAGCCATTGGGGTATTGAAAAGCGACTATGAATTCCAGAGATTTCTGCTTCGAGGAAAAACCAAGGTAAAACTTGAGTTTTTCTTATTGTGCTTGGGATATAACATCAATAAGCTGTAAATAAAAATACAAAATGAACGGACAGGAAATTATCTATTCGAAGTAAAAACAGCGTAAAAAAAGACAAAATAATAGAAGCTCTATTAAAGTGCGTAAAAAAAGAGAAGATATCCATAAATGTGGAAAATCTTCTCTTTTTTATCAAAAGCAATGGAGTCTTGCGATTATAACTGCCTAATCAGTTATTTTGCAATAGCCCCCCATGCGGTCAGTTCTTTATTCGGACAGATCGTCTGCGGTATCTGTTTCGTCTTCATTATCGCCGTCATGTCCGTCCTGCAATGGATCATCATCGCCGTCTTCGGCGTCTCCATCATGTCCATTCTGCAGCGGATCGTCGTCATCAGCATCGCCATCGTGTCCGTTCTGCAGCGGATCATCATCATCGGCGCTTATAGGAGCTTCCGGATCATCAAGTGTCTCTGGCTCATCTTCACTCTGAGGGGTTACCTCCTCTTCAGATGAGGCATCCTCTGTCTCGTCACCTCCGAAGATCCCTTTGAAGAAATTAGCGACTTTGTCAAAAAATCCGTCAGCTTCGTCAGAATTCATCTTGTCTTTTATGTCATCTAAGGTACTGTCAACTACTGCATTGTCGCCGAGAATATTGTCATTGGTGCTGTTAATGATACCGCCCTTATCGTCCCCGCCTCCAAAGAAGCCTGTAAATGTACTGACAAGCTTTGAGAAAAATCCTTCTTCTTTTCCATCCAGATTGTCCAGAGTCTTTTTCAGCGCCTTTACATCATAATCATACTGGGCGATGTTCTGCATAAGAGAGACAATCTGCGCGATCTGCTCGTCTGTCAGGTTAACGCCGGCTTTTTTTGCGGCAGTATCTACGGTGTCTGAAATTTCTCCTTCATCGGTCAGACCTTCTTCGATCACTTCCTGTTTTACCTGGTTCATAAGATCAGAAGCTTCCTGCTGTCCGATGTCGCTGGCAAGTTCGCCGGTAGTGACAAGCTCTTCGGTGGCAGCAGCTTTCTGGTCTTCGCTCAGTTCTTCGCCACTGGCGGATTCATAAGCCATCATAATACCTGTCAGAGCGCCGGTTCCGGATACCTCGGTCGGAGAGGCAGCAACAACATTGCAGTTTTCTACACCGGATGTAAGGAGGGTGCTGGCAATCATAGAGCTTGTTACAAATGTAAGGTTTGCAACCTTTACCTGGATACCTCCCTTGGTTGTCGGCTCAACATAAGAACAACTGAAAGTTTTTTTGCCGATCTGTGCTTCGGAGGCAATGCCTTCCATATATTTCCGCTCATCCTGATTGGTTACTTCGATCGTATCAACTTCATCAGCAGTTGTTCCAAAGTATTCGTACATAGAAGCTTTCTGCTTATCCGACAGATTGGCTCCAAGTGTGACAACCTTTGAACTGTCAGCTTTTGCTGTCATCGGCATACTTACACACACAAGTGCTGCCGCGATAAAGACCGGCAATGTCCTTTTTATACAGCGCAAAGTGCGCTGCGGTACCTTCATCTGAAATTTTTTCATATTACAACTCCCCTTTTAAATAGTGCTTTTATAGTTATCCTCTCATAATATATCACAGGCATTTTGGTTTGAAAAGAAAAACCATCTTAACAATTTCTGAATATTTTTTGTAGATGTTTTTCAAAAGTAGTATCTTCCATCACGCCCTGCAGCTCTCCTAACAGTTTCCCTTTCTGGAAAAAAGCGAATGTAGGGACAATGGACGCGCCATACTGACTGGCAAGTTCCGGCGATTCATCTACTTCAACTTCAAAGAAGCAGATATGATTTTTGTATGCTGGTTCAATATCCTCTATGAGTGGCTTCATCATAGCGCATTTGCCGCACCAGGCAGCATAAAACATGACAACAACAGGGAGGGGGGAGGTCTTTATTTCCACTGCAAAATTATTCGCTGTCAGATGGAACATGTATCTCAACCTTTCTTATTTGTTCCGGAAGTTTATGTTTGAATTCAGTATTTCGCAGACTTCGCGGAGAGAATTGCTGATACAGCATAAGAATCCTCTCCTGTGTCTTTTGATATAGGCAGATTTGTAACGTTTCATACGCCAGTGTTTTAAAAATCCAAATTTCATAAATGCCTCCGGAATCATTTATTCCCTATTAGTATATGATACTAAGGGAATTGTGAGAGTACAAAGTGTGAGATAATTCGCGGTATCATAAGTATAAATGGATCAAGGAAGCCGGGCTGCGGTCAATTTGCAGATGGGATTTCCAAGAGAGGAGAATTTTGCTTCATATTCGGTCATGATATTGCCGGTATTCATAAGACTGTCTTGATGCAGATCGTAAGTACAGGCAATGATCTGCCATGTTTTGGATGTCTGGAGCTGTTCCACGGAAAAATCAAAGAGATTTCTGTTGTCAGTCTTAAACTCTACCAGGCCATCTGCTGTCAGAATGGCGTCATAACGAGTAAAATATTCCTTTGAAGTAAGTCTCCTCCTGGCGTGGCGTGCTTTCGGCCATGGATCGGAGAAATTGAGGTAAATGAGGGAGACTTCGCCAGAAGAAAATATCTGGGGAAGTTCAGCCGCATCTACGCAGAGAAAACGTATATTGTTTATATTGTCATCTGCACAAGACACAGATCCGTCTGAAAGGGGTGTGTTCAACCTCTCGACAGCTCTTAAAAGGACGCTGGAATAGCGTTCGATCCCGATATAATTGATCTGGGGATTTTTTGCCGCGAGGGTCAGAAGAAACTGTCCCTTTCCCATGCCGATCTCAATATGTACCGGATTTTCATTTTTGAAAACATCTGTATTCCACTTTCCGCAGTATTTGTACGGCTCTTTTATAACAAAAGGGCAGGCAGCCAAAACGGAGTCTGCCCTTGGAATATTTCTTAATCTCATATCATGCTCTCTTTCTTTGATCAGTAAGGACATTATATGCGATAATGTGCCGGTTAGCAATACGTTTTGAAGACAAAAAAACAGTCAGAAAACAGTCAAAAAGCAGCGGAAAAACAAAGCATAAAAGACAGATGATAAAAAGGCATAAATTTATCAGAAAAAAATAAAAATTTTATTAAATTTTACTATGGAAATTTGCGAAAAAAGGTGTATTATGTATAGCGAAGGTTTAGAACCATTTATACATAAAAAGTAGATGGGGGTGCAGAATGGACTCGATTATTAAAAGACTTGCAGAAATTGAAGAAACAGCAGAGGCAATCGTTGAAAACGCCGAGAAAAAGAAGTTTGAAGAAGAGAGAAAGATTCAGACAGAAAGAGATGAATTTGACCGCAAACTGAATGAAGAAGTGAATCAGCGATTAGAGGCTATCCGGGCGGAAGGCAGTAAGAAGATGGAACAGGTGCTTAAAGAAGAAAGGAAGAAGCATCGGAGTACGATCGATGATCTGGAGGCTGAATTTGCAGAGCACCATACAGAATATGCAAAAAAAATACTGCAGCAGATATTAGAGGTGTAAGCGTATGGGTAATCTTAGAACGTATAGCGGAATTACTACGAAGATACGTGCCATGCAGGCAAAGCTTCTGACTGCTGCGGATTACAATAATATAGCAAATCTTAGAACTGTTCTGGAAGTGATTGAGTATCTGAAGGAAAAGCCCGCATATACGAAATATATCAACCGGATGGATACATCTCTTTATCACAGAGGAGATGTGGAGAAAGTCCTGACACAGTCATTTTATGATGATTATACAAGGATTTTCCGGTTTGTAGGAATGGGACAGAAGAAGTTCCTGAAAACATACTGGAAAAGATATGAGATAGATCTGATCAACTACTGCCTTAGGATCGTGTTCAACCATTATGATGTTCCGTTTGATATTGACTATAAGAAAGAGATTTTTGACAAGTATTCCCAGCTGTCTGTCAGTAAGCTTGTGCTATCAAGGAATGTGGAAGAGTTGGTAGATAATCTGAAAGGTACGGAATATTATTCCCCTCTCCAGACATTGAGAGAATCGGGCGCGGCGACTTTGTATGATTATGATCTGACTCTGGAATTATATTACTTTTCTATGATGTGGAAAGAGGAGAAAAGGCTTCTGAAGGGAAAAGAGAGGGAGCTTTTCATTAAAGATTATGGTATAAGGATCGATCTTACAAATTTACAGTGGATCTATCGGGCAAAGAAGTATTATAACATGCTGCCCCCGGATATTTACATGATGATGATCCCGATCCAATACCGATTCAGCAAGGAAGAGTTTAAAGCGTTGGTGGAAGCGCCGTCTGTTGAAGAGTTTATAAAGCAGGTAGGGAATACAAGATATGGGAAAAAGATTTCGTTTGAGGAAGGACATATGCTGGAACAGCAGTGCAGGGAAATACTTAAGGCAGCATATCTGTCAGACCGGAGGCGCAATCCCTATTCAGTAGCAAGTATCAATGCGTATCTGTTTTTAAAAGAGGGAGAGATCAGGAATATAGTAAGCGCGCTTGAATGCATTCGTTATGGCTTGTCATCAAGAGATATATCAGGATACTTAGGAGGTGTGATTCAATGATTGTAAAGATGAAGTTTCTTAGCATCAGCGGTCCGAGAACTGATATCGACCGTGTATGCGACGTGTATTTGTCTAAATACGCAATGCAGCTCGAAAATGCAATTACAGAGCTTCGGACAACAGACAATCTTCTTCCGTTTGTTGAGGTAAATCCATATAAAGAGCCGCTGGCAAGAACGGAACAGTTTGTATCGATTCTGGAAAGAACGGATCATGATGTGGACCGTACGCTTTCGAAGGAGGATATGCTGTCGCTTGTCCGTGAGATCAACAGCAGTTATGTGGATCTGCAGGAGCAAAAGGAACTGCTGAAGAAGAAAAAGGATCTGCTGACAGAGAAGTTCAGCATTCTGGAACCGTTTGGGTGTATGGAGCTGGAGCTTCAGAAGGTACTGCATTACAAATATATGCAGGTGCGGTTTGGAAGAATGGCAATAGATTACTATCAGCGGCTGGGAAAATATCTGTATGATGATCTGGATGCTGTGTTTATTGAAGCTGCACAGAATGATAATTATGTATATGGATGTTATTTTGCGGCAAATTCAGACGTGGGAAAAGCGGATGCAATCTTTCGTTCCCTTCATTTTGAGAGAATCCGGATTCCGATGGAATATATCGGTACACCGCAGGAGGCGTGCACGAATCTGCAGAACGACATAAAAGAGACGACCCGGAAAGTCGAGGAGGTCAAAGGAAAGATCAAAAAACTTATGACAGACCATGCGCCGCAGCTTTTAGGAACACAGAAGCGCCTTCAGGAGCTGTCTAATAATTTTGATGTGCGCAGGTCCGCGGCAAGGATCAGCGGTGATGAGCAGGAAGATAATTATATCCTCTGCGGTTGGATGAGTGAAGAGAATGTTGAAAAGTTTCTGGAAGAGACAAAGAATGATGGCAGAGTGTTTGTCATGGTGGAAGAAGACCGGGAGAAATTTTTTGGAGAACCGCCTACAGAGCTTAAAAATCCAAAGCTTTTCAAGCCGTTTGAGATGTTTATCCGAATGTATGGGCTGCCTTCGCATAATGAAATGGATCCGACGATCTTCGTGGCTTTGACTTATACATTTATCTTTGGAGCTATGTTTGGGGATGTGGGACAGGGACTGTGCCTGTTTGCGGCAGGAGGATTGCTGTACCTTACGAAGAAGATAAATCTTGCGGGAATCATATCGGTCGCTGGATTATTCTCTGCGTTTTTTGGTTTTATGTTTGGAAGTATCTTTGGCTTTGAAGATGTCATAGAGGCGCATTGGCTGCGTCCGACAGAAGCGATGACCAATCTGCCATTTATCGGACAGCTCAATACCGTGTTTGTGATAGCGATCGCATTTGGTATGGGACTTAATATACTGGTTATGATCTTTCAGATCATAAATGCAGTGAAAGCCCATGATACAGGAAATATATGGTTTTCACATAATGGGATCGCAGGTCTTGTGTTCTACGGGTTTTTGATCGCGACCATTGTATTATTTATGACAGGACATAAGACCCCGGGCAATATTATGCTGATATTGTTTTTGGGAGTACCGGTGTTATTATTCCTGTTTAAAGAGCCGCTCACAAATCTGGTGGAAAAAAACCACCGGAAGATGGAAGAGAGCAAGGGTATGTTTTTGATACAGGGATTTTTCGAACTGTTCGAGACAATGTTAAGTTATTTCTCCAACACGATCTCTTATGTGCGTATCGGCGCTTTTGCCGTCAGTCACGCGGCTATGATGGAGGTAGTGCTGATGTTATCGGGAGTAACGGCAGGGCATACGAATTGGTTCGGAGTTATTATTGGAAACATAATTGTATGTGCCTTAGAAGGGCTGGTCGTAGGTATACAGGTACTAAGGCTTGAGTATTACGAATTGTTCAGCCGCTTTTACGATGGTTCCGGACGGGAGTTCAAGCCTTTCAACCGTCAGGACAGACAGTAGGATAAGAAAAAGATAGATAGTCAAATATAAGGAGGATTAAGATCATGACACTAACAATAAAATTTTTATTAATTGCAGCTTTAATAATTAGCATCGTTATTCCGTTTGGGTATTTCCTGATTGGGGAAAAGAACAAAAAGCGATATAAAAGGACGCTGGCTGTGAATGTATTTTTCTTCTTCGGCGCATTTTTAGTTGCGGGGATCATGTTATTTGGAGGGGCTCCGGTACAGGCAGCGGAAGCAGCAGGAGCAGCTTCAAACGCGACTGGATTCGGTTATCTGGCAGCGGCCCTTTCGACCGGACTTTCTTGTGTGGGCGGCGGTATCGCGGTAGCAAGCGCGGCAAGCGCGGCGCTCGGCGCGATCAGCGAAGATCCAAGCGCGCTTGGTAAATCTTTGATTTTCGTAGGTCTTGCAGAGGGTGTATGCCTGTATGGACTTATCATTTCTTTCATGATTATAGGTAGGTTGTAAAATGAGAATGTATCTGATTAGTGATAATGTCGATACACTGACAGGAATGCGTCTTGCGGGAGTTGACGGTGTGGTTGTTCATGAGAGAGAGGAACTTAGAAAAGCCATTGAGACAGCGATGGATGATAAAAATGTAGGAATCATTCTGCTGACGGAAAAATTCGGAAGAGAGTTTCCGGATCTCCTTGATGAAATCAAACTGGAACGGGCATTTCCTTTGTTGATTGAAATTCCTGACAGACACGGCACCGGCCGTAAAAAAGATTTTATCACATCTTATGTAAATGAAGCTATCGGATTAAAACTGTAAAAAAGAGGGTGACACGCGTGACTATAGAAGAAAAAATAGCACGTCTGCAGTCGTCTGCCATGACAGAAGCCAGAGCGCAGGGTAACGCGATCATCTGGCAGCATAAAAAAGCGTTGATGACGATCTATGAACAGCATATGGAAGAAGCGAAGAGACAGGCGGAGATCAGAATTAAAGCGGAGCAGACGAATATCAGACATCAGCTTAATATGTCTGCGTCCAAAGCGCAGCTGGATATGAAGCAGGAATTAGGAAAGACGCAAAAAAGGCTGAAAAAGCAACTATTCAAGGAAGTAGAAGAGATCCTTAAAGACTATATGAAGACAGAAGAGTATAAGCATCTTCTGGTAGAATATATTGAAAATGCCGCGAAGTTCGCGAACGGCGCTGCCATGACAATATACATTAATTCAACAGATGCTGACATAAAAGATTATCTGGAAGAGCATACAGGAGTTACAGTTACGGTCAGCAAGGAAGATTTTGTCGGAGGTATCCGCACAGTGGTCCATGAAAGGAATATTTTGATAGACCATGCGTTTAAGGGAGCTATTGAACGTGAATACCAGAAGTTTGTTTTCGGGGGAGGTACGGGAATTGGATAGCAGAAGAATTGAAGCAATTTACGGTATTAACGGTCCCGTCATTTACCTGAAAGGAAAGACCGGATTTAAGATGTCTGAGATGGTTCATGTAGGGAAGGAAAAGCTGGTTGGAGAAGTGATCTCTCTTGATAAAGATGTAACTACGATCCAGGTTTATGAAGAGACGTCCGGACTGAAGCCGGGCGAGGAGGTTGTAGCGACAGGAGACGCTGTTTCAGTTACATTGGCGCCGGGTATCCTGAATAATATATTTGACGGTATTGAACGGCCGTTAGAGAAGATCGGTGAGAGTGCCGGGGCATTCATTTCAAGAGGTGTCAGTGTAGATTCTCTTGATACAAGTAAGCTTTGGGATACGCATATGACGGTGGAAAAAGGAGAGTTTTTACATGGCGGTACGATTTTCGCGGAAGTACCGGAAACACGTGCTATTGTCCATAAATGTATGATCCCTCCGCAGATAGAAGGAACTGTTGCGGAGGTAAAGCCGGATGGACAGTATACCATCAATGATACATTGCTTGTGCTGGAACTTACAGACGGAACGAAAAAAGAAATAACGATGACACAGCATTGGCCGATCCGTGTGCCAAGACCGGTGCATAAAAGATATCCTGCAAGTATTCCGCTTGTTACCGGACAGCGTATCCTGGATACGATGTTTCCGATTGCCAAGGGCGGAACGGCAGCGATCCCGGGAGGTTTTGGAACAGGAAAGACGATGACGCAGCACCAGATCGCGAAATGGTCGGATGCGGATATTATCATTTATATCGGATGCGGAGAGCGGGGCAATGAAATGACGCAGGTTCTCGAGGAATTCGGAGAACTGGTAGATCCAAAGTCCGGAAATCCTCTGATGGACCGGACCACACTGATTGCTAATACATCCAATATGCCGGTAGCCGCGCGTGAAGCTTCTATTTACACAGGACTTACTCTGGCAGAGTATTACAGAGACATGGGATATGATGTGGCGATCATGGCTGACTCTACCTCCAGATGGGCAGAAGCACTCAGAGAGCTTTCCGGACGTCTGGAAGAGATGCCTGCAGAGGAAGGATTCCCTGCATATCTGGCCTCCAGATTGTCAGCATTTTATGAGCGTGCCGGAATGATGCAGACATTAAATGGTGAGACTGGTTCTGTGTCGATCATTGGGGCAGTGTCTCCGCAAGGCGGCGATTTCTCCGAACCTGTCACACAGAATACAAAGCGTTTTGTGCGCTGTTTCTGGGGACTGGATAAATCACTGGCATATGCGAGACATTTTCCGGCGATCCATTGGCTTACAAGCTACAGCGAATATCTGAATGATCTGAGCGGATGGTATTCGGATAATGTGTCGCCGAAGTTTTTGGACTACAGAAATCGTATCATGTCCATCTTAAGCCAGGAGAACAGTCTGATGGAGATTGTTAAGCTTATTGGTGCGGATGTGCTTCCGGATGACCAGAAGCTGACTCTTGAGATCGCAAAGGTGATCCGTCTCGGCTTCTTGCAGCAGAATGCTTTTCACAAGGACGATACTTGTGTATCTATGGAAAAGCAGTTTAGGATGATGGATGTTATCCTTTATCTGTACCAGCGCTGCCGGAAACTGATTGCGATGGGAATGCCTATGTCTGTATTAAAATCAGAAGGTATCTTTGAAAAAGTCATCGCTATCAAGTATGATGTACCGAACAATAATCTTCAGATGCTGGATATGTACAAATTAAATATCGATGACTATTATAATAAGATCATTGAGAAAAATGCGTAAAGGAGGAGAGTTAATATGGCAATAGAATATCTTGGACTCAGTAATATTAACGGGCCTCTTGTTGTGCTGGAGGGCGTACAGGAAGCATTTTTTGATGAGATTGTTGAGTTTGTAATAGATGGAAATATAAAAAAAATGGGCCGTATCGTGGAGCTTGACAATGAGAGGGCCGTGATCCAGGTTTTTGAAGGGACGGAAAACATGTCCCTGCAGAATACACATACAAAGCTGTCCGGACATCCGATGGAGGTCCCGGTATCTGCGGATATGCTTGGTCGTACTTTTAATGGCGTAGGCACACCGATTGACGGACTTGGACCGATCATTGCGGATGAATGCCGTAATGTAAACGGGCTTCCGCTTAATCCGGTTAAGAGAGAGTATCCGAGGAACTATATCCGGACTGGAATTTCGGCAATTGACGGGCTGACAACACTGATCCGCGGTCAGAAGCTTCCGATTTTTTCTGGAAACGGTCTGCCTCATGATCAGTTGGCAGCGCAGATTGTAAAACAGGCCTCTTTGGGTGATGATTCCGAAGAAGAGTTTGCTATTGTGTTTGGAGCAATGGGTGTTAAGCATGATGTTGCAGAATTTTTTAGAAAGACTTTCGAAGAAAGCGGTGTTTCTGATCATGTATGCATGTTTTTAAATCTTGCGAATGACCCGGTTGTAGAACGTTTGATTACGCCGAAAGTCGCGCTTACTGTCGCAGAATATCTTGCGTTTGAGTGTGGTATGCATATCCTTGTTATCTTGACAGATATGACTTCTTTTGCGGAAGCGATGCGTGAGGTATCGTCTTCAAGAGGAGAGATCCCTTCAAGAAAAGGTTATCCGGGCTATCTGTACAGTGAGCTTGCTACAATCTATGAGCGTGCAGGTATTGTAGAGGATGCGGCCGGTTCTGTGACCCAGCTGCCAATCCTTACTATGCCGAATGATGATATCACTCATCCAATCCCGGATCTGACCGGATATATTACAGAAGGACAGATCGTACTGGACAGGAACCTTCACGGCCAGTCTGTGTATCCGCCGATCAGTATCCTGCCGTCATTATCAAGGCTTATGAAAGATGGGATCGGTGCAGGTTATACAAGAGATGATCATCAGAGCCTTGCCAATCAGCTGTTTTCGGCTTACGCGAAAGTAGGAGAGGCAAGAAACTTAGCTTCTGTAATCGGTGAAGATGAACTGGCACCGTTAGATAAAATGTATCTGAAATTTGGTACAGAATTCGAAAACCGCTATATCGGTCAGGGACCGACAGAAAACCGTACGATAGAGCAGACACTTAACCTCGGCTGGGAACTTTTACACCTTCTCCCAAGAGAAGAGCTTGACAGAATAGACACAAAACTGTTGGATATATACTATCCAAGTGAAGAACCGCTGGGCGCAGCGGCGTTCGAATAAGCGCAAGCGCTTATTCGAATGTCGATATGGCCAGCTTCGACGTGATCGAGCAGCGAAGCTGAGAGATCACGGAGAAAGAGCCGAAGGCACGTAGGTTCGGAACAGAAGTCAGATATAGCCAGCTTCGACGTGATCGAGCAGCGAAGCTGAGAGATCACGGAGAAAGAGCCGAAGGCTCGCAGGTTCAGAACGGAAGTCAGATGTGACAGAAAGGAAGGTGTCGTATGGATCCGCGGGAGTTTCCTACAAAAGGTAACTTGATGCTCGCAAAAAACTCACTTGTTCTTGCACGTCAGGGATATGAACTGATGGATAAGAAGAGGAATATCCTATTAAAAGAGCTGATGAGTTTGATCAACGAGGCGAAAGATATACAGGAACAAATTGATACAACATTTACCCGGGCATATGCGTGTCTGCAGCATGCTAACATTGATATGGGGATCAGTAAGGTACAGGAACTTGCGTTTACGGTGCCGATAGAGGATTCTATCGTTATTCAGACGAGAAGTATCATGGGAACAGAGATTCCGCATGTCAAGTATGATTCCAAGCAGAATAAGCTGACGTATTCTTTTGGGAGTACAGGGGAGTCTATTGACATAGCCAGAGAAGCATTCCGCGAGGTGAAGGAACTGACGGTAAAGCTGTCTACGGTAGAAAATTCGGCGTACCGTCTGGCCGCTAATATCAAAAAGACACAGAAACGGGCAAATGCGTTAAAAAATATCACAATACCGATGTATACTAATCTGGTTTATACTATTAATAATGCGCTGGAAGAAAAAGAGCGTGAAGAGTTCACCAGACTGAAAGTAATAAAAAAGATGCAGGGGAAATAAAAAGTGCCTGCAGAGACTTAATAAAGGGGCTGTCTGTTTCGACAGCCCCTTTTGCGGATAATATGAACTGTTTGGTTGAATTTGTATGATTTACAGTTTCTTTGACTTTTCGGTTGCCGCGTTTACGCAGCCGATCACAGCAGATCTCATGCCGCCCCGCTCCAGGATTTCGCAGCCTTCTATGGTGGTTCCTCCCGGTGATGTTACCATATCTTTAAGCTCTCCTGGATGGATGCCCATCTCAAGAATCATCTTGGCTGTGCCAAGACAGGTCTGTGCTGCCAGACGGTATGCGGTGGCTCTGGAAAGTCCCTGTTTTACACCTCCGTCAGACAACGCTTCAATGAACATGGCGGCATAGGCCGGACCGCCGCCGCTGAGTCCGCATACAGCATCAATTAAATGTTCAGGAACCATCTCCACTATACCGATCGTTTCATAAATAGATTTCGCGTCTGCAAGCTCCTCCTCTGTGAAATCATTGTCTGAGCAAAGAGCAAAAGCTCCCTCATAAACCATGGCAGGTGTGTTGGGCATGATACGGAGGATCCGCGGTGATCCGCAAATCATATTCTGAAGACGTTCTGTTGTGACTCCCGCCACGATAGACATCATTGCCTTGCCATTCAGCGCTTCTTTACACATTCCAAGTGCTTCTGCCGCATTCTGTGGTTTTACGGCAAGCAGGATGATATCTGCGCTTTTACATACGTCTTCGTCATCCGCCGCAAGATGGACGCCCCAGCCTTTTGCTTTTTCCATCATTGCAGGGCTGGTATCATAGACATAAACGTTTTCCTTTGGGAGAACGCCGCTTTCCAGAGCGCCGAAAAGAATGGCGCCGCCCATATTTCCGCATCCGATGATTCCGATTTTCTTTGCTACCATAGAGAGTTCCTCCTTTAGTTTCATGTAAGTTTATGTAAAAATATATTTGACTGTTAGGCATATCAATGTGTCCGGTGGTATGCCCATACAGCGTCTAAATTTTCAGGATCTTTGATCAGGAGTTTTGTTCCTTCTGCCATGCATCTTGCGGCATACAGCATTCCTTTATGTCCGATGCTCATACCTGCCTGCTTTGCCGCTGCCTGGTGGTGGAGCGGAGTACCTTTGCACATCGTTGCGGCGCTGATTGTGATCAGAGGTACGGTATGGCTGACTTCGGAGGCATCTGTCCCGATAGAAATAGGTACAGGCGTATCCTCAAGAGGCTCTAAACCGGAAAAATAAATCCCGTCATTTAAAAATCCGGCTTCCTTTGATATTTCTGCGGCAAAATTAAGCTCATCCTGTGTGTACTCTGGTGTTGGGATCTGTGTCATGGCTTTGTAATAGATCTCGGTGAGCGGGCGGTTTACTTTCATCTCCTTACAGCATTTTACAAGTTCAATATCGACGGTAGTTCCAGTCATCAGGGCTGCGCCCCGGGCACAGTTATCCACCCGTCTGCTTGCGTCTTCCGTTCGGGAACGCTTGTTAGAGCGGATGAAATAATTGGTCTTCGCAATGTCTGGCACTACATTTGCCGGAATATGATTATCAATGTACGCATAGTGCATCCGCACATCACCTGACACATGTTCCCGGAGATAATTTACACCGATATTCATAAGCTCGGCGGCATCGAGAGCGCTGCGTCCTTCGTCCGGAGACTTGGAGGCATGGGCGCTTATACCATGGAAGGTATAGTTTTTGATATCCTGGGATTGCCAGATGTCATTGCTGATGCGGTTCCTGTCGAATGGATGCCATGTGACAGCCACGTCAAGATCATTAAAGACTCCCGCTTTGTCCATTACGATTTTACCGGACATGATTTCTTCTGCCGGACAGCCGTATACCCGGATCGTTCCGGAGGCCTTTGGATTTTCCATGTCAGCTTTCAATGCGCATGCCGCTGCGCACACAGCCGTTCCCAGCAGATTGTGCCCGCATGCATGACCGACTCCCGCGAGCGCATCGTACTCTGCGAGAAAGCCGATAACAGGCTTGCCGTTTCCCCACTCTGCAGTAAAAGCAGTCTTGATCCCCGCAGTTTGTTCAGAAATGGAAAAACCTTTATCTCTGAGATAATCCGCCAGATACCGGGAAGACAGGATTTCTTCATAGGCAAGCTCAGGATGACGGAAAATATAGTCGGCAGTCTGGATGAGTTCTGTCTCGTGACAGGAAATCCAGTCCGCAATGCAACGATTCTTTAGCTGTAGATCACTCATTATAAATCCTTTCTTAGCATTAGCTGATATCTGTCTTTAAGATAATTTCATAATATTTTAAAACAGTGCGGCATCAACCTCGTCTAATACACGAAGATACTCTTCTCCAAAGGTCTTTGCATATTCATCTAATGCAAGTTCAACTGCCTTTTCCCCGGTTTCCCCCAATTCTTCAATAAGTACCTTGCTCAGTGTATATTTTAGATGCGCGGTATGGAAATTAAAGTCTTTTATACAGGAATTTCCAAGTGATTTTTTCTTTTCGGAAAGAGCGCTTGCTTCTTCTGGTGACAGTGGGTGTCCCCAGTCGAATTCACATCGGTTTCCGCCCCAGCTGAGAGAAGTCGTGATGGGGGTACAGACAAAATCAGAGCGAAATCCCTGATAGACGGCATTGTCGATATTTACACAGTAATATTTTCCATATTCAGTGATATTGTGCTTTTTCCATGCGTCGCACCATGCGCATTTCGAAATATATGTATGGAGAGTAGGCTCTGTACGAAGCTGCCCGAATTCCATCTGCCCGTCGTAGTCAGGCTTCCATTCGCCGTAAGCCTGATTGGTCATGGTTGTCAGTTCATCGCCATGTGCCAGTGCATTGGCAGCCATACGCGCCCCTCTTTCCTTTCCGTATATAGTCATGCCGTTAAGGATGATATCTTTTCCTTTTTCCCCGCACAGTTGGATCGTGTGCTTAGCAAGAAAAGCGAACATCATGGCATGATGCTCTATTTTACAGGTTGCTGGATTTTTTGCCATAATTTAAGATCACTCCCAATTTAATAATGATATCGAGATCAATACGTTTTGCCTCAATGGCATCATTATACTATATTTTTATCCTAAATGCATTATTTCTGCGGAAAAGACAGGTATAAAGATGTAATAAATGCAAATAGTAACGAAAGAAAGAGGTGTATTATGAGTAATAGATTAAAATATGAAAAAAGTCCGTATCTTTTGCAGCATTCTAAGAATCCTGTCGACTGGTATCCATGGTGCCAGGAAGCCTTCCGGAGGGCAGAGCGGGAGGACAAGCCCGTATTTTTGAGTATTGGCTACAGTACATGTCATTGGTGTCATGTGATGGAGCGGGAAAGTTTTGAAAATGAGGAGATTGCAGATATCCTCAACAAATATTTTGTGTCTGTCAAGGTGGATCGGGAAGAGAGACCGGATATTGACAGTGTGTATATGTCTGTATGCCAGACGCTTACGGGAGGAGGCGGGTGGCCTATGAGTATCTTTATGACACCCCTTCAAAAGCCGTTTTTCGCGGGGACATACTTCCCGCCGGAGTCGGACCGGGGAATGACCGGATTCAAAGATATACTTCTTGCGATCGCGCGCAAATGGCAGCAGGATCAAGAAGAACTGATCCAGTCAGCAGACAAGATCCTTTCATATATAGCGGATGTGCCGGAAGAGGCGGTGCATGATGACATTGATAGAGAGCTTCCGGAGAAAGCTGCAGAACTGCTTTTTGAAAGCTTTGATATGACAAATGGCGGATTTGGAGATGCGCCGAAATTTCCTATGCCTTTTAATCTGATCTTTTTGTCATTATATTCAAAATATTCGGTTAAAAAGGGACATTCAAACACGTTTTCCTGTAATGCAGATGGAGTTTGTTCATTAGACTATGATGGATCAGTGTTCAGGCAGGTAGAGATCACTTTGAAAAAAATGCGGCGGGGCGGCATTTTTGATCATATTGGTTATGGGTTTTCACGCTATTCTACGGATAAGTATTTTCTTGTACCGCATTTTGAAAAAATGCTGTATGATAATGCACTTTTGACTATTGCGTATTCTGTAGCTTATGAAGTATCAGGTGACAAGGAGCTTCTTGATTCGGCCCAGAAAACGGTCCGATATGTTCTTCGGGAGATGACTGGTCCGGATGGAGGATTTTATTCTGCACAGGATGCAGACAGCGAGGGATTGGAAGGAAAGTTTTATGTCTTTAGCTATGAGGAAATCTGTGAGGTCCTGGGGAGGGAGGCAGGAAAGCGGTTCTGCGGATATTTTGGGATTACCAGAGAGGGGAATTTTGAAGGCTTTAATATCCCCAATCTGCTTAATGGACATGATATATGTGACGATTTTACGAAAGAGAAGCAAGTCCTATACGAATACCGCAGATCACGGATGAAGCTTCATCTGGATGATAAGGTGCTTACTATGTGGAACTGCCTGATGATCATCGGACTTACGTGCTTATACAGAGTGACGAGGGAGGAACTATATTTTCAGGCAGCTGAGAAGGCGCAGGAGTTTATAGAAAAGAATCTTTTTTTGGACGGTATTTTATATGTGGGCTGTCGGGACGGGAAGGGTACGGTGAAGGGGTTTTTAGATGATTACGCGTGTTATACGGCAGCGCTGATAAATATGTATGAGATATCTTCTTGCAGTAAATATTTAGAAAGGGCAAAGCAGATCTGCGCTGAGGCAGTAGAGCAGTTCGCAGATGAGAAAAAAGGGGGATATTTTCTGTGCGGAACAGAAAACGGCAGACTGATCACAAAGCCTAAGGAGGTCTACGACAATGCGCTGCCAAGCGGAAATTCGGTTATGGCATATTGCTTTGTGAAACTTTCACAGATAACTGGTGAAGAGGATTATGAAGAGAAAGCCAAAAAACAGCTTGCGTATATGTCGGGGGAAGCAAAGCATTATCCGGCAGGGTGCTGTATGTTTCTGACAGCGCTGTTATTGTATATAAATCCACCGAAGAAAGTATAGGCAGGGTAAGTCTGAGAATACAAAAAAGATGAAAGAGACCGCTTAGCCGGATAAAGAATCCGGCTGAATGAGTCCTGAATGTAAGAAATGTATGAAATAAAAACAGGCACTTTATAAAGAAAATAAAATTTCGGGTAAATTTTCGGCAGAAAATGAAAAAAAGGCTTGCATTTAATAAAATTATGTTATATAATATCACTTGCGTTAAGGAATTAATAAAGAAAATTTAAGAATTATGCGCGATTAGCTCAGTTGGTAGAGCACCTGACTCTTAATCAGGGTGTCCAGGGTTCGAGCCCCTGATCGCGCAGTGAAATCACTGTTTTTGATGTTTAAGGGCATCGGGGATGGTGATTTTTTTTGAAGCAGATATACCTGCTTCCATCGTCAGTAATTTCTTTATAATTCTCTGAAAATATTAATTTCATATGTGTTGGATGAGAACATCCGGAAACCGGCATTCTTTATTGAATGCCGGCGAATGGTTTTTTGTCAGATCCATATAAACCTTCCCATGTAATTTCGCGGTAGCGTTCCGGATCCGTATCGCCTTCTGATGATATGAGGAGAACTTTTGAATTCTCATCAAGCTTTAAGGCAGCTTTTAAATCTTTGTATTCTGGTTTTGTCATGACTGCGTGGATCAGTCCCATGCTGACAGAGCCGGATTCGCCGGAGATTATCTGTTTATCGCCTGGCAGCGGTGAACTGTAGATACGTGTTCCGTTAGCACTCACCCAGTCCGGACAGGATACAAATGCACTGGCATGGTTTCTTAAGATATCCCATGATACGGTGTTTGCTTCGCCGCATGCAAGCCCTGCCATGATAGTCAGCATGTCGCCTGTCACGTTAACACGGCTGCCGTCACATTGCCTTGCAGAGCGGTAAAGACAGTTGGCTGCCTCAGCTTCTGCGACAACCATGACAGGAGGGTTCTCTTTGAAACGGTTCGCGAAATATCCAATGACGGCGCCCGCAAGGGAACCGACACCGGCTTGTACAAAGATATGGGTTGGGACACATCCGTCAGCTTCTAACTGCTGATCGGCTTCCATGGCAAGAGTTCCGTACCCTTGCATGATCCATGTGGGTATTTCTTCATACCCTTCCCATGCCGTGTCCTGTACCATGATCCCATTCTCAGTTTTTGCTGCCTCTTTTGCTGCCATGCGGACACAGTCGTCATAATTCAGGTTCTCGATAGTAACAGTGGCATTTTCTTTTGCAATGTTCTCAAGACGCGTCTGGGTCGAGCCTTTTGGCATTCGCACAACGCACTTTTGCCCCAGCTTGTTAGCGGCCCATGCGATGCCCCGTCCATGGTTTCCGTCAGTAGCGGTGAAGAAGGTCGCCTGACCGAACTCCTTTCGCAGCTTATCAGATGTAAGCACCTTATAAGGAACTTCGCTCACATCTTTTCCCAACTGCTGCGCTATATATTTTGCAATTGCGTAAGAGCCTCCTAAAACTTTAAAAGCGTTCAGGCCGAAGCGGTAGGATTCATCCTTTATAAAAAGGCGTTTCAACCCAAGGTACTTAGCCAGATTAGGAAGGGATGTCAGAGGGGTTGCGTCATATTGTGGAAAGCTTTTATGAAAACGGCTTGCTTTCTCCATTTCTGCCAACGACATGTTTTCTATCTGTCTGTCATCACTTTTTTTAATATTGTTCAAAGTCCATTTGATCTTGTCTGTGCTGTTCATGGTTTATGATCTCCTCTAGCTTGTTTAAACACATCATAGCACACAATTTTTGGATTGCATATAAATATCATCTACATAAAAAGTTATTATTGAATTCATTGCATATTGGGAGAAGTGATGATAAGATGCCGTTAATGAAAGAAGCGTAAGGAAAGCGTTATGGATTTAGAAGAATTAGTACAGATCTGCGGTGAGCAACATAAAGTGATATCGATCGTAGGGGCAGGCGGAAAGACCGGGCTCATGTATGAGCTGGCAAGGCAGTGCAGTAAACGGGGGCAGCGTGTTTTAGTAAGTACTACAACACATATTGCCGAACCGGAAAATCATCTTGCGGTGGAGGAAGAAGAAGTTTTAAGGTTGTGGGAAGAAGGAACTTATGCAGTGACAGGCAAGAAAGCTTCCGGAAAAAAGCTCTCTATGCCGTCTGACAGGCAGCTTGATACGCTCATTAAAAAAGCGGATATCGTGTTTCTGGAAGCAGACGGTTCAAAAGGTCTGCCGTGTAAAGTACCCGCGGAGCATGAACCAGTCATTTTTCCAAAGACCAGCCTGGTGATTGGTGTGATGGGGATGTCGTGTCTGGGAAAAAGAATGTCAGAATGCTGCTTTCGCATAGAAGAGGCGCAGAGCTTTTTTGGAGTACGACCGGATACGGTTCTTTCGGAGGAGCTTGCGGTTTCTATTTTGTCATCGGCCTCTGGTACGCGAAAGAATGTCAAAGAGAGAGAATTTGCGGTAGTATTGAACCAATGCGATACAGAGGAAATCAAAAGAAAGGCAGAGCGGATAGCTGCCGGCTTGAAAAAAGCAGGAATTAAGAAGGTGGTCCTGACTTGTTTCAGGAAAAGGAGAGAAGAAGATGCAAGATCTATATGAGATAATAAAGGAATATAAAGAGCGGGGATCATGCATGCTTCTGACTGTCCTGGAAGGAGATCATGTCGGGGAGAAGATGTTTTTGTGCGGGGGAGAGATGATCTGGCAGTCTGAAAAGAATGGATTTCTTGAAAAATACCTTGGACATCTGACAGTTATACAAGAAAGCGGTATGGTGAGTTTTGAAAACGTAAAGATTTTTGCTGAGTGTTTTGGAGGCGGTGATCATCTGGTCATATGCGGTGCCGGACACGTATCTGCAGCGGTTATCCGGATTGGGAAAAATACAGGATTTACAGTTACTGTATTGGAGGACCGCTTAAGCTTTGCGGATCATGCAAGAAGGATAGGGGCGGATTCGGTGATCTGCGATTCTTTTGAAGAGGGGTTAAGCCAGATTCAAGGAAGCGGGTCTGTTTATTTTATAATTGCTACAAGAGGGCATCGTTACGACATGCTGTGCCTTAAGAAAGTTCTTGAGAAGAAGAATGCGTATGTCGGGATGATGGGAAGCTACGGGAGGGCGGCGGAAATAAAAAGACAACTGGAAAAAGATGGAGTGAAAAAGGAGATTTTAGATAAAGTCCACTCTCCCATCGGTCTGCCTATCGGGGCAAAAACACCGGAAGAAATCGCGGTATCCATTATGGCAGAGATCATTCAATGTAAGAATAAAAAGAAACAGTCAGAGGGTTACCGGGATGAGATACTAAAGGCTTTGGATGTTAAAAATACAAAAAACAAGAATGCAGTGCTGGCCGAAATCGTATGGAAGAGAGGCTCAGCGCCGAGAGATATCGGAACCAAGATGGTGATCGGTTGGGACGGGACGCTGACAGGGACGATCGGAGGCGGCTGTATGGAGGCGGAGGTCATTCAGGAAGCCAGATGGATGTTTGCAGATGAAAATGCTCATTACCGGCTGAGAAAAGTAGAGTTAACGGCAGACAATGCCGAGGAAGAGGGTATGGTATGCGGCGGATCTCAGATCGTATATCTGGAAAAGAGAACTTGCAGATGAGAAGAGGATTGGTTGTTGTCCGCGGAGGAGGAGACCTGGCTACCGGAACGATACACAGATTATGGTCTGCGGGGTTTACGGTTGTTGTTCTGGAAATTTCCAGTCCTGCGGCAATCCGCAGACCGGTATCCGTATGCGAGGCAGTGTATGACGGAGAAACGGTTGTGGAGGGGATGAGAGGGGTACGTATTTCAGATTGCCGTGAGGCGGCAGCGGTCATTGAAAAAGGAAGTGTTCCGGTTCTTATAGATCCGGATGGTGAAAGCATTAAGACGCTGAAACCGTCGGTTGTTGTGGATGCGATTCTGGCGAAAGTAAATCTGGGAACCAGAAAAGGGATGGCTCCTCTTACGATTGCGTTGGGGCCGGGATTTGAAGCCGGTGTAGATACAGATTATGTTATAGAGACAAAAAGGGGTCATGATCTGGGAAAGATTATCTGTCAGGGTACTGCGTTACCCAATACCGGGATACCGGGAGATATCGGGGGATACACAGATAAGAGGGTGATTCGTTCCCGGCAGGCCGGAGTATTTAGAAATGTCTGTAAGATCGGGGATATTGTAGAAGCTGGGCAAGAGATCGCGAGGATTGAGTGCAAAGCTGGAGAGTCTTATACGGTTATTGCGACAATCACTGGTATTGTCAGAGGTCTGTTAAGAGATGGGTATCACGTCACAAAAGGATTCAAAGTCGCGGACATTGACCCAAGAAAAGAGGAACTGAAAAACTGCTTTACCATATCAGACAAAGCAAGATGCATAGCTGGGAGTGTGCTTGAACTTTGTGTTGCTTTTTGCAGAGAAGAGTAATTGGAACAAAAGAAGCGCTGAGTGCATGTTAGAGATTTACAGGGTAGAATAAATGTTTCTACCCTGAATTTTTTTAGATATTTATTTCAATATTTTGATCAACCGGCTTGTTCCAAGTCTGTCTGCGCCAAGGCGCAGGAATTCTTCTGCATCGTCGAAAGATGAAATGCCGCCTGCAGCTTTTATTTTTACATTTTTTCCCACATGTGCTTTCATGAGCCTGACATCTTCTGGAGTTGCTCCCGCAAAAGAGAATCCTGTGGAGGTTTTGATATATTCTGCTCCGGCGTTTGTGACGATTTCGCACATCTTGATTTTTTCTTCTTCTGTCAGCAGACATGTCTCAATAATAACTTTTAAGATTTTTTCACCGCAGGCTTCGCGGACCTGCCGGATTTCGCTCTCAATTTCCTGGTATCTTTTATCTTTTAGAAATCCGATATTGATCACCATATCAATTTCATCGGCTCCGTTTATTATAGCATCCTTTGCTTCATAGATTTTCACAGAGGATGTACTGTAACCATTCGGAAAACCAATGACTGTACAGATGGCCAGCCTCCCTTTCACATATTCTGCTGCCTGTTTTACATATGACGCGGGAATGCAGGCAGAAGCGGTTTCATAAGCTATGGCGTCGTCAAGGATCTGTCGGATTTCCTCCCATGTAGCCGTTTGATTTAATAATGTATGGTCTACGTTTTTTAAAATATCTTTCTGGTTCATGTTACTGCCTTTCTGCATTGATTTATTTTAAGTTATTAAGAATCGAATTTCCGATCGTACCCTCTGGCATGTGGATTTTGAAGTTATCAGCGATTGTTGCTCCGATAACTGCAAAAGTATCTGCGTCTTTAAGCTTTCCGGAACCTTCCATAGATGGGGAATAAGCAAGAAAAGGAACTTTTTCTCTTGTGTGGTCTGTTCCGGTATGTGTCGGATCATTCCCGTGGTCTGCTGTGATGATCAGCAGATCGTCTTCCTTGAGCAGATCTAAGAGTTCCCCCAGCTTGATATCAAAGCGTTCCAATTCCTTTGCGTAACCGCATACATCCCTGCGGTGTCCCCATAGAGCGTCAAAGTCTACCAGATTTACATAGCAAAGTCCGGTGAAATCTCTTCTGGCGATCTCAATGGTCTGCTCCATTCCGTGTACAGAACTTTTGGATTTGTTGGATTCAGTCAGTCCTTCGCCGTCAAAAATGTCAAAGATCTTGCCTACGGAGATTACACTGAGACCGGCTTCTTTTAATGCATTAAGCGCTGTCTTGCCGTATGGCTTGAGAGCATAGTCGTGCCGGTTGCTTGTTCGTTTAAATTCTCCTTTTTTCCTGCCGATATAGGGTCTTGCGATGACCCGCCCTACTTTCCATTCGTCTTTCATGGTGATCTCACGGGCAATCTCACAGCATCGGTATAATTCATCGAGGCCAAAGGTTTCCTCATTTCCGCAGATCTGAAGAACGGAATCCGCTGATGTGTAGACGATCATATGGCCTGTAGCGATCTCTTCTTCTGCCAGTTCATCAAGGATCTTTGTGCCGCTGGCGCTCTTGTTTCCGATGATGGTCCGTCCGGTCCTTCTGGATAATTCATCAAGAAGTTCTTTAGGGAATCCGGTTTCTGTAAATGTTTTAAAAGGTTTTGTAATATGAAGCCCCATCATTTCCCAGTGACCGGTCATAGTGTCTTTTCCGGTGCTTGCTTCATATAGATATGAGTAGTATCCGAGCGGTTTCTCTGCCGGATCTACCTGCTTTAACGGGTGGAGGTTCGCAATGCCCAGCTTTTGAAGGTTTGGTATGTGAAATTCATCCATAGACTGGGAGATGTGACCGAGTGTATCTGTCCCTTTATCACCGTAATCGGCGGCATCAGGCATTGCGCCTGCGCCGAGGGAATCCACAACGATGGTAAATATGCGTTTGTAGTTTTTCATGATCTTTAACCCTCCTTTTATTCATGGTCTTTTTTAAAAAAGCTTTCTGCCGTTTACAAATTTTGCGGCAATATTTTTGTCTTCCGCAAGGCAGATCAGCCGTTCCAGGCGTTCCCTTACGCTTAGTTTCTGCGGATGTCTGATGGAAGAGTCATCTAACACTACCGCATCAAATTCGTAGCCTGTTTCAAAGCTGCCTGCTTTGCCGAAAAATTCTCCGCCGCCCTTGGTTGCCAGATAGAATGCTTCTTCCAGATTGAGAGGTGTTAGTGATTGATCTGTTAACCGCCAGCGAAGCTTAGAACATTGTATGGCCATCGTCATTGCTCTGAATATGGATAGTGATGAACCGGCGGCTATATCGCTTCCAAGACCGATCTTCATGTCCAGATCAAGGTAGGTTCTTACCGGAGCGATGCCTGATAACAGGTTTGTATTGGACTCAGGGCAATGAGCTATAAACACATTCTGCTTTTTCATCAGATCTGTTTCTTCTTTACTGCTGTGGACACAGTGTGCCATTATGGTTGGACACTCATTTCCGAACAGGCCGTATTTATCATAAGCCTCTCCGTAAAAACGGGTATCAGGACAAAGGTTTTGTACCCATTGGACTTCGCTTAGGTTTTCTGAAAGATGGGACTGTACCGGCAGGCGGTATTTTCTCCGGAGCAGGGCCAGCTGTTCCATTAGTTCATCTGAGCAGGAAGGAATAAAGCGGGGAGTCAGGATGGGCTTGATATTTTTCAGATGTTTTGTGTCTTTAATCCATTTTTCAGTATCCGAGACAGACTTTTTAGCACTTTCCTCACAGAGGTATCCGGGGCTGTTGCGGTCCATATTGACTTTTCCGACGTAAGCTTTCATCCCTGCGTTTTCAAGTTTTTCCATCAGCAGGATAGTGGCTTTTGTATGGATGGTTCCGAAGACGCAGGCTCTGGTAGTCGCGCTGTGCAGGAGATCTTCTGTGAAAATCTCATATGCTTTTTTTGCGTACTCTAAGTCATCGTATTTGGCTTCTTCTATAAAGGTATGTGTATTGAGCCATTCGATCAGTTCTAAGTCCATCCCCAGTCCGCGGAACGGATACTGGGGTGCATGTACATGCAGGTCAGTAAGCCCGGGGATAATTAATTTATCCGTGTAGTCATAACAGGGGAGAGGGTTGTAACTTTCTGGTAATTTTTCATACACGCCTGTACAGTTTCCGTTTTCACAGACTGCGAAGCCATTTTCGGTGATACTAAGATCAGTACTTGTTTTGCTGTAGCAGATATGTCCTTTTATTACATAATTATCCATCATGATTGCTTCCTTTTATTTTTAGTCTATTATTTATAGTTGTCTTTTGTCTGGCTGTTTATAAGTCTATTATACATGATTTATGTGTTTCTTTCTTCTATTTGTTTCATATTTTTCACATCATTTTCTTTTACCCAATGTTTTTTATGTCGAAAACTTTTGTTGTAATTATAATAAGTTTTCGGTATAATGTATAGAATTTAGGATTTTTGACAATGGAACGATACATATGATATTTTATTTGACAGAAGGATGTGATTGGAATGAATGGATTAAAGAAATTATTTGCTCCGGTAGATATGACTGTGGGGAAACCATGGGAAGATATTGTGATATTTACCGTGCCGATGCTGATCGGCAATATCGCGCAGCAGCTTTATAATACGGTAGATAGTGTAGTGGTCGGACAGTTTGTAGGCGACAATGCTTTGGCAGCAGTTGGGAGCGCCGGACCTATTTTGAACCTTTTGATCGTGTTGTTTGTGGGGATCAGTGTGGGAGCCAGCATCATGGTATCCCAGTATCTCGGCGCGCGCAATCGTAAGGCACTTTCCATGACGATAGGAACCTGTATCGTGCTTACCGGGATCGCATCGGTCTTGGTCATGATATTTGCGACAGTGGCGGCCAGACCTTTGCTGGAAATCTTAAATACTCCGCAATCAATCATAGACTGGTGTACATCTTATCTAAGGATTCTCTTTATCGGAGTGGCAGGATGTGCCTACTATAATATTCTCAGCGGGATATTAAGAGGACTGGGGGATTCTATGTCTGCGCTCTTATATTTGTTAGTTGCAAGCGGTCTTAATATTGTGCTGGATCTGTTTTTTGTAGCGCGGATGGATATGGGGGTGTCAGGGGTGGCTCTGGCAACGGCTCTGGCGCAGGCGGTCTCTGCGCTTATGTGTCTTAGAAGGCTTACGAAGCTTACAGATCTTTTTGAACTAAAGTGGGAATATATCCGTCCTTTTAAAAGTCATATGAAAAACATCATCCGGCTTGGCGTACCGTCGGGTATCACTCAGGCGATCATGTCTATGTCTATGCTGGTGGTGCAGTCATTGACTAATAGTTTCGGAGAGATGTTCATTGCCGCGAATGTTATTGTCATGCGTGTGGATGGATTTGCCATGATGCCTAATTTTTCTTTTGGTACAGCGATGACAACTTATGCGGGGCAGAATGTAGGCGCCGGAGAATATGACCGTGTGACAAAAGGTGCCAGACAGGGAACAGCCATAGCTATGGGAACTTCGGCTGTAATTGTAGTATTGATCCTTGTTTTCGGCAGACAGTTGATGCAGATTTTTACTGATACACCGGAACTTGTCAGACTCAGTATGAATATGATGCGCATTCTGGCAATTGGCTATGTGGCTGTAGCAGTGACGCAGACGTTATCAGGTGTGATGCGCGGAGCAGGAGATACGATGACACCTATGTGGATCTCTATGGTCTCTGCCGTGCTGATCCGTGTTCCGCTGGCTTACGGACTGGTATATCTTACAAAGACACCCGGTCTCCCTCAGGGGAACAGGGCATGTCTGTTTGTTTCGCTTTTGATCTCGTGGGTGCTTGGGGCAGTTATTACAGGAATCTTTTATGCCAGAGGCAAATGGAAAAAGAAAGCAGTCAGATGATTTTACCGGAGCAGATTTTTTAATGGTTGAGATGAGATAATTTTTTGTGTATACTTATATTTGTTATTGCAGGATTGGATTTATATATAATAAGGAAAGAAAATGGAAGTTGGAAATAGGGCGGCGAGAACGCTGTTATATGAAGAAGTAGTAAAAGATCTGTATCATTTGATTGATGAAGAACATCTGAAACCAGGAGATAAGCTTCCTCCGGAAAGAGAACTGATGGAGCAGCTTGATGTCAGCAGAAATGTTCTAAGGGAGGCTTTCCGGGTATTAGAGAGCAGAGGAGTGATCATTTCACATCAGGGAAAAGGGAGATTTTTACGAACCCAGTCACAGCTAAGTGAAAGTACGGGAAGCTTAAGTAAAAATCTCGAACGCTGTTCTATGATGGAAGCATATGAGGTAAGACAGGTTCTGGAGGTAAAGGGGGTAGAATTAATTATCCGCAACGCCACACAGAAAGATATTGATGATTTAGAGAGCGCGTATAAAGAGCTTGAAAGGCGTTTTAAGGAAACAGGAAAAACAAAAGGAGAATTTAAATTACATAAATTATATGCCGCAAAAACGGGCAGTATATTTATGACACAGACTTTAGAGATTGTATTGAATGCAATTTTTGATATGATGTATGGTAAATTTTCAGATGTATTGGAGGCAGTATCCGGAGAGGAAGAATTAGAGTCACACCGCCAGATCATCCGCGCGATCCGGAGAAGAGATGAGAAAGAGGCCGGAAAACTGATGTATGAACATCTTCAGACCTCTATTGATAATTTAAAATAGACAGTAAAGTGTCAGAAATTATTATTCTTTTTATTAATACTGCTGATGGTACATGTGAATAATGGACAAAAAATGCTATATAATTTGTATCTGACAGTTAAATTTGCTGAAAGATATTGACGGAGTAACGAGAATGGTTTATAAATAACTTAGAGACTAAGTGACTAAGCGGATGAGCAGGCGGAGAAAAGGAGTAAAGCATGGGAATTGCAGAAGAGAGTTTGGCGTTTCATTACGAGAAAAAAGGGAAGCTGGAGGTTGTCTCAACCGTTGAGGTAAACAATGAGAAAGATTTATCTTTAGCGTATACGCCGGGAGTTGCCAGGCCCTGTCTGGAGATTCAAAAGGATGTGGACAAATCTTACGAACTTACCAGAAGGCATAACATGTGTCTGGTTGTCACAGATGGTACGGCAGTGCTGGGTCTTGGCGATATCGGGCCGGAAGCGGGTATGCCGGTCATGGAAGGAAAATGTGTGTTGTTTAAAGAATTTGGAGGTGTGGATGCATTTCCTTTATGTATCAAGTCAAAAGATGTGGATGAGATTGTAAGGACGATTTACCTTATATCCGGAAGCTTTGGCGGGATCAATCTGGAGGATATCGCGGCACCGAGATGTTTTGAGATTGAAGACCGGTTAAAAGAGCTGTGTGATATTCCGGTGTTCCATGATGACCAGCATGGTACGGCAGTGATCACGCTTGCGGGACTGATCAATGCTCTGAAGGTAGTGGGAAAGAAGAAGGAGAATGTAAGAATCGTCGTAAATGGAGCAGGCGCGGCGGCGACCTCTATCACAAGACTTCTTTTGAACTATGGATTTCCTGATATTACAATGTGTGACCGTACCGGGGCAATCTATGAAGGCAGAAAAGACGGTATGAATCCTATAAAGGAGAAGATGTCTAAGATAACTAATCCGCAGAAGCTTCAGGGAAAATTGGAAACAGTCATAAAAGGAGCGGATATCTTTATCGGTGTCTCGGCTCCGGGGGCGTTAACAACAGAGATAGTAAAAACTATGGCTGAAGATGCAATTGTTTTTGCGTGCGCGAACCCGACGCCCGAGATCTTCCCGGAAGACGCGAAAGCAGGCGGAGCGGCAGTTGTGGCGACTGGAAGAAGTGATTTCCCGAATCAGATTAATAATGTTCTGGCATTTCCGGGGATATTCCGCGGCGCATTTGATGTAAGGGCGAGAGAGATCAATGAAGAGATGAAGATGGCAGCGTCAAAGGCATTGGCAGAATTGATCGCGCCGGATGAACTGCATGCGGATTACATCATACCTGCGGCATTTGATAAAAGAGTCGGAAAAGCTGTGGCGGCGGCTGTGGCGGAAGCGGCAAAAAAGACGAAAGCAGCGAGAAAGTAAAAATATATCGCGGAAAGCTGCAAAAAATAATGAAAGGAGTGAAAAGGATGGAAAGAGTAAAGTGGCCGGAAGGCAAAAAAAGCGCGGTAATGTTTAGCTTTGATCTGGACGGTGATGTGATCTGGCGGAACATGTCGGCGGATGAACCGAATGCGGATAAACTGATCCGCGCACGATCTATTGGACAGTATGGACCCAATCGGTGTGTGGATATGATACTGGATCTGATGGATAAATATAAAGTAAAGGCAACCTTTTACGTGCCGGGATTTGTGGCAGAATGTAATCCGGAGGTAGTAAAAAGGATTGCGGATGCAGGGCATGAGATTGGAAATCATGGGTATACCCACGAGCGGTTTGTTGAAAAAACCGTGGAGGAGCAGAGAGAAATTATTGAAAAAACCCAGAGGATCATTAAAGATCTTACGGGCAAGGAGCCGGTGGGATTCCGTACACCGTCAGGAGACTGGCATGTGCGTACACCGTATATTTTATCGGAGATGGGATTTTCTTATTCAAGCTCTATGCGGGGAGATGATAAGCCTTATTATACGGTTCTTGACGGAGAGGAATCCGATCTGGTTGAGATTCCTTCAAAATGGGAGTTAGACGATTATGTGGCACAGGCGTACAGCGTCTATCCTGCGGAGCCGGCGGGGCTTGACCGGATCAGCTGTTACAGAAATGTACAAGACAATGATATCCGGGAGTTCAGAGGCTACTATGATATGGGAATGTGCATTTCATTCCTTATGCATCCCCAGATATCCGGCGCGCCGGGAAGAAATCTCGTATTAGAAGAGGTTTTAAAGGAAGTGACGTCTCATGAAGATGTATGGGTGGCAACGGGAAGCGAGATAGCAGATTACTGGAAAAAGGCATATCCGAGGAAGAATAGCAAAAGAGGGGAGGAGTAAGCTTATGTATGCAAAAGGTATGACATTGCCGGAAGGCAAAAAATGTGCGGCATTTATAACAGTGAATCTCTCAGCAGAATTTTTCTGGCTTTCTCTGGATAAAAAAGCGGCTGATATGCCAAAAACTCTTTCTCTTGGACAATACGGCATGTCTCATGGCCTGCCAAGACTCCTGGATCTTTTTGACGAGTTCGGTGTCAAAGCGACATTTTTTACTCCGGGAAAGACAGCGGAAACTTATCCGGAAGCAATAAGAGAGATTGTAAACAGGGGACATGAAATTGCGTGTCATGGTTACGAGTATGAGAATTTTTCCCTGCTTGGCTATGAAGAGCAGAGGAGACGGATTGAAAAAGCAGTGGAAGCGATTGAGTGGGCATGCAATAAGAAACCAAAGGGATTCCGCGCGCCGATCGGAGATCTTATGCTGGAAACTTTGAATATAGCCAGAGAAAACGGGATGGAGTATTCCAGTGATCTTTTTGATGATGACAGGCCGTATTTTATGAGTGTAAATGACAATGGGGATGAAATCCTGCAGATTCCTATGCAGTGGGCAAACTTTGACCTCCCGTATTTTGCGTTTAATTACCGCCCTGCGTTCCCATTCGGACAGGGACGTATCGCTAATTACAGCAATGTTCTTTCTAACTGGAAGGATGAATTTACAGGACATTATAATCATAATCTGTGCTACACTATGCAGCTTGATCCGCAGACTACAGGAAGTCCGGGACGGACAGCTTTAATTAAAGAGTTTTTACAGTTCATGACAGAGCATGAAGGTGTATGGTTTGCGACAGGCAGTGAAATATATGATTTCTGTCTGAAAAATAAAGAATAACTTTAGAGAAGAAAGGAGAATGAGAAAATGGCAGGAAGTTTATGGGGAGGCAGATTTGAAAAAGAGATGGACGACATCGTAAAGAAGTTCAATGCCTCTATCGGGTTCGACCAGAGAATGTATAATGACGATATTGATGGAAGTATCGCTCATGTAACAATGCTGGGCGAGCAGGGTATTGTTTCTATGGAAGAGAAGGACGCGATCATAGCAGGACTTGAGGACATCCGAAAGGATATTGAGAGCGGAAAGATCGTATTTAATGTGGATGATGAGGATATCCATATGGGCATTGAGAGCCGGCTGATCCAGAGAATCGGTGATGTGGGCAAGAAGCTCCATACGGCGAGAAGCCGGAATGATCAGTGTCAGGTTGACGGAAAACTTTATGTCAGAAGAGAGATCAAAGAGATCATGGACCGTCTGTGTTATCTGGAATCTGTGATCCTTGACAAGGCGTCAAAATACGCAGATGAGATAACTATCGGCTTTACACATCTGCAGCATGCGCAGCCGATCACACTGGGCTTTGTATTTATGGCATATTTCCAGATGTTTAAAAGAGATTTACAAAGACTTAAGGATACGTATGAGAGGATGAATTTTTGTCCATTGGGAGCATGTGCGCTGGCAGGAACGACCCTTCCTACCAATCGTCACAGAACAGCAGAACTTTTAGGCTTTATTGCTCCTACAGAAAATGCGATGGATAGTGTCAGTGACCGTGATTACAGTCTTGAATTTTTAAGTGATGCGGCAATTTCTATGATGCACCTGTCAAGATGGGCAGAGGAATTTACATGGTGGAATACATCAGAATTTTCCTATATTGCGATTGACGACAGCTTCTGCACAGGCAGCAGTATCATGCCGCAGAAAAAGAATCCGGATATGGCGGAGCTCCTTCGGGGCAAGGTCGGCCGTGTATACGGTGATCTGATGCAGCTTTTAACTGTTATGAAGGGAACGCCTCTGGCTTATAACAAGGATTTTCAGGAAGATAAGGAAAGTCTGTTTGATGCCATCGACACATGGAAGGCAAGTATTACTATTTTTGCAAAGATGCTAGAAAATACGGAGTTTCGCATGGATCAGATAAAGAAGCAGATGGGAAAAGGATTCTTGAATGCTACAGATATCGCGGAACATTTCGCGAAACAGGGAATTCCATTCAGAGAGGCACATTCTATCGTAGGACGTATGGTAAAGGTGTGCGAAAATAATAACTGTGATTTTGAAGATCTGACAGATGAGCAGCTTCAGCAGATAGACGGCAGAGTTACAAAAGAGACGCTTGGGGATATCAGTATCCCGGCGTGCGTAGAAGCAAGGGTTTCTTACGGCGGAACAGCTCCGTCTGAAGTAAGAAGACAGATTGCGAAAGAAAAAGAATGGCTGGACAGCTTTTAGGATAAGATGAGAATAAGGAGGATATAACTATGGATGCTGTAGAAACGGTTGTTAATTACGGAATACTTTCATTAGTTCCCCCAGTGCTCGCCATTGCGCTGGCACTTATAACAAAAAATATCATTGTGTCATTGTTTGTGACAGTATATGTAAGCGCTACGATCGTGGCAGGTTTTAATCCGCTGATGGGCTTTACTACTATGATACATGATTATATCTTCGGCGCTTTGTTAGATGAGGTAAATGTACAGGGACTCATTATGATGACGATTATCGGAGGATTTGTTGCTCTGCTGACAAAATCAGGCGGTGCCTACGCATTTACGAATAAGGTAACAAAATGGGTCAATTCCCGTGTAAAATGTGAGACAGGGATCTGGATTGGCGGTTTGATCGTTTGGTTTACTGACAATGGTAATTCTTTGATGGTAGGGCCGATTTTTGAAGCGCTGGCAGAGAAACTCCGCGTTTCCAGAGAGAAGTTTGCGTATATACTGGACTGTACTACAACACCGATCTGCGCGCTGGTGCCGATCATTGGATGGGGAGTGTATACACAAGGATTGATTGACACAGAACTTCAGAATGCCGCGATTACCAATACAAATGGTTTTGAGATATTTACACAATGTATCCCGTTTAATTTTTATGCGATACTGACACTGATCATGGCTGGGATCATGGCGATTACATCATGGGACTACGGCCCGATGTTAAAGGCGCAGAACAGGTCTATGAAGACAGGACAGACGATCAGAGAGGGCGGTACACCAATGCGCGGTGAGACAAAGGGTGGTTCTGCGGTTGATCCGGAAAAAGCAAAGGTAAGCACGATGGTAATTCCGTTAGTTGTACTGTTAGTTGTGATTTTCGCTTATCTGACAAAATTAGGTATCTGGCATACAAAAGTGGCGGGAAGTGATATCAGAACGGCTATTGCGTCTGGTTTCTTAAGCGGTTTGATCGTACTTATCATACTGTGTATTAAAAATAAGATTTATACATTTGGAGAATGTATGAAGATTGTTGAAGGCGGATGGGCGAACATGATGTTCATGTGCGTAGTGCTGACGCTTGCATGGTCATTATCCGGTGTAAACGGAACAATGGGTACGGCAGACTATCTTGTTAAGATTACGCAAGGGTTCTTAAATCCGGGAGTACTGGCATTTATCCTGTATCTGATGGGCGCGGTGATGTCCTTTGCGACAGGTACTTCCTGGGGAACGATGGCGATCCTCTTCCCGATCGGTATGCCGATGGCAATCAACTTAGGTGTATCCCTGCCAGTAATCAGCGCGGCGATCATCAGCGGTTCAGTTGTAGGAGACCACTGTTCACCGATTTCTGATACTACGATCATGGCTTCTATCGGAGCAGCGTGTGACCATATCGATCACTTTGAGACGCAGATGCCTTATGCAGTGACAGCAGGTATTGTCTGCGGGATCTTGTTCCTGATCGCAGGATGGGTTTCAACTCCGCTTACTTTGATCGGCGGTATTGTGGTATTAGTTCCGGTTGTCTATATATTACATAAGATGTCTGTAAAGAAGAATGGGCAGGTAAAGATACCGGAGCAAGGATAATTAAAAAATAGATGAGAATCATCCTCTTGATAAGGCATAGTATTTGTACAGTAAGAACAGAGTATGAATACTATGCCTTCTATAGTATCTGGGGATATGAGTATGGGAAAAAGTATAACTTTGAGATAAAAAAGGTAGAAGAGTATGAAGATAAAGGTAATCATGTCAGACAAAGCTATGAGCAGAGAAACGATGGATGCAAGGGAGGAGATGCTTAATGCGGCGCTTTCTTCTGATGCATCCGTTTCCGTTGACTGCATTAAAAAAGGACCAGATGAGCTGGACTGCAACACGGATGAAGCATTTGCGGCTGCGGAGATGGTAAAGGAGAGTATCCGGGCAGAAAAAGAAGGATATGACGCGATCGTCATCTACTGCTTCAGTGATGTGGGGATCGACGCGATCCGGGAAAATGTGCGGATTCCGGTTATCGGGCCAGGGGAAGTCTCGCTGGCGGCAGCCTCCATGCTGTGCAGCCGTTTTACCGTTCTGACTTCGGAGAGTATTAATATCCCCAGAACTTACCGGCGGCTTATGAGAAACGGTATTGCGAGGGAAAAGATGGTATCGGTGAGAGCGCTGGACATTCCTATCGGAGAGTTAAGGAGCAGCCCCAAGGTAACAGAGGAGTACCTGAGAGCAGTATGCAAAAAAGCTGTAGAAGAAGACAGGGCAGATGGAATCATACTAGGCTGTCTTAGTATGGCGGGCTATGGGAGATGGATTGAAAATGAACTGCCGGTGAAGGTAATAGACCCAGCATTTATTGCAGTGGCGTATGCAGAAATGAGTGTAAGGACAGGACTTGTGCATACACAAGCAATGTATCCGGCTTTTACAAATAATAGTCATGTAGAGTTGTAAAAAAGTTCTCGGGTGAAAAATTCCAACAGGCATAAAATGTTTTGTTGTAAATGAAAGATGCATAGGAGGAATAGTATGCAGAAAATATTTGATTTGGTAGACAGCTGGTTTATAGCGATGGCTCCGGTTACAGATTTTTTATGGAGCTTTCCGACGAATTTTGAATGGTATGCCAATATTCCGGTAATAGGAAATTTCCCATTTGCCATTATATTGCTGGTCGGCATGGGGATTTATTTTACTGTGAGGACAAGAGGTGTCCAGTTCCGGTTTTTCAAAGCAGGGATCAAGAGCCTGACTAAGAAAAAGCAAGGTGATGTGGGCGTAAGTCCGTTAGCGTCGTTTCTGTTAAGTACCGCGATGCGTGTCGGGCCCGGCAATCTTACGGGTGTTACCGGGGCGGTAGCAGTCGGCGGACCGGGAGCCATCTTCTGGATGTGGATATCCGCGTTATTTGGAATGGCAAGTTCATTTATCGAGGCGACTTTGTCGCAGATTTTTAAGGAGAAAGACGGAGACGAGTATGTAGGAGGACTTCCGTATTATGGACAAAAGCTTTTAGGCAATAAAAAAGGGATTGGAGTTATGCTTGCGGTAGCGTTTATTGCTTATGCGATGTCAAGTATTCCGATCCAGACTTTTCATGTGTTTACGGCAACTGGAAAGGCAGTGGAGACACTGACAGGAGCCGCGACAAACAGAACTTCTCCGCTGTACTACGCAATTGCGGTGATTTTGGTTGTCGGAGTTGCGGCGGCAGTATTTGGGGGGATCAAGAGAGTTACAGCTATTACAGATAAGATGGTTCCGGTTATGGCAGTTATTTACGGCGGGATCATATTTGTCCTGGTTATTCTCAATATCCAGTATTTCCCTTCATTTATTCAGGCGATCATCGTAGGAGCATTCAAGCCGCAGGCAGTATTCGGCGGCGGATTTGGCATCGTGTTGTCTCAGGGTATTAAGCGGGGCCTGCTTTCTAATGAGGCTGGTCAGGGTACGATCACTATGTCGGCGGCAGTTGCGCAGCAGGATCACCCCTGTTCACAGGGATTTATACAGGCAATTGGTGTCTTCTTAGACACGATCATTATCTGTACACTGACAGGATATGTTGTATGCGGTGCTCATCTGTGGGATAATGCTGCGTATGACTGGGAGACTCTAAAGTCTTCTACAATTGATGTATTTCTTCAGTCGACACAGGCGTTAGTGCCCGGGACAGCAGGAGATTCTATAGTAGCATTTATTATCTGTGTGTGTTACGCTTTGTTTGCGTTTACTACTTTGCTGGGGCTTGTATCCTTTGCGGTGATTGCCGGAACAAGGATCACCAAATCTGCAAAATGTACAAACCTGGTACGTGCGCTTGGTTCCCTGATTTTTGTTCCGATTGGTATTCTTTGTGTTCTTTCCGGACAGGAGCTTGATAATCTCTGGAATGTGACAGACTTTATCAATATAGCGCTTGTATTTGTAAACGCGCCGGTTATTCTTATTGGAGCAAGATACGTATATGCTGCGTTGAAAGATTATATCAAGACAGGCGGAGAAAGATTCGTTTCGTCTGACATTGGTGTAGAAAATGAAATTTGGAGTAAAGATCGAAAGTAATGAGTCAGCCTCAGATTAAATTCAATACAGAAATCTCAAAAACAATTTTAATGATAGCGTGGCCGGCGATGTTAGAGCAGTTTCTTGCCTGCATGGCATCGCTGGTGGATACGGCGATGGTGGGATCGCTGGGAGCGGTAGCTACGGCGTCTGTCGCGGTAAATATTTCATTAGTCTGGGTGACAAATGGGCTTATGGGCGCGCTGAGTATAGGATTTTCTTATATGATCGCGCGCTCTGTGGGCGAGAAGAATCCGGAAAAGACAAGAAACTTAGGATTACAGTCTATTACATGTGCTATATGTACCGGACTGTTCCTTTTTGTTTTGATATTTTGTCTGCATCAGTGGCTTCCTGTATGGATGGGAGCGAAAGAAGATGTCATTCCATACGCCAGGGAGTATCTTCGGATCATTGGATATGGAATGGTGCCGCAGACGCTGGCGGTAGTGCTGTCGTCAAATTACAGGTCTACAGGAAATACAAGACTTCCTCTCATACTTGGCATTATATCCAATATTGCAAATATCATCGGGAATTTCTTTTTGATCTATCCTGAGAGAATGATATTTTTAGGCGGCAGGAATATACATATGTGGGGCGCCGGAATGGGGATAAAAGGAGCAGCTCTGGCGACCAGTGCTTCACAGGTTTTCTTAACTGTTATGCTGCTTCTGACTATGTGCAGGCAGGGATCGCCTTTCCGGTTAACGTTGTCGAAGAGAGAATATGCTGTCAGTAAAAATGTATTGCTGACCTTGAAAAAGATTAGTATTCCTGTGCTGTTTGAGAGATGGACATTAAATTTCGGCCAGGTATTCATAACGTCCATTTTATCCGCTTTGGGAACAGTTTCATTGTCTGCCCATTATCTTACCGCGCAGATAGAAGGGATACTCTATATGCCGGCTTTTGGAGTATCTTATACAGCGACTGCATTGATCGGACAGGCTCTGGGAGCGGGAAGAAAAGATCTGGCAAAACAGTATATGAAATATATATGCTTCTGGAGTGTTGTATTGATCGAGCTGCTGTGCATCCCTGTGGCATGCGGTTCCCATTATATCATGCAGCTTTTCAGCAGTGATCCTGATGTGGTGGTGATTGGAACGAAAACACTTTTAATCGCGGCGCTGACAGAGATTTTTTATTCTTTCTTTTTGGTATCCAGCGGGATATTCAGGGGAGCAGGAGATGTGAGATTTTCATTTCTTGTCAGCCTGATCGGTATGTGGGGATTACGGGTTGGCATGATATGGATGGCGGTTCGTGTATTTGATGTAGGGATTGTCGGTGTCTGGATCATTATAGGTATAGACTGTATGGTGCGGATGATACTTTGTATCGTGAGACTTCGGAGCGGGAAGTGGCTTAAGATAGGCATAAATTTTTAGATGAGTTAAGGAGATACTGCGGCAGCCAATTGTTCTCTGGCTGGTGTGCAGTATCTCCTTTATATTTGTTTGACGGGTTCTTTTTGTTCATATATTTGTCAGAAATTTCTAATATTTCCAACGATATTTTCTTTTGTAAATAAGATTTTGTAGCTATCTATAAAAATAAACTAAAATTATTGTATATTTACAAATTTTATAAGATTATTATAAAGCATATAATAAAACCACTTAAAAATATGCAACTAAGCATTAAAGTGCAAGACAAAAAAGGAGAGGTAATATGCAAGCAGAAAGAAAATATGACATTGATGCATACCCGGGTGAAAGATGGTTTCCGAAGGAGACAAATTTTGAAGAGGATATGCCCCTTTATTGGGGAGAATGGGGGGTTTCATCGGAAGTAGAGAAGTTAAAAGCAGTTTTAATGAGAAGGCCGGGAAAAGAAGTGGAGAATTTTGATGCTCTGGCAAATCGTTTTTCAGATGTTCCTGTTGATATAGAACTTATGCGAAAACAACATGATACGGTAGCAGATATATATCGCGGTCATGGCGTAAAAGTATATTATGTTGAGGAACAGAGAGAAGATCGTCCCAATGCGGTGTTTATGAGAGACTTGATGTTTATGACGCCGGAAGGGGCGATTATCACAAGACCGGGAATGGCGGCAAGACGCGGAGAAGAAAGATTTGTCGCGCAGCGTCTTGCACAGCTTGGAGTTCCGATTGTAAGAACGATCAATGGCAGGGGAATGTTTGAAGGAGCAAATGCAATGTGGGTTGACCGGCATACGGTTGTATTGTCAACAGGAAGCCGGTGCAACAAAGACGGATATGAACAGGTAGAATATGAACTTAAGCGTATGGGAGTTACAGAAGTCATACATATGCAGCAGCCGTATAGCAATATCCATATTGACGGAATCATGAACGCAGCCAGCGATGATGTCGTAATGATCCATGCATCTCAAATTCCATATGATGTAATTGATGTTTTAAAGAAAAAGGGTTATAAGATTCTGGAAGCGCCGTCAACTACGGAAGTGAGAGAAGGCTTTGGCTGTAATTTTGTTGCGTTGGAGCCGGGAGTGGTAGTGATGCCTGAAGGAAATTACAGAAGTCAGGAGCTTTTAGAAAAAAATGGTATTAAAGTATTCACAGTAGATATTTCAGAGATAGTCAAAGGAAGAGGTGCTCTGCATTGTATCACAGCTTTTCTTAAAAGAGGTTAGGAGGGCGCTTATGAATTATGGTGTATTTTCGTTGATTCCGCCAATACTTGCGATTTTATTGGCTTTTTATACAAAAAACGTGCTTGTTTCTTTAATAACAGCCGTTTTTGTAGGCGCGACTATGATTTCAGGAAATCCACTCACAGGGTTTGCGAATGTATTTCAAAACTATATGATTCCCAAGATGTCAGATTCATGGAATGCAGGGGTTATTGCCATGACATTATTTGTCGGCGCGTTTTCTGTTATGTTAGAGCGAGGAGGCGGAGCGTGGGCGTTTGGAGAAGCTGTAAAGGATAAGATAAAGACAAGGAAACAAGGGCAGATGGGAGCATGGATCGGCGGCCTGATTATCTGGTTCAGCGATTCATCAAATTCGGTTATTGTCGGGCCGATCATGAGATCTGTGACAGACCGGTTGAAGATTTCCAGAGAAAAACTTGCCTATATCTGTGCCTCTACAGCAGGTTCGGTTCCGCTTTTGATACCAATTACCGGGTGGGGAGCTTTGGTTATGGGTATTTACAAGGACTTTCTGCCTAAGGGAACCAATCTGTTCGATGTGTTTGTGAAAACTATTCCGTTTAATGTTTATACAATAGGTGTTATCTTTACGGTTCCGCTGATCGCGTTAACCGGCTGGGATTTCGGACCTATGCGTAAAGCAGAGCTGCGAACTATGAAAACAGGAAAAGTGAATATTGATGGAGCGCATGTCGCGGCAAGCGAGGAATTTGTTTTAAGAGAAGAGGCAAAGCCGACGGCATGGGGACTGGTAATACCAATCATTGTACTGATCTGTACACTGTTTGCAACTATGTATTATACTGGGCCGAAAGACGATGGATTTTTGAATGCTATTTTCAACAGTGAGACGATGGTCAGCCTTACCGTTGCATTTTTCACTGCTACATGTGCGGGACTTTTAATTGCCGTTAAAGATAAAGTTATCACATTTAAAGAAGCGTATCAGGTGTTTGTAGATGGCTTTGCGCGTATGATCGAGGCAGTCGTAATCTTGATTTTTGCCTGGTGTATCGGAGGAGTCACCAGCGATGTGGGAGCAGCAGACTTTATTGTAGAGGCTACATCCGGATTTATGACACCGGGACTTATGTTTATCTCTCTGTTTTTGGTTGCGTGCTTTACATCTTTTGCGACAGGAAGCTCATGGGGAACTTTTGCAATCTTTGTGCCGATTGCAACTACACTGGCCCTTGCTAATAATGTAGATGTATATCCGGCAATCGGGGCAGCGCTTGCGGGAGCGTTGTTTGGAGATCATTGTTCGCCCATCAGTGATTCTACAATATTAGCGTCGCTTGGAGCACAGAGTGACCACTTGTCCTTTGTAAAGGCACAGATGCCGATAGCGTTTATGATCGCCGCCGCATCTGTTGTGGGATATATTGCCGCGGCTGTTACAATGAATGGCTTTGCTGCAATGGGAACCACTTTGATCTGCATCGTAGTATTTTTATATTTGATACATAAAACAGATGTGAAAAAAAATCCGGAAGGATACGAGGAAAACTGATTCTTCCGGTAAAGCAAACAGGGAATGTTTTCAGAAAAACGTGTGAAAGCATTCCTTGTTTTGGTATACTGTATGTGATTTTGAATGATATTATAAAATAAAAGTAGCTGTATATTAGCCATATATATTTTTACAGGGGTTGGAAAATGGTACAGGTAAAAGATATATTAAAGATGGAAATATTAAAAAATTTTCATATAGTGGCAGGAAGGCAAGGACTTGACCGTGAGGTGCTTGTTACAACGATTTTGGAATATGAGCCATATATACAAAATTATGATGGGTTTTATTACGGAAATTTTGTGTTGACGTCCCTTTTTTTCGCGAAAGATGATCCGGATAAAATAGCGGAAGCATTTCGGGAGATTAACCAGAGAAATGTGGCGGCAGTTGCAGTGAAGAAAAGTATCTATATGGAACTGCCGAAAGAAGTAATAGAGTTTGCTGATGAAGTCGGATTGCCGGTATTTTTATTTGATACTACTTATATGGAACAGATAATTGTAGCTGTGAACGGCTATGTCAGAGAACATGATAATTATGATTTGGTTGAACAAAAAATTGTCCGTTTTTTAGAAAACTGGGACAGGGTTTTTGTGGCACACTTTGCTGAAGAACTGTATTCTTTTCCGTTATCCAGATATGTTGTGGCGTATATTTTTGATGAAGATGGAACGAGGAGGATCTTTGCGGCATTTCGGCAGAAATATAGCGGAAAGAAGGTAATTGAAACAAAGAATGACTTTGAAATAGCAAAATTTAAAAAAGGAGTTTTTATATTTGTTAGTTTAGAATCAGAAAGTATAAATGTTAAAAAGAAACTGATTTCCTGTCTTAACCAAATTGGAATAGATGTACAAAAATATTTTTGCGGCTGTTCGGATATACAAAATCAAAAAGAAAATTTTGATCTTGCAATGGAACAGTCTCTTTACGCAAGCATGGCAGCGTTCGTGGAAAAATGTTATTGGAAGGAATACAAAGAGATAGGTATATGGCAGATCGTCTGTCCGCTTAAGAAAGATAAAGCGTTTATGCAGAGATATCATCAGGTAATAGATATGCTGACAGAATATGATGAAAGGTATTCTTCGGAACTGTTTAGGACGTTGTGCGCTTATATAGATAATAAAGGTAAGCTCTCAAAGACTGCTTCTGAGATGTATCAGCATGTGAATACGATAAGATATCGTCTGGAGAGAATCAAGGATATGCTGGGTATAGAAGACGTATATGAATATGTTTATCCGATCATAAAATTTTACCATATATATGGGGAAACCAGAAATTAGTTAGGACTTTTTTTTCTTATTTTTTTGTATTTTAACCTCATTTTTTGAAAAACAGTCTGTGTGGAGACTTGCTCTCTATATTTGATTTGACCGCGCGTTACGGTGTTGTAAGTGATTGCTGTGATCTGGATTTTTATAAAAGAACCGATTAAAATACTTGTGATTGTCCGATATTTGTCCAACAAAATCTGACTAAATCGGTTATAATAATATACAACCAAGCTGCAAAAGCAATTGACAGAAAAATGAGGAGGTAAGACATGGCGATCCACGTAAAAAGCGAAATTGGAAAATTAAAAAAAGTCATGCTCCACAGACCGGGAAAAGAACTGGAACATCTGGTGCCCGGCGATCTGGAGCGTCTGCTTTTTGATGATATTCCTTATCTTAGGACTGCGCAGAATGAACATGATCTGTTCGCGGGTATTATGCGGGGAGAGGGAGTTGAAGTTGTATATCTGGAAGATATGACTGCGGATGTTCTCAAAGATAATGAAGAGTTAAAAAGACAGTTTGTCTGTCAGTTTGTTGCTGAAGGAAAAGTGGCAGACGAAAAGATCAAAGAGGCTTTAGTCTCTTATCTTATGGAGATCAGAGATGAAAAAGAATTGGTGTTAAAGATGATGTCGGGTGTCAGAGTGGGTGAGTTGGACATTAAAACGAACCGTCCTCTTGTGAATCTGGTAAAAACGGACAGTCAGTTTATTTTAGATCCGATTCCAAATCTTTATTTTACAAGAGACCCATTTGCGTGTATTGGGGAAGGAGTCAGTCTGAACTGTATGTATTCCAGAACCAGGAGAAGAGAGACTCTTTTCGGGAAATATGTGTTGGAGAATCATCCTGAATTTGCAGGACATACGCCGTTTTATTATAAGCGTGAGCTGCCCTATTCCATAGAAGGCGGTGATATCCTGAACCTGAACAATAAGGTGCTTGCGATCGGTATTTCGCAGAGAACTACAGCAGAAGCGATCGAGCTTCTGGCACAGCGCATTTTCGGGGATGAGAGCGCGGAGATAGAGACAATCCTTGCTCTTGATATTCCGGCGATCCGTGCATTTATGCATCTGGATACAGTGTGTACACAGGTGGATCATGATAAGTTTACGATACATCCGGGTATCCTTGGGACATTAAGAATCTTTGAGCTTACAAAGAGTGACAAAGAAGGAGAGATAAATGTTGTAGAAACTCATGCTTCGCTGGAGGAGGTTTTAGCAAAGCATTTGAAGCTTGACAAAGTTACGCTGATACGGTGCGGCGGCAAGGATACGATTGCATCAGAGCGTGAGCAGTGGAACGATGGTTCTAACACGCTTTGTATCGAACCGGGGAAGGTTGTTGTATATGACCGCAATTATGTGACGAACCAGATCCTGCGTGAGAATGGGATCCGGGTTTTGGAGATGACAAGCTCGGAACTTTCAAGAGGCAGAGGCGGCCCGAGATGTATGAGCATGCCTTTGGAGAGAGAAGCGATTGAAAACAGATAATTACGTCTGGAAACAGACGGCAATATAAAAGAAAAGGAGATTATGATCATGGCAACAAATATCAGAGGAAGAAATTATTTAAAACTTTTGGACTATTCATCAAAGGAGATTCGTTATCTTCTCGATCTTGCAAAAAATTTCAAGGATATGAAGCGTGCAGGTGTGCCTCATAAATATCTGGAAGGAAAAAATATTGTATTATTATTTGAAAAAACATCTACAAGAACACGCTGCTCTTTTGAAGTGGCAGGAATGGATCTTGGAATGGGTGTGACTTATCTTGATCCGGGCAGCAGCCAGATGGGAAAGAAAGAGAGTATCGCAGATACAGCAAGAGTGCTTGGAAGAATGTATGATGGTATTGAGTACAGAGGATTCAGTCAGGAATTGGTAGAGGAGCTGGCAAAATACGCGAAAGTTCCGGTATGGAATGGACTGACTGACCAGTTCCACCCGACACAGATGCTTGCTGACCTTCTGACTATTGAGGAGAATTTTGGAAGACTTAAAGGTCTTAATTTTACCTATTTTGGTGATGCAAGAAATAATATGGGCAATTCTCTTATGATCGCCTGCGCGAAGATGGGTCTTAACTTCACAGCCTGCGCGCCGAAGGAATTATTCCCGGAGGAGTCACTTGTAAAGACGGCCAGAGAGATCGCTGCAGAAAATGGCTGTGAGGTCCGTCTTACAGAGAGTGTAGAAGAAGGCGCTGCGGGCGCGGATGTAATCTATACAGATATCTGGGTATCTATGGGTGAGCCGGATGAAGTATGGGAGACAAGAATCAACATTCTTAAAAAATATCAGGTAAATGCTGAAGTTATGAAGCTTGCGAAAGATACGGCAATCTTTATGCACTGCCTGCCTTCTTTCCACGATACGAATACGACGATCGGCGCGCAGATTGCGGAGAAGTTTGGTATCAATGAGATGGAAGTGACAGACGAGGTGTTTGAGTCAAAGCAGTCTGTTGTATTTGACGAGGCTGAGAATCGTATGCATACGATCAAAGCAGTTGTATATGCGACACTGTGCTAGAATTTTAAACGAAAGTCAGATAAATATGTGTACGGCGGGCTTAATTTTTAAGCCTGCCCTGTGAAAGGAGAAGAAGTATGTCATTTGAAATGCCTAAATATCATCATCCGGATTTTACAGAAGAACGGTTTGTAAATGCACCGGATGCAGCATATGAAATATCGGAAAAAGACGGCGTAGCGCCGGATAATTATCACAGTACATCTATGTATCCGGAATATTTTAAGATAAACGGCGAATGGAAGCTGGCTGAGGAGAGTCGTATGGATTCTTGTGTTATCCTTTGCGACGACGGACAGCTTGCGGTTGTAGAGGCAAGAAACTTAAAAAAAGGTGATAAAGTCATGCTTGGCAGGACGGAAAAATGCGAGGAGGGTATCTATATGCACTGTCACGGATTTGAAGACGACAGTGAGGGTATTGATGACCAGTTTGTATTCCGTCAGGGAAGAAGCCGTGAGACGTCTTACGCGCGCGATTATGACAAATTGTTTGAGCTTTTGAGATATGAAAAAGAGCATGGCGGAAAAGTTGTGTGGGTTATGGGGCCTGCATTCGCGTTTGACGCAGACGCAAGAGCTGCAATGGCTGCTTTGTTTGACAACGGTTACGGACAGGCATTACTGGCTGGAAACGCTCTTGCGACCCATGACTTAGAAGGCGCGCTGCTCCACACTGCTCTCGGACAAGATATCTATACACAGAAATCACAGCCAAACGGACATTACAATCATCTGGATGTGTGCAACAAAGTAAGAAGAAGCGGTTCTATCGAACAGTTTGTCAAAGATTATGATCTGGACGACGGGATTATCTGCAGCTGCGTGAGAAATAATGTACCGATCGTGCTGGCAGGTTCTATACGCGACGACGGCCCGCTCCCGGAAGTGATCGGAGATGTCTATGAAGCTGCCAATGTGATGAGAGACCAAGTCCGCGGGGCGACGACAGTTATCTGTCTTGCGACTATGCTCCATACCATTGCTACCGGTAATATGACGCCGTCTTTCCGTGTCCTTGACGACGGTACAATCCGCCCGGTATATTTATATACCGTTGATGCAGACGAGTTCGTAGTAAATAAGCTGTTAGACAGGGGAAGCTTAAGCGCGACAACTATCGTGACGAATGTACAGGACTTTATCACGCTTGTAGCAAAAGGACTTGGAGTTATCAAGTAGGTTTTAAAGTCCATTTTCCTGAAATTCGGTAGAGCGGCGGAACTTACCTGGAGTCATGGAGCGAAAACGCAGAAAATTGCGTGTTAATGTCTTTTCTGTGTTGTAGCCTACCTCAAGAGCGATCGTAAGGATATTCTTGTCGGTTTTCAGAAGAAGTTCGGATGCCCGGTTTACGCGGATATAGTTTAAGTAATCGCCGAAATTCATCTCCACCTGAAAAAGAAGGATACGGTTTAGTTCCTTCGGAGATATATGGAAATGTTCACTTACACTTTTAGGCTGCAGATCTTCGGCGTAATTTCTGTATATGTAAGATACGATGGCATAGAAAACCTGCCGGTCTTTAATGCGGCATTTATCACCGATAGACTGGTAGGTTTTCCGAAAATCGTTAGCTTTCATTCCAATCCGGGCAAGGAAAACCTTGCTGATGTGGGCGCTGTCAACAAAACCGAGGATTTCAGCCAGCTCTTCCAGCGTAAAATCTGTATATAAAAGATAGTTCATAGTTTTACCCACCCGCATTTCATTCAGCAGATCAAAAAAGGACAATCCTGTTGTCTTCTTAATATAAGAACTGATAGCGGATTCGCTCATATAAAACTGCTGAGACAGCATAGAAAGCGTAATTTTCTCACTTAGATGAGTATATAGATATTGAAAGATCTCACTTGCCTGAGTAGACGTATCCTGAGTAGGCAGGGTATGCTGGGTGCGGATAAATGCTACGATGATTTCAATCAGCTTGTTAGTAATATACAGCTTGCTCAGACCAAGAGATTCCGAAACAGATCCTGAGTCAGATGAATCAATCTGTAACTGGGTGCGCAGCTCGTCTCTGATCTGAAGGAATAGATGCTGCATCTGTGCGTAATTTCGCTCATCAAAGGATACTACCGGAATTTTGGACATAGATTGAGATACGGACAGGTTCACGCTGTCCGGATTGTAAAATGTTTTAATGATTTCATTGACATTATCAAAATAATATGCCATGACAAAAAACTGGAGCGGAGATTTCACTTCTATAATGTCGGTAATCTGCCATGGAAGTACTGAGACGAGGGTTCCTTTTGCAATCGGATATTTTTTATCATTCAAAAGGAGGGTACCTTCGCCTTCATTGATTAGCCATAATCTTGACATAGGATGTATAAGAGGAGTGGTCGGCGAAGATATTACTTCAATATCAAAGCTGCACAGCCTTGTTTCATCTTCTTTTGAGCAGTAGATACTTTGTATTGGTACGATTTTTGACATATTTAAGACCTCCGGATGACTTCTGGTTTAATTATAAAGTTTTTAAGAAAAAGATACAAGGAGAAAGGTGATGATTATGGAAAAGATTGTGATCGCCCTTGGCGGAAACGCGCTGCAGTCAAAGGGGACTGCTCCGACAGCGGCAGGGCAGCTTGAAGTAGTGAAGCGCACATGTGAGAGGATTGCGGACATCAGCAGTCAGGGGTATGAAGTAGCTATCGTACATGGCAATGGTCCGCAGGTAGGAAGGATCCTTCTTGCCTCAGAGTCTGCAAAGGATGTGACTCCGGCAATGCCTTTTGATGTGTGCGGAGCGATGAGTCAGGGATATATCGGTTATCATATCCAGCAGGCGTTAAAATATGCGCTGAGTCTGCGCAATCGAAACTGTCCGGTGCTTACCGTGGCGACTCAGATGGTAGTAGATGAAAATGACCCTGGATTTACGAATCCAACGAAGCCGATCGGTCCGTTTTACAGCGAAGAAGAGGCGAAAGATTTAATAGAAAAAAAGGGTTATACGATGAAAGAGGATGCAGGAAGAGGATGGCGCAGAGTAGTCGCTTCTCCAATCCCCAGGAGGATCGTAGAGATTGAAGCAATCAAAAAGCTGTGGGATTCCTCCATCGTTATTTCCTGCGGAGGCGGAGGGATTCCGGTCGTAGAAAGAATGGACGGAACGTTAGAAGGCGTGGCAGCGGTTATTGATAAGGATTTCGCGGCCGAGCTGTTAGCAGAGCAGGTAGATGCAGATGTACTTATGATTCTGACTGAGGTAGAGAAGGTTGCGGTTAACTGGGGTAAAGAAGACCAGAAAGATCTGGATCATATGAGCCTTAAGGAAGCTGTACAGTATATTGAAGAAGGACAGTTCGCGGCAGGAAGCATGCTGCCGAAGGTAGAAGCAGCTATGAAATTCGCCCGGACCTATCCCGATAAAAAAGCGATTATTACAAGCCTTGATAAGGCAATCGATGCGCTGGAAGGTAAGACAGGGACAGTAATAACATTTGCTTAAAACAGACTTATACATACTGAAATTTAAAATATATTGCAAAGGATAAAGCTTATCTGCTATAATCATTTTGCGGATATTAAAGAAAATCATTCTTGGATCTGCAATAAATGGAAATGAGGAATTTTCATGAAAATATTGATCATAGATGCCCAGGGGGGCGGTATGGGAAGACAGCTTGTCATGTCTGTAAAAAAGGAGTTCCCACAGGCAAAAGTCGGGGCAGTAGGTACAAACTGTCTGGCGGCATCCAATATGCTGAAAGCTGGAGCAGATTATGCGGCCACCGGAGAGAATGCCGTAGTCGTAGGCTGCAGAGAGTCTGATATCATTATCGGGCCTGTAGGCATCGCTATAGCAGATTCCATGCATGGCGAGATTACGCCCGCTATGGCGGCAGCAGTCGGACAAAGCAGAGCGAAGAAGCTTTTGGTTCCAATGAATCAATGCAATAATCTGATTGTCGGAGTGAAGAATACTTCGGTGAGTTATATGATAGAAGCAGTGATAGAGCAGCTTGATGAGTATGTGACAAAGGAGTGCAGATCGTAATTTAAAAGACAGGATATGTGAACGCTTGTATAAAATATAGACAGCAGAAGCTGTCTTAGACGGTACAGCAGTGCCGAAGAAGCAGTGATCATATAATGCAGATGCTCCTTTATATATGCAGATTGTCTTGAACAGTTATTTTGTACATAATTTAATATCAGAGATATAAGTTATAAAAAATAAAATGTATGCCAGAAGGCGTACGGATTTTCAGAATGGGGATCCGTGCGCCTTTTTTGCGGTATAAAAAAGGTTTTATATAAAATATATTGGCAGTAAACTATATGGAGGGTTTGTGGATGGATGCAAGGGAAGTTTTAGAGCAGGTCAGATCAGGGCAGATATCTGTAAGTGATGCGGAAAGTTATTTTAGGAGGCAGCCGCTTGAGGAGCTTGGTTACGCGAAGCTCGACACGCACAGAAAGCTTCGGTCCGGGTTTGCGGAGGTGGTCTTTTGCAGTGGAAAAGCAGATGAGCATCTGTGCAGGATCTATGAAAGGATCTATGAGGCAGAGGGAGAAGTTCTGGGTACACGCGCGTCTAAGGAACAGGCGGCGCTGATACTGGATAAGTTTTCTGAAGCGGAGTATGATCCATTGTCAAGGATTTTGAAGATTGAAAAGAAAGATAAAAAAAGAACAGGCAAAGTGGCAATCTGTACGGCGGGGACAGCAGATATCCCGGTGGCAGAGGAGGCAGCACAGACCGCGCAGTTCTTTGAAAATCATGTAGAGCGTATCTATGATGTAGGAGTGAGCGGGATCCACAGACTGCTGTCTAAGGTGGAAACTATTCAAAGCGCTAACTGTGTTGTGGCAGTCGCTGGGATGGAAGGGGCTCTTGCAAGTGTGATCGGCGGTCTGGTAGATAAACCGGTAATCGCGGTTCCGACATCCATAGGTTATGGAGCAAGTATGAATGGATTGTCAGCGCTGCTTACAATGATTAATTCTTGCGCAAATGGTATAGCTGTGGTAAATATTGACAATGGATATGGGGCCGGGTATATGGCAGCACAGATCAATAAGCTGGCAGTACATAAAAATACAGATTAGTATTATATGAAAGATAGAGGAGGAAGAAAACTATGCATATGGCAGATGCGCTGGTGTCACCAGCAGTGGCAGGAACAATGTACGCAGTATCAGCGGCTGCGGCTACGTATTCCGTAAAGGAAGTAAAATTAGAAGATTTAGACAAAAAAGTGCCGGCAATGGGAGTAATGGGGGCATTTGTGTTTGCGACTCAGATGATCAATTTTACCATTCCGGGAACAGGCTCATCAGGACATTTATGCGGAGGGATGCTCTTGAGCGCGATCCTGGGGCCGTGCGCTGGGTTCCTGACGATGATAGCGATCTTAGTGATCCAATGTTTGTTATTTGCAGATGGAGGGTTGCTTGCGCTGGGCTGTAATATATGGAATATGGCCTTTTATGGATGTTTTATAGGGGGATTTCTTATCTGGAGGCTGATGACAGGAAAAAGAATGACAAAAGGAAACATTGCAGCGGCTTCTGTTGCGGGCTGTATCGTAGGTCTGCAGTTTGGGGCATTTTCAGTTACGATAGAGACATTGCTTTCCGGGATTACGGAATTGCCTTTTTTGGTGTTTTTAGGAATGATGCAGCCGATACATCTGGCGATCGGGCTGGTAGAGGGACTTATCACAGCGTCGGTTCTTGTATTTATCTATGAGGCACGTCCGGAGATTTTATATGGTTATGCTAAAGATGAAGAAAAAGCAGCGGGACGCATGAGCGCTAAGAGTACAGTTGCGGTACTGGCGGTGCTGGCACTGCTGATCGGCGGAGTAGTGTCTTTGTTTGCTTCCGGTTATCCAGACGGGCTTGAATGGTCTATGGAAAAGGTCGCGGGAACGACAGAACTGGCAGCGAACGGAAGCTTATACCAGCTTGCGGGCAGACTTCAAAGTATTACAGCCTTTTTGCCTGATTATGCGTTTAAAGGGTCTGAAAGCGCGGCAGGGACGTCCGTCTCGGGAATTGTAGGAGGTCTCTTTGTATTGGCGGTCTGTTTGTGCGTCTGTGTCATGATAAAGAAAGTAAAAAGAAGATTTGAAAATGAGCAGGATAAGTGATGCGATTACTGATTTGCATAAAATGGATATGGAAGCGGGTAAGACAGGGTGGCTGCAGGGGATTCATCCTCTGCCGAAGCTTTTGGCAACTCTTTTTTTTATTATGCTTACAGTTTCCTTCGGAAAATATGAGCTGTCCCGGATTTTGAAAATGGGGATTTATCTGATCGTGCTTTTTGTGATCGGAGATATTTCCGTGAAACTTTTACTTAAACGAATGAAGGCAGTGCTTCTTTTGGTGTGCCTGATAGGAATTGCCAATCCGTTTTTTGACAGGGAGCCGGTATTCTGGCTGGGGACAGCAGTTGTTACGAAAGGTATGATCTCTGCGGCGACATTAATGATCAAAGGGATTTTCGCGGTATCCGCTTCGTACCTTTTGATGGTTACGACATCCATGGAGGATTTGTGTTATGCATTTAGGAAACTTCACATACCGAAGTTGTTTGTGACAATCCTGATGCTGGTTTATCGGTATATCATTCTTTTTCTAAAGGAAATAGAGAGAATGACAGATGCTTATATGTTACGGGCACCGGGACAAAAAGGGATTCACTATAAGGCATGGGGCACTATGGTGGGACAGCTTCTCCTTCGCAGTATGGACAGGGCGCAGACGGTTTATGACAGTATGATGATGCGTGGGTATAACGGGGAATTTTATCTGCGGTGTAAGAAGAAAGCGTGCGGCAGCGATTATCTCTATGCGATTATCTGGAGCGCGGTATTGACATGTATAAGAGTGATGTGAACTTGTAGCTTTTGAAGAAAGTAAAGACAGAGAGGATAGGAAAATGAGCATATTAGAGATTGAAAATCTTTCGTTTACTTATGGAAACATGCGGGAAAAATTTCGGAATCATGTCTTAAGCAATTTGAACATTCGCATGGAGGAAGGAGAAAGTGTAGGTCTGATCGGGGAGAATGGAGCCGGAAAATCTACCTTTTTAAAGATTCTTACCGGCCTGCTTGATATGCAGGATGGAAAAGTGCAGGTTTCAGGGTTGGAGATGAAGAAGGATAATTTAAAGAAAATCCGCGCGGAAATAGGTTATGTGTTTCAGGATTCTGACAGTCAGCTCTTTATGTCAACAGTATATGAGGATGTAGCATTTGCGCCGAGGAATTATGGCAGAAGCGAAAGAGAGACACAAAAAGCATCAATGTCAGCTTTAAAGCTGGTCCATATGGAGGATAAAAAAGACAGGCAGATCTATCGGCTGTCCGGCGGAGAGAAGAAGCTGGCGGCTATAGCTACCGTGCTTGCTGTGGGTACGAAGCTTATGCTCCTTGATGAGCCATCTGTAGCGTTAGATCCAAAAAACAGACGAAATCTTATCCATGTGCTGAATGAACTGCCATGTGCAAAGATCATCGCAAGCCATGACCTGGATTTTGTATTTGATACCTGTGACAGAGTGATACTTCTGGCAGACGGAAAAGTAGCAGCAGATGGAGATACAAAAAAGATACTGACAGACAGAGAGCTTTTAGAGGGACATGGGCTGGAGCTGCCTCTTTCGTTTTCACGTAACCGTTGACCTTTTAAAGACCGAAAAAACTTCGCGGCCGAAAGGAATGCGAAGTTTTTTCGGTAATAGCTGTCCCAAAGTATCATATTTGTGTACAAACAATGACAGTATTATCTTTTTCTTGGCCTGAAGTCTTTTGGGTGTTTTTTCTTTAATTCGTCTAATTTAAATTGTAGATAAGAGACCATGCTTTTATCTAATTCTTTTAGTTCCTTAACTGTTACTTCTAGTGTGCCCTCTGGAAAATTAATCCACGCTATTGCATCTTCTTCATAATATCCGATACTGCAGCCAATCTGCTTTAATTTTTCGTCAAGATATGTTGTTTCTAAATACTCATTTGAAGGAGCTGAATTCAAAAAAGAAGATATTGGAATGTTTAATGTGCCGGCAATCTGCTGCAGCTGTTCTATGCGGGGCTGCCGTTTGCCGGCTTCGTATTGCTGGATAGTCCTTTCTGACGTGTTAGATAATTCACCTAGTTTTTTCTGTGTCAGCTTAGCGGCTTTTCTATAGTTTTTGATCTGTTCGCCTATCGTCATATAATCACCTCGATTTTAATATACCATGTCATATAAAAAGATTAAATACTCAAATGATGATTATTTCCCGTTGACACACACAAATGAATATGATAACATAATAACACACACAAACGAGTGTGAAAAATGAAATGAGTGAACTATATACAATGGAGTGGAAAGGGGACAAAAATATGAATGAAAAATCAAAGCTGCTTGCATTGTTTGAAAAGGCAGCAAAAGAGGCGGATGAGGTACGTAAGGCAAGGCAGGAGACAATGGCCAGCGCAAAACTAACGGACGAAGGAAAAAGTGAGATCATTTCAAAAGACCGCGAAACATTTATAAAGGAGACAGATAAATACCGGGAAGAAATGCTTAAGATTGTCAATGACCGGGAAGAAGATTATACGGCGTTTTATGTGCGTGCCGCAAAAACACGGATGAATTCAAGTGATTACCAGACGGCATTGAGTTCTAATCTTAAGGCACTCCAAAGCGGTCATATGGGAAAGATTGAGATCATGGCTATGCTTGAGATATATGCTGTGGATAATAAGGATGATCTGGCTGTAAGCAGAATATATGAGGTCATGCGGGAAACACACAATCCTCATTTTGATTTGATAGAAGACCGTATTACAGTACATAAACAACTGAATGCTTTCGCAAGTATACGCAATATCATTAACTCAAAAATTAACATTGGACTTGTGGATCTGCCAGGATGGAACGCAGTAACTGATAATAAAGAATATTTTTATTATGGCAGCGGATATTATGCCATCGTTAATGAACTGAACGATGACTTAAGTCTTAATTGCGCGGAAGCGACACTTGGCAGGGCAGCAAACGCGAACGAACGAAACCGGATACATTATGGAGAGAGTTTTCAAAATAAGGGACAGGATAATGGTATCAGTTCAGGAAAAGAACATGCAAAAGAACCTGACACGGTGATGATCCATAAAGGGGCTTCCCCAGTAGCGGTCAATCAGCTGACAGGTGGAAAGGCACCGCGGGTTACAGCGTAATATGTAACAAGAATGTACGTGCCGCATTTCCTGTGAACAGCGAAAACCCCATAACCTTACGGAATGTGGGGTTTCGTTGTTGTTATAGTTATCTAAAAGGAATGAGAGTAAAGTATTGCACAATTTTTCGTGCATACTTTTATGAGGGGGGAGATAGTGATAAGTTATTTATCAACTATCTGATACTTAGTATAAGGGATAAATGTGTCTAAAATATGTTGAATCTCTTAAACAAATCGAAAATTTCTTAAAAACAACTTAAGATATTGCTTTTTATGTATAATTGTGTCGATTTACGCACCTGTTTTATAGAAAACGAATATTCTTATATTGATAAAGAATTTAAGAAGGATATGTGTTTTATGGCAGAACCTAAATTTACTGTAATAGACGTATCTCATCATCAGGGAAAAATCGATTGGAAGAAAGTAAAGAGAAGCGGTATTAAAGGCGCGATCATCCGGGTGTCGGATAGTACCGCAGGGATGGACAAACAATGTAACAGGAATATTTCCCAATGTGAAGAGCTCGGAATCCCGTTTGGATTGTATATTTATTCTAGGGCAAAAGATATAAAAACGGTAAAAAAAGAAGCAGATATTATTTTGAAGAAAGCAAAAGGGCATAAGATACAATTTCCGCTATATATTGATCTGGAGCATCCAGGATGTGAGAAGTTTGCCAAAACTGCCGCAAAGGAATTCGGCAGGATCGTAGAAAAGAAAGGATATCACTGCGGCGTGTATGCAAACCAGAACTGGTGGAAAAATTATCTTAAAGGTCTGAAGAGATATACCAAGTGGGTTGCCCGCTATGGTAAAAAGCCTGCTGTATCCGATGTAGATATGTGGCAGTATACCATGGAAGGAAAGGTGGCGGGAATTTCCGGCTACTGTGATAAAAATAAATGTTATGTAGATTTTCCGAAATTGATAAGGAGTTAGGATAAAGAGACATAATAGTTTGAAAAATTAAAAAAAGTAAAAAAGCAGCAAAAAGACCAGCGCAGTAAACTGGATTGGTCAAAAATAAAATAATTGGCTCTTTTCTGCATGCCAAATCTGTTATACTGTATAGAGAGTCAAATGATAACAGAAGGAAAAGAGGTCTTAACGATGAATTATAATCTGAAAAAATTAGTTATAACTGCGCTGTTTGCAGCTTTATCATGTGCCGCTACGATGTCGATACGAATTCCAACGCCCGCGACAGCGGGGTATATCCATCCGGGAGATGCGATCGTTATACTTTCAGGAGTGATCCTTGGACCAGTGTGGGGATTTCTGGCTGCCGGTATGGGTTCTGCGATGGCAGACTTTCTTGGAGGGTATTTTCTATATATACCTATTACATTTGTGATAAAAGGAACTGTTGCATATGCGGCTGGGATGGTTTATAAAAAGATCGGGAAGACATCGAAAAGCCGTTATATAGCGGTAATGATCGGCGGCGTGGGAGATATTATTTTAGTGGCAGGCGGATATTTCTTATGTGAGGCCATGCTGTATGGGAGGCCGGCAGCAGCGGCAGGCATACCTGCGAACCTGATACAGGGGATCAGCGGGCTGATCATTAGTATTGTGTTGTATCCTGCTTTGCTTGCGGTTCCGGATATCCGCCGGCTGGCTAATGGACAAAGCGCGGCAATTTGATCCTGGCGTGATCCTGTATAAAAATTCAGTTGTTGGACTTGGAAATACATGTTAAAATGTTAGATATTGTTGATATTTTTATGTATTTCCAAGAAAGGATATCAGGGCTATGGAGTTTTACCGGACTAGATTTACTGAAAAGCTGAAAGAGTCACTGGAGGCAGTATCGCCCATCATTGCGATTGTAGTGTTCTTAAGTTTTACGATCACACCTGTTCCTTCCAGTATCCTGCTTTTGTTTCTGTTTGGGGCAGTTCTTTTGATCGTAGGAATGATGCTTTTTACACTGGGGGCGGAACTTTCTATGACGCCGATGGGCGAGAGAGTAGGAACGAAGATGGCGGATTCAATGCATCTTGGAACTATCCTGCTTTTGTGTTTTACGCTTGGTTTTATTATCACTGTGTCAGAACCGGACCTGCAGGTGCTTGCAGAACAGGTTCCGTCCATTCCCAATGTCGTGTTGATATTTTTTGTTGCCTGCGGCGTTGGGTTCTTTCTTGCGGTAGCGATGATACGTATGTTATTTTCTGTTCCGCTCTCCACTTTTTTGATTTTCTTTTATCTGATTGTATTTTTGATCACATTTTTTGCGCCGAAAGATTTTCTTGCTGTGGCGTTTGATTCCGGCGGTGTAACGACCGGACCGATGACTGTTCCGTTTATTATGGCGCTGGGTATCGGTTTTGCTGCTGTGCGGAGTGACAAGCATGCGGAGGATGACAGTTTTGGGCTGGTTGCGCTTTGTTCAATCGGACCGATTCTTGCCGTACTTCTTCTGGGACTTGTCTATCAGCCGGAGGGCACGGGATATACACCTGCGGCCCTGCCTGATATCCAGAATTCTATAGAGCTGTGGCAATGTTTTAGGGATGGTTTTCCGGCATATATTATGGAAATTGCTTTTTCACTTCTGCCGATTGCTGTATTCTTTGCGTTTTTCCAGATATGTTCTCTGAAGCTAAAGAAAAAAACAATTGTAAAGATCATTATAGGTATTTTTTATACTTATATTGGTTTGGTTCTTTTCCTCACAGGCGTAAATGTTGGATTTATGCCGGCAGGAAATTATCTCGGACAGACGATTGCGGGCCTTCCTTTTCGTTTTATTCTAATTCCCATTGGAATGGTTATGGGGTTTTTCATTGTCAAGGCGGAACCGGCAGTGTATGTGCTGATGGAACAGGTCGAAGAGATCACATCCGGGGCGATATCTGGTAAAGCGATGGGACTGAGTCTTTCTCTGGGTGTGGCAGCTTCAGTAGGGCTTTCTATGTTCCGGGTACTGACAGGAATTTCGATTTTCTGGTTTATCGTTCCGGGATATGCGATTGCTATCTGTCTTTCTTTTTTCGTGCCGAAGATTTTTACTGCTATTGCTTTTGACTCTGGCGGCGTTGCGTCCGGGCCGATGACTGCTACGTTTCTTCTGCCTTTTGCAATAGGGGCATGTCAGACGGCGGGAGGGGATATTGTCAAGGATGCATTTGGAATTATCGCAATGGTTGCCATGACTCCGCTTATTGCGATCCAGATTCTGGGAGCCTCATATAAGATCCGCCTCGGACATGACAAAGATGTACATCCTCTTTCGGTTTCTTATCTTGATAGCCTGGAAGAAGATGATATCATTGAATTATAGGATGGTATAGAAAGGAAGGGGAAGATTTGTTATGAGTGAGATTTATCTGATGGGAATCATAACGAACCGGGGAATGCGGGAGAAATTTATCACCTTTTTTAAAGAAAATGATGTCCAGGTAGTCTTTTCGACACTTGGAGAGGGAACTGCAAGCAGTGCTGTTCTTGATTATCTTGGGATGGAAGCTACGGAAAAAGCGCTGTATTTTGCTTTTGTCACGTCGGATACATGGAAACATTTGAAAAAAGCGCTTTATACGAAGGTAAAGATTGATATTCCCGGCAGGGGGATCGCGTTTTTAATACCGCTTAGCAGCATCGGCGGGAAAAGGACGCTTCAGTACCTTACAGCCGGACAGGAGGTTGTCATAGAGGAGGAGAGCACCTTGAAGAGCACAGAGTTTGAACTATTGATTACGATTGCGAATGCAGGATATATCGAGACGATCATGGATGCCGCAAGGAGCGCGAAGGCGCCGGGAGGTACAGTCATACATGCGAAGGGGACCGGAGCGGAACATGCGAGGAAGTTTTTGGGAATTTCTCTCGCGGAAGAAAAGGAGATGATTTTTATTGTCGTGCGTTCCGGACAGAAAAATGTGATCATGCGCGCGATTATGGAACAGGCCGGAGTCAAAACACCTGCCGGGGCTGTTGTATTCTCGCTTCCTGTGACCAGTACAGCCGGTTTCCGGATGTTTGAAGGAGAACCGATAGAGTAAGCTGTAAGAAAAGCTGGCGCAGAGGAAATAAAGCAGGATATTAAAAACATAATTTTCATATTGACTTTATCTTGGTAAATTGATAACATTGTACCGTAAGAAATTCTAAGATAAAGTTGAGGAGAGCATATTATGAAAAAATTGATTGCATTATTATTAACTATGATGATGGCGTTGTCTCTGGCAGCATGCGGCAGTGACAGTTCCAAGTCTGATTCTGGCACCGATGCCAAGTCAGGAGAATCCAGTGAAAGCGATATGGCATATGTGAAAGACAAGGGAACTTTAGTTATAGGGATCACGGATTTTGAACCGATGGATTTTAAGGATGATGGCGGAGAGTGGGTAGGCTTTGATGCTGATATGGCGAAGGCATTTGCGAAAAGTCTAGGCGTAGAGGCAGAATTCGTTGAGATTGACTGGGATAATAAGATCATGGAGCTTGACGGCAAGACCATTGACTGCGTATGGAATGGTATGACACTTACAGATGAAGTGACAAGTTCTATGGAGTGTTCAAAGGCATACTGTAATAATGCGCAGGTTGTTATCGTACCTTCTGACAAGGCTGATAAATACCAGGATACTGATAGCCTGTCTGATTTATCTTTTGCTGCTGAAGCAGGAAGCGCAGGAGAAGCAGAACTTCAGAAGCTTAATATTGAATGTACGCCTGTAAAAGCACAATCTGACGCGTTGATGGAAGTGGCGGCAGGAACTTCTGACGCTGCGGTGATCGATTCTCTTATGGCTGCTGCTATGGTAGGCGAGGGAACAGGATATGAGAAGCTTACGTATACGGTTGGATTAAACAGCGAGGAGTACGGCGTTGGTTTCCGCAAGGGATCTGATCTCGCCGCTTCTTTAAACGACTTTTTCGCATCCAGCTACGCAGATGGAACGATGGTGGAATGTGCGGAAAAATATGGGGTTCAGGCTGCAGTGATTGAGCAGAAATAAAGTAAGGTAAATTTTATGGAACAGATGATGGAACAGATGCCGGTAGTTGTCCATGCGTTGAATATCGGCTTTATACAAACATTAAAATTATTTTTTGTCACACTGATCGGAGCGTTTCCTTTGGGTCTTATCATTGCCTTTGGCTCTATGTCAAAGTTCCGGCCTTTAAGCTGTTTTTCAAAGCTGGTTGTATGGATAATACGGGGGACGCCTCTGATGATCCAGCTTTTGATCATCTACTATTTTCCGGGACTGGTGCTGCATAACCCGATCTGGGGAAGCGGTGAATCCGGACGTTTTTTGGCGGCAGCGGTATCTTTTATCCTGAATTACGCCTGCTATTTTTCTGAGATCTACAGAGGAGGGATACAGGGAGTTCCTATCGGACAGGAAGAAGCCGGACTGGTGCTTGGCATGACAAAAAGCCAGATTTTCTTTAAGATTACACTGCTGCAGATGATCAAGCGCATTGTGCCCCCTATGTCCAATGAGATCATCACATTAGTGAAGGATACTTCCCTTGCGCGTATTATCGCTCTGCAGGAGATCATATGGGCAGGTCAGGCTTTTATGAAAGGATCCTACGGGATATCCGGCGCTATCTGGCCTCTGTTCTTTACGGCAGTGTACTATCTGATCTTTAATGGCGTTCTGACAGTCCTGCTTAGCCGTCTGGAAAGCAGATTGAATTATTTCAGATAACGGGGAGGGAGTTATGGCAATTTTAGAGGTAGAACATATTTGTAAGTCTTTTAACCGTACAGAGGTTTTAAGGGATATCAGTTTTTCTCTGGAAAAGGGGCAGGCAGTTTCCATTATAGGTTCCTCAGGAAGCGGAAAGACAACACTTCTTCGGTGTCTGAATTTTTTAGAGAAGCCGGACAGGGGAACGATAAGGGTAGGAGGAGATACGCTGTTTGATTCAGATGATCCTTCTACGCAGTCAGAATCGGCAATTCGTAAAAAGAGGCTGCATTTTGGACTGGTGTTCCAGTCATTTAATCTGTTTCCGCAGTATTCGGCCATGGAAAATGTGATGTTGGCAAAAGAGCTTTTGGCTTCTGAGCAGCCAGATTATAAAGCAAGAAAAAAAGAGATCCACGAGGAAATCCGTGTACAGGCAAAGGAACTTCTGGATCAGATGGGCCTAAGTAACCGGGTGGACAACTATCCGCATCAGCTGTCCGGTGGACAGCAGCAGCGGGTAGCCATTGCGAGGGCATTGGCGCTGACGCCGGACATTTTGTGTTTTGATGAGCCTACATCCGCCCTTGATCCGGAACTGACCGGAGAGGTTCTTAAGGTGATCAAGGAACTTGCGGATAAAAGGACGACTATGATCATAGTAACACATGAGATGGCATTTGCAAGAGATGTGGCTGACCATACGATCTTTATGGATGAAGGTGTGATTGTGGAACAGGGAGATCCTCACCGGGTTTTTGAAGATCCGAGAGAAGAACGGACAAAACAATTTTTGTCACGGTTTACACAAGGGTAATATATAATATGCTGTCCGCTATTTTGCGGGCAGCATATTTTGTCTGCAGCATAAATGATCAATGATACCTGAGTGCTTCTATTGGATTTTTCTTTGCGGCTTTATTTGCCGGGTACAGTCCGAACACAACTCCAATACCTATGGAAAATGTAATTGAAAGCAGCACAACTTCGGCGGACAGGCTATAATCAACATCTCCCATGATATTTATACCTTCTATCGCAATCCATGATATTGCAATGCCTATAAGGCAGCCAAGCAGACTTACCGTCAGTGCTTCGATCAGGAACTGGAGCATGATCATCCCGTGTCCTGCGCCGACGGCTTTGCGGATACCGATTTCTCTTGTACGTTCAGTGACAGATACCAGCATGATGTTCATGATTCCAATGCCTCCTACCAGAAGTGATATTCCGGCGATTCCGCCAAGAAGCAATGCCAGCGTTCCTGTTACGCTGTTCATAGCCTCGGCAACCGCAGACTGGTTAAATATGGAAAAAGCGTCTTCATCCTGTTCAAAGCGGTCTAAAAGTATGTTTTCCAGCCGGGCTTCTGCCGCATCCATATCATTTCCGTTTACTGAGAGGCAGAAGGAAGTGATATCATTACTTGTATTTTCTGACAGACGGATCAGAGAAGTGTAGGGGATATATGCGGCATATGTGTTTCCTGCCGCTGTGCTTGAGGAGTTTTCATTTTCTTTAAGTACACCGATAATGAGAAATTTTCTTCCGTTCAGTCTGACGCTTTCTCCGACAACATCTTTTCTGCCCATTATTTCTGATGCAAAATCTGAATTTATAACAGCCACATTACTATGGTTGTCAAGGTCGGGCTTCATAAGGAAACGGCCGCTTTCCAGTGTCAGACCCAAAATCCCCAGATAGGAGGCAGTGGTTCCCGTAATCTGAACATTTTCTTCTTCATAGGCACTTGCGGCAGTCATGGTACTGCCTGTGGACGGAGCTATATTGTCAAACAAGCTATCCTCTGTAAATTCCGAAAGTGCTGATAATTTTACCGGGTGGTTATGGTCATCGGATATGGTTACATTCAGCATATTGTTTCCTAATGCATTGATAGAGTCCGTAATGGAAGCTGTCGCTCCATTCACCAGTGATACGAGAACTACCAGTGATACGACTCCGATGATAATACCAAGCATAGTTAAAAATGAGCGCAGTTTGTTGGAAAGAATGGATTTTAATGCCATTTTCAGGGATTGTGCTATCATACTGACACCTCCCGGGCGCAGCCGTCTTTCATACGTATTTTTCGTTCTGCCTGTGCTGCTACAGATTCATCATGAGTGATAAGTACGATCGTATTTCCTCGTTCGTGGAGCTCATGGAACAGGTTCATGATCTGATATCCGGTATTAGAATCCAGATTTCCGGTAGGTTCATCTGCGAGGTAGAGGGATGGTTCTGCCGCCATAGCTCTTGCTATGGCAACCCGTTGCTGCTGACCGCCGGAGAGTTGGTTCGGTTTGTGTCTGCGGCGTTTATAAAGCCCTACTTTTTCAAGGGAGTCCCTTACCCTTTCTTTTCGCTCATGTGCCGAAAGTTTTTGATAAATTAACGGTAGTTCTACATTTTCTTCGGCACTCATATTTCCGATCAGATTAAAGCTCTGGAAAATAAATCCGATCTTATGTCCGCGGATGCGGGCAAGACTGCTTTCGGTGTAACATTCAACTGGCTGTCCGTCAAGGATATACTGTCCTTCATCAGCGGTATCCAGACATCCCATTATATTCATCATCGTGGATTTGCCGCTTCCTGACGGACCGATAATACTGACGAATTCTCCCGGATGGATGTGAATGTCTGCGTGATTAAGGGCGCGCACTTCTTCGCCGCCGATTCGGTATATCTTTGATACATTTTGAAAAATAATCATAATGTTTGTCCCTTTCAATTTTTAGAAGGTCTGTTCCGTCCGCCGTCCGCAGGCCTTGCTGATCTCTCTTCGTCTTTGCCCATAGGACCCGGGAAACCAAAATCTTTGTTAAAGCTTTCTTTGTTGTCTGTTGTTGTTCTTGTGTAATATATTGTGTCGCCTTCTTTTAATCCATTTAATATCTCTACGTTTTGTCCGTCTGACAGACCTGTTTCTACAGCAGTTTCTCCAGAGAGAGATCCATCCTTATCTTTTTTTGTATATACAAAAGTTTCCTCGCCTTTTTGCTGCAGCGCGGACATAGGAAGGAGCAGTGTGTTTTCTGAAGTGCTGATCTGTATGGCGGCGGAAGCACTCATTCCCATCCGCATATTTTCATCCATGGGAACAGTAATCTCTACTTCATATTTTGTGCTGCCGCTTCCGGCAGAAGCAGTGTTATTTATTTTTGTCACAGTTCCGGTATATTGCTCGTTTTCCACGGCATCAAGTACGACGACGGCGGTCTGTTCCTTCTCAACAGATAAAATGTCAAGTTCATCGACATCTACGATGATTTTTGCGTTGTCCTGTTCTGCAATGGTAAATGCAATCATTTCATAACTACTGTATTCAGAAGAAGAACTGGAAGCAGCGCCGGAAGTTGTCTTGCTTGAGGAGGCGCTGCCGGATATACTGCCGGAAGAGCCGTTTGATTTAGCTCCGGTTATGTTATTGGGGGTTGTTCCCTTCGTATTATTTCCGGGCGTGGTGCTTGAATTGTCTGATCTGTCGTCTGTTTTATCTTCAATCTTGCTGTCGTCGGAACTGTTGACGGAGGATGACTGATTCGGCGTATCGTCCTGTACGTTTTGCGCGGCAGCAGTTTTTTCATACTTTGCTACGATCTTTAAAGTATTTCCTTCCCCGGAATTATAGATATTCCAATTAAAAGAGGCATCTTTTATGATGGGAAGATTTTTTTCGGAAAATGTATAACCGTTTTTTGCGGTTAAAACAACTGTTGCGGTATAGACAGTGCCGCTCTGAAATACGCGGTTGCTTAGGTCCCAGGAGATAGTTCCGGTATACATGCCTGTTTCCGGAATGCTTGTTTGTGGTTCTTTCCCTGTCTGCGGCGCCTGTATAGACAGATTCGAGTAGTCAGTGATGATCTCAGGCTGGGGATTGGAATCCAGCTCATCTTCTGTCTGCTCAGGTGAATTGTCAGAAACATCTGCTGTTAAAAAGAGAAGGGCTGTGCTGCTGCCCGAAGTGTTTTTTGCTGACATCTGTGAAAGAGAGGTGTTGTTTTGATCTGCATTATCTGAGGCGCCGGAATTTGCAGATGAGGTGTTTGCAGAAGTTTCGGCATTTTCAAAAATACTGACTGTTCCTATGATGCCGTCTGTCGGGGCAGTGATCACCGGATTTTTATATAGGGCTGTAAGTTTTTCCTCCGCTTTTTCTAGTTCGCTTTTTTCCCCGGTAAGCTCTTCTTTTTCTAAAGAAGACAAGTCGCTTTTGTCAAGTTCGCTGTCAATAGATTCAATGCTGTCTTTCACTTCTACTAAAAGACGGGTAACAGATGTTTTGTTAAGCTTTGCGAGAGATTGTCCCTTAGTGACTTTATCACCGCTTTCTACTGTGACCTTATCCACTTTGATTCCGGCCGGCACGGTGATGTCTATAGTTTCTGCTGCTTCCAGATTCCCGCTTGCGTCGATTGTATTGGTGATATTCCCTCTTGTTACAGAAGTGCTTTGTACGGCAGCTTTTCCGGCAGCTTTTGTACGCATATTCCTTGCGCGCGCAGAAATCGCGAATACCGCTGCTCCCAGAAGTAAAATTATACTGACCGCAGTGATGCAGATGATTTTCTTTTTAAAATTTCTTTTTTTTAATTTCCCTTTTCTCATAGATTCCTCCTTTTGCCCATCTTATTACATGTATATTTTATAAATAAACTGTGAAAGTTTGTTGGGAAAAGTGTGTTTATTCTATGAAGTTTTAGGATTAATATTTTACATCTTTTGGAAAATAGGCTATAATTGTAAAGATTCGTGAGATTTAGGAGGAATTTTAAGATGGGTGTCTTTGAAAGAATGCATAGCGGTAAGATATATGATCCGGGTGATGCGGATGTGTTGGATAAACAGGCGGGCTATCAGGAGCTTTTATATGATTATAATGTGACAAGGCCGCGTGAAGCTGTGAAGCGGCAGGATCTTCTTAAGGAAATGTTTGCTGAGATCGGTGAGAACTGTTATATTGAACCGCCGCTTCATGCGAACATGGGCGGTCATCACGTTCATTTTGGTAAAAATATATATGCCAATTATAATCTGACTCTTGTGGATGACACGCATATTTACGTAGGAGATTATACGATGTTCGGACCTAATGTAACGCTTGCGACTGCAGGACACCCGATTCTGCCGAGTCTTCGAGAAAGGGGATTACAGTACAACATGCCGGTCCGTATCGGAAAAAACTGCTGGATCGGGGCGGGGGCCGTTATTCTGCCGGGGATTACGATTGGGGATAATGTTGTGATCGGCGCAGGCAGTGTCGTGACAAAAGATATTCCCTCTAATGTAGTGGCAGTAGGAAATCCCTGCAGGGTCTTACGCGAAGTAAATGAGCATGATGAGGAATATTATTTTAAAGATCAGAGGATAGATTACGAAAATCTGTAGGGCAAGGAGGGACAGACGATATGGATTATGAAGGACAGATATGCCGCGCGCCGATGGAAAGATCATCTTTTATGCTTCCTGTCATGGTAGGATGCTCTTATAATAGATGCAAGTTCTGTAATCTGTTTCGGCATCTTACGTATCGTGAGCTTCCGTCCGAACAGATCGAAGAAGAACTTAAGCGTGTGAAAAGTGCAGGGGGAAACCCCAAAAAGATATTTCTTGGGGATGGTAATGCCTTTGGGCTTCGGACGGAAAAGCTGCTTAAGATCCTTGAGCGGATACATACATATTTTCCAGACTGCGGATGTATTAACATGGATGCCACTGTTACAAGCATCCTGCAAAAATCCGACGAGGAACTTTTACTGCTGCATGATAACGGGGTACGCCATTTGTATCTGGGTATTGAGAGCGGTCTTGATGATGTGCTTTTATTTATGGACAAGGATCACAATCTGTCACAGGCGTATGAAGCAATCCGCAGGCTTAAGAAAGCGGGACTGATCTATGATGCGCATATTATGACAGGAGTGGCAGGGAAAGGCCGCGGTCAGGAGAACGCGAAATGGCTGGCAGAGTTTTTAAATACTACAAAACCGGCCCATGTAGTGAATTTTTCCATGTTTCTCCACAAAGAAGTTCCGCTTTATGTGCATATTGAAGATGGGACTTATCATCCGGCAGATGAGCTTGAGAATCTGAAAGAAGAGAGAACTCTCCTTGATCTTTTAAAGGCTGAGATTTTATACGATGGTTTTCATGATTATATTAAAGTGAGAGTCAGGGGGAAGCTTCCTTATGAAAGAGAGAAGCTTAAAGAAAAGCTTGACAGAGTTATTGCCGGGTATGCTGACGAAGAACCGTTCTATGCTTATGTTCAGGGTGAATGTCCTGACCTGAAGCGATGTGATGATCTGGACAAGGTGTGGAATATGAATTGATAGTTTGGTATACAATAGCAGGCGGAGGTTTTTAAGATGAGAAAACAGAATGTGTTAAAAGCAGTGATTTCCGTGTTTACAGTGATATTAGGGAATATTCTGTACGCATTGGCAGTAAAGCTGTTCCTGCTTCCGGCAGGACTGGTAACGGGAGGAACGACAGGTATAGGACTTGCGGTTAATCATGCCGCGGGGATACCGGTTGCGACATTTGTCCTTATATTTAATGTGATCATGCTTGCAGTGGGCTATGTGATACTTGGGAAGCAGTTTGCGGTGACAACAATCGTCAGCACATTCACATACCCCATTGCGTTAAATATGCTGGATCTGATGCTGGGAGATGTGGTATTGACAGAGGATGTTTTTATATGTACGGTTTTTTCGGGACTTGGGATCGGACTGGCACTTGGTGTTGTCATACGGGCGGGGGCGTCAACAGGAGGCATGGATATACCGCCCCTTGTGCTGAATCATTATTTTAAGATACCGGTTTCTGTGGGACTTTATTTTTTTGATTTTATCATATTGCTTGTGCAGGCATGCTTCCAGCCTCTGGAAAAAGTATTCTATGGAATCGTACTTGTGATCATTTATACGTTTACATTAGATAAAATGCTTCTTATGGGAACAACAAGAACAGAGATCAGGGTGGTGAGCGAGCATGCGTGGGAGATCTGCGATGCGATCTTAGGGCGTATGGACCGCGGTGTGACGCTTCTTTCTGCCAAAGGCGGATATCTGAAGGAAGATACGACGGTAGTGTTAAGTGTTGTTTCAAACCGTGAGCTTCCAAAGGTTGAGAGATTGATCCATGAAATAGACCCGGAGAGTTTTATTGTCATCAACCGGGTCAGTGAAGTAAGCGGTAAGGGATTTACGATGAAAAAGGAATATCTGTAAAGGACCTATTCCAGCATGATCTGCAGACAGACTGGATTATGGTCAGAATTCGCAAATCCTAAATCAACGGTCTCTACCGTATCTATTTTAATGTTTGGCGAGATAATGAAGCCGTCAATAACATAATGCTGTGTATCATGAGAATCGGGATCATACGGCTGGTTTAACAGGCGGCAGGAAGGAACACTGGTATCGTATGCCAGTTTCCAGCCTTCCGACAGCGCATCTTCATCCACAATTCCCGGAGTCCAAAGCTTCGGGTTATTAATTGGGAAAATATCTAAACTATTAGGAAATGTCTGGTTAAAATCGCCTCCTGCGACAACATAATTCCCCTTTTCGTATTCTTCCTGAAGAATATTCATTAAAGCAGCAGTCTGTGCTTTTTTCCCCCCTCCGTTATCGTAAGCTTCCAGATGAAGGTTTACTGCCACAAGTTTTTTATCTGTTCCTTTGATTGGATAACGGCTGATCAAGAGACAGCGTTTTAAATTAGCTGTACGTATGGGCCACTTGAAGGGACAGGGGAGGCTGAGTCTTGTCGCTTTGTCTGATAAAGCAAGGTTTGAAAGAGTCGCGATTCCGGATTCTACTTTTCCGATGGGAGGAAAAGGATATGGTACGAAACTGCATCGATAGTTTGGAGCATACGAATACCCGAGATTTGTCTGTTCGGTATAAGAGGCAAGCTCGTCCATATTATCTGTACGGCTGGAGTTTCGGTCAACCTCCTGTAAAAGAGAGATATCATAATCTCCGGCTTTAATAAATTCTGAGATAGCAGAAAGATTCTTTTTGACGGTCTCTTTATCCTTAGGATTTACCATCTTTCCTCCGTCCATGAAAAAATCAGTGCTTTTATCTAACCCTCCGTAGCCGGTATTCCAGCTGAGGATACGGACAGGTTCTTTGAGAGTCAGACGATCCTTACCTTGTGTTTTAGTCTCGGCCGTTTCCTGAAGTTCAGGACGGTATTCTGTGACAGACAGACAGGCAAGCAGCATGGCGGGGATCAGTAAGATGATCAACAGTATAATTCCAGAGATTTTAAACATACGTTTCATTATAATCAGTATTCCTTTCAAGATGCGGTTGATATTGTTTTTGGTACGCAGTAGGTGTATACGGCAGGAAATAAATCCGTGCGGAGTGATCCGGAAAATAACGGATGAAAGCAGGAGATATTACTTTAGGAAACGGGAGTTTGATGAAAAAATGGGGGGACAGTAAGTTTGTAGGTTCCTTTTCCGGCTTTGATCACAGTTCCATCAGCCTCATGCTGACTAAGGATCCGTTGCAGCTGGCGGATGCTGCAATTTAAATGAAATGCAGCCTGCTGCAGGCCTTTTAGTTCTCCGCCGCTGCATTTATAGTTCATGTAAGTCAGGACGCGCTGCTTTAAGCTTGCAGGAGCAGCGTCGATTGTTGTGACAGATTCCATTTTCTGGGTCAAAGATTCACATATCAACTGCAAAAAACGGCAGTTTTTTAATAGCGCATTTTTGCTTGTTTCGATAGACAAGGCAAGGCAGATTACATCATCATTTGATTCTGCATAGACATTGCTTGATCGGTGCAGGAAAATTTCCATTTCACCGAGCAGATCATTCTCCCTGCTATCTGCAAGATAATATACCGAACCATCATCTCTGATAAAATAAATACTTACAGAGCCTTGAATTATAATTTGGAATAAATGCTCTTTCTGTAATGGCATGGTAACAAATTCGCCTTTTTCGTATTGTGCCACAAATAAATGTTCTTGTAAGCCGCTCATTATGGATTCAAACTTTGTTTGCTTCAAATACGTTTCAACAAGTGTTTTATCATAGAATCTTTTCATAATATCTTCTCCCCAAACAGGACATATGTCCGAGTATTCCTACCCATTGTAGCGTATGCTGATTGAAAATACAAGGATCAGATCATGGAGGAAAAGTTTTATGACAACGGTATTTGAAGAAAAAAACATTTCAAAAGCAATCATGCGTATGGGACTGCCGGCCATGCTGGGGCAGCTTACAACTTTGATTTATAATATTGCAGATACTTTTTTTGTTTCTTTGACAAAAGAGCCTGCGATGATTGCGGCTGTTACGCTGTGTACGCCGATTCTTTTGATCATTATGTCTATTGCTTCTGTTTTTGGCATGGGTGGAAATAGTGTGATTGCCAGACTCTTAGGGGAGAATAAAAATAAAGAAGTCAGAAGTACACTGAATTTTTGCCTATATGCGATGCTGTTTGCCGGAATTATTGTTCTGGTGGCTGGAGTCTTCTTTATGGGACCCATAGCAAAAATATCGGGTGCCGACACAGAAAATGTGGTTTATACTTATGATTATCTGAAGTATATTTTTCTTGGAGCGCCCTTTATTATCCTCTCTAATGGATTAGTCCACCTTTTTCGTTCACTTGGCTTTATTAAGGAGAGTACTGTCGGACTGGCTCTTGGAAATACCATCAATGTCGTTTTTGACTTTGTTTTTATCGTATTATTGGACTGGGGGACAGCCGGTGCTGCGCTTGCCACGTCCTTCGGCTTCTTCTGTTCCACGGTTTATTATCTGGTTTGTATGCTTAGGGCCGAGAGAAAAGGAAATCAACTGGTGCTGCTTTCGATAAAGCAATTCGCGCCATATAAAAAAATGGTTTACAGCGTAGTGAGTATTGGGATACCCGGTGCGCTTATTACTGTTTTGCTCAGTGTTTCCAATATCGTTCTCAACAACTTTATCGGGATTTATGGATCCAATGCAGTTGCGTCATATGGAATTGCCTACAAAGTTGATATGGTTCCAATCATGCTGTCGGTTGGCCTATCACAGGGAGTAGCTCCGCTTATCGGATATTATTATGGCGCAGGAAAAAAAGACCGTATGTCGCAGGCAATAAAAATATCGACAATTTATGGGTTCCTTTTGGGAACAATCTTTCTGGCTGTATTTTGTTTATTTGGAACTAAGCTGGCAGGCGTATTTCTCCATGATGAATCGCTTATACATCAAGCAGGATATTTTATCAGCATTTTAGGCCTGTCCGCGCCAATGCTTGGTATTATCAATATGATAACGAGTTATTTTCAGGCATTAGGCGCAGCGGTAAAATCTTTGGTCATTACGATCATGAGGAATGTAATATTATTTATTCCAGCAGTAATTATCCTAAATAGCTTATTTCAGTTAGGCGGAGTCATTGCCGCACAGCCAATCGTAGAAACTGTTTTATCGATTATCTGTATTGTAATGTATGCAAAAGATTCAAGAGACAAAAATTAGCACTCAACCCTTGACTTGGCTAATAATAAGTGTTATATTTCAAATAGAACAAAAAACACTTTATACAGCATGTCAAGAAGGAGGCAGTGTTTATGAATATCAATAAATTTACACAGAAGTCGTTACAGGCGGTCCAGCAGTGTGAAAAAACTGCCATGGAATATGGCAATCAAGAGATAGAACAAGAGCATTTGATGTATGCCCTTCTTATACAGGAAGACAGCCTGATCCTGAAATTGATGCAGAAGATGGGGCTTGACGGCAATGCGGTCATTAACCGCGTGGAAGAAGCTTTAAGAAAGCTTGTGAAGGTTCAGGGCGGCCAAAAGCATATAGGGCAGCATTTGAACAATGCCCTTGTATATGCGGAGGATGAAGCAAAGCAGATGGGAGATGAATACGTATCTGTAGAGCATTTGTTTCTTTCTGTTTTAAAATATGCCAATAAGGAAATGAAAAATATTTTCCGGGAACTTGGGATTAGCCGGGAAGGATTTCTGCAGGCTCTTTCTACTGTCCGGGGCAACCAGAGAGTGACAAACGATAATCCCGAAGACACCTATGACACTTTGAATAAATACGGTGCCGATCTGGTGGAACGTGCCAGAGAACAAAAGATGGATCCGGTGATCGGACGTGATACGGAGATCCGTAATGTGATCCGCATCCTTTCCCGCAAGACGAAGAACAATCCGGTACTCATTGGTGAGCCGGGAGTAGGAAAGACGGCGGTCGCGGAAGGGCTGGCACAGAGGATCGTTAAGGGAGATGTGCCGGAGGGACTAAAGGAAAAGACGGTATTTTCCCTTGATATGGGAGCGCTGGTCGCAGGTGCCAAATACCGGGGTGAATTCGAAGAGCGTCTGAAAGCGGTACTGGAAGAAGTGAAAAAAAGTGACGGCAGGATCATACTTTTCATCGATGAACTGCATATGATCGTGGGTGCAGGGAAGACTGACGGAGCCATGGATGCGGGAAATATGTTAAAGCCTATGCTGGCAAGAGGCGAACTTCACTGTATCGGAGCTACCACATTAGATGAATACCGTCAGTATATCGAGAAGGATGCGGCATTAGAGCGGCGGTTCCAGCCGGTGCTTGTGGATGAACCGACAGTGGAAGATGCCATTTCCATCCTGCGTGGTTTGAAAGAAAGATATGAGGTGTTCCATGGTGTAAAGATCACAGACAGCGCGCTGGTTGCAGCGGCTTCTCTGTCAGACCGTTATATCTCAGACCGTTTTCTGCCCGATAAAGCGATCGATCTTGTGGACGAGGCATGTGCGCTGATCAAGACGGAGCTTGATTCTATGCCGACAGAGCTTGATGAGCTGCAAAGAAAGATCATGCAGATGGAGATCGAGGAAGCGGCTCTTAAAAAAGAGGATGACAGATTGAGCAAAGAACGTCTGGAGCATTTACAGCAGGAACTGGCAGAATTAAGGGAAGACTTTGCCGGAAAGAAAGCTCAGTGGGACAATGAAAAGGTAGATTTAGAGCGGGTACAGAAGCTTCGTGAAAAGATAGAGCAGATTGGTAAAGACATCGAGCGGGCACAGCAGGAGTATGACCTTAATAAAGCGGCAGAGCTTCAGTATGGAACTCTTCCCATGCTCCAGAAGAAGCTGGAAGCAGAAGAAGCCAAAGTTAAAGATGAAGACCTGTCCCTTGTACATGAAAGTGTGACAGATGAGGAGATTGGTAAGATTGTCTCGCGCTGGACAGGGATACCTGTCGCAAAATTAAATGAAAGTGAGCGCAGCAAGACACTTCATCTGGCAGATGAACTCCATAAGCGTGTCATCGGGCAGGATGAGGGCGTTAAGCTGGTTACAGAAGCAATCATCCGTTCTAAGGCCGGGATCAAGGATCCTACGAAGCCAATCGGTTCTTTTTTGTTTCTTGGGCCTACCGGTGTGGGAAAGACGGAGCTTGCCAAGGCTCTTGCCAGTCAGCTTTTTGATGATGAAAGCAATATGGTCCGTATCGATATGAGTGAATATATGGAGAAATACTCTGTTTCCCGTCTGATCGGGGCTCCTCCGGGATATGTAGGATATGATGAGGGCGGTCAGCTTACAGAGGCGGTCAGGAGAAAGCCCTATTCCGTTGTGCTGTTTGATGAAGTGGAAAAAGCGCACCCGGATGTGTTCAATGTACTTCTGCAGGTACTTGATGACGGGCGGATCACAGATTCTCAAGGAAGAACCGTTGATTTTAAGAATACGATCCTGATCATGACTTCTAATATCGGCTCATCATATCTGCTGGAGGGCATTGATGAACAGGGGAATATAAATGAGGAGGCCTCAAGAGCGGTTACGGCAGATCTTAAGAATCATTTCCGGCCTGAATTTTTAAACCGGCTTGACGAGACGATTCTTTTTAAACCGTTGACGAAATCGGATATTTATGACATTATTGAATTGTTGATCAATGATGTTAACAGACGTCTGGCAGATAAAGAGATTCAGATTGCGCTGACAAAGAACGCGAAGGACTATATCGTGGAGGGCGGGTACGATCCGGCTTACGGCGCAAGACCGCTGAAGCGCTATCTTCAAAAACATGTTGAGACACTGGCGGCTAAGCTTATGCTTGAGGGTGAAGTACACACAGAGGATACGATACTCATTGATTTGGCAGAGGGCAGACTTCTGGCCACGGTGGACAGAGGACAGCGTTAAGGAAATGGTGTATAAAAAAGATCACTGATTTTTTATATAGGTACAATGCTGCTTCATTTAGTCAGCCGGCAGCAGATCAATTTTAATCTCGGAAAAAAGTATGGCATTCACACGGAGGAATCTGTTGTGAATGCCTTTGCCAAGTGTCCGGATGATAAAACATGAAAAGAAAATGTTGTTGTGAAACCAGGAAAAAAGCGAAAATTTAAGATCAGATTAAAAATGGATTAAAAAATAAGGTTGTGTATTTCAGAATATTTTGTTAGACTTTATGGTATATTTGCCAAGGGGGAGAGAACATCGGAATGCTGACCAGAAAAAAAGTAATTAAAAATGGTGTGTTTCTTCTTACTATTTTTCTGCTTACGATGTTCGGAGTTTTTCGCGGAGAAGATTTACAGCAGATGTTTGAGGCGATCAAAGGGGCAGATATCCGGTGGCTTTTTTTAGGAATATCACTGGTGGTATGTTTTATATGGGGTGAGTCCTTCATTATCTGGTATATGTTGCGTTCTTTTCGGATTGATCTGAAGAAAAGAATTTGTTTTTTATTTTCGTCGGTAGGTTTTTTCTTTAGCTGTATCACGCCTTCAGCCAGCGGCGGACAGCCGATGCAGCTCTATTATATGAACAAAGAAAAGATTCCGGTTCCTGTTTCGGCTGTAATCCTGATGATCGTGACGATCACCTATAAGTTAGTACTTGTAGTGACTGGGCTTGGTGTTCTTGTCTTTGGAAGGGAATTTACAAATTGCTATCTGAAAGGCATCCTGCCGGTTTATTATCTGGGGCTTGTGCTGAATATTGTGTGTGTGGGCTTTATGACTGTTCTGGTGTTTCATCCGTGTCTGGCGGAGAGTATTCTGATGATGGGTGAGGGGTGTCTGAAACGGCTGCACCTTTTCCAACAGATAAAGATGCGCAGAAAGAAGCTTCAAGAATCTATGCAGACTTATAGGGAGACAGCGCAATATCTGAAACAGCACAAAAAAGTGCTTATAGTCGTTATCATCTGCACTTTTCTACAACGTTTTGCTTTGTTCGCGGTGACGTGGATGGTGTACCGGTCATTTGGCCTGTCAGGAATGTGTATGGAAGATGTTGTGCTTTTGCAGGCAGTGATCGCCGTGTCAGTCGATATGCTCCCGCTTCCGGGAGGGATGGGAGTCAGCGAAACATTGTTTTTAAAGATTTTTGCGCCTGTGTTCGGAACGCTTCTGCTTCCTGCAATGGTGCTTTCAAGAAGTCTTGGGTATTACAGTGAACTTATGATCAGCGCAGTATTTACAGCAGCGGCACAGATTTATTATTCGATTATGCGCGGCGGGAAGATATCAAAAAAATCAGGCAAGGAGATTACAAATGATAGGATTTTATGATTATACAGTTATCCTTACATATATAGGGTTTGCTTCTGGAACTATGGGAATGTTCTGCGCGACAACAAAACACCTGAGAATGGCAGTATTCTTTTTGGCATTGTCCGGGCTTTGTGACATGTTTGACGGAAAAATTGCCCGAACGAAGAAAAACCGGTCAGAAGAGGAAAAAAGTTTTGGGATCCAGATAGATTCTTTATGTGATATAGTATGCTTTGGTGTGCTTCCGATCATGATCTGTTTTAAAATGGGAATGTATCATATATACAGTATGGTGCTGTTGATCTTCTATGGACTGGCAGGAGTCATCCGCCTTGGGTATTTTAATGTAATGGAAGAAAAGCGCCAGGAGCAAACAGATGAGAACAGAAAATATTATCAGGGACTTCCTATCACTTCTATGGCAATCGCACTGCCTGTTGTTGTAGTGTTTTCACCGCTCCTGCCGGATCATCGGACATTCATTGGTGTGCTCCATGTTTTGGTTGCGGCAGTAGGATCATTGTTTGTGATAGATTTTAAAATCCGGAAATTGTCTGCAAAAGAGATCCTCCTGCTTGTGATAGCAGTGGCAGTATCAGTAGCGGTGCTGCTCTTTGTGTGGCGGAGCTGGTGGGCTTTTTGGCATTTTCATGGATAGGAGGAAGAGTATATGCATCTGATCGCAGACCGTAAGGGGAAAGTCTGGGAAGAGGATTCACTGCAAGACAGGATTTTAGAGTGGATGTATTCCCGTGCAGTGGGAAGACTTATCTTAAGACCTCTGGTTTCGCCTGTTGTGTCAAAAATTGGCGGAAGTTTGCTGAGCAAGGGGATTTCAAGAGTTCTTATCAAGCCGTTTATCCGCAGCCATTCTATTGATATGTCTCAGTTTGAAAGGAAAAAATATATTTCATACAATGAGTTTTTTTCACGGAAGCTTGTATGCGGAGCGCGCCCTGTTGAAATGAGTCCTGACATGTTTGTAAGTCCCTGCGACAGTCGGCTTGGGGTATATGAGATAAACCGTCTCCGTACTTTTTTGATTAAACATACCCGGTATACGGTTTTTAGTCTTTTGAAAAATCATGTACTGTCAGAGCAGTATACCAAAGGATATATATGGGTATTCAGGCTATGTGTGGATGATTACCATCGTTATATCTATGTAGACGGCGGGAAAGAATCAAGAAGATTCCGGATTCCGGGTGTTTTTCACACGGTGAATCCGGCAGCGGGGGACAGGCTTCCGGTTTATAAAGAAAATACAAGAGAATATTCTATACTCCGGTCGGAGAATTTTGGGGAAATTATCCAGATGGAAGTAGGAGCGATGTTTGTAGGAAAGATTGAGAACCGTCCAAGGACGGCGTATGTAAAGCGGGGAGAGGAAAAGGGAAATTTTGCCTTTGGCGGCTCTACAGTGATCCTGATGACAAAAGCAGGCAGAGTGCAGCCGGATAAAGATATCCTGGAAAATTCTATGCGTGGGATTGAGACGAAGGTGAAGCTTGGGGAATCTATAGGGAAAAAGATATGCGATATGCATGCATAATATAATAATTGGTAGTCATACAAGGAGGTTTTGAATTGAAAAAAGTTAATTGGAAAGAATTGGGGATAGATCTGCTGGTGGATGTGGGGGCAAGTATCATTATTGCTGTGGGCATCTATAATTTTGCCATGAATGCGGACTTTCCGGTGGCAGGATTTTCGGGAATCGCGATCATCATGTATCACCTTTTGGGAATTCCGGTGGGTGTGGGAACGATTCTGCTGAACATACCGGTGGCTGTATTCTGCTACAAGTTTTTGGGAAGGGATTTTTTTCTGCGGTCAGTAAAAACAACGGTGATATCTTCTGCTTTTATAGATTATGTGGCTCCTTTATTCCCGGTATATGAGGGCAACCGTTTTCTTGCGGCGCTTTGTATGGGAGTTCTGTGCGGGATCGGGTATGCCATGATCTTCATGCGCAGTTCTTCTACAGGAGGACAGGACTTTATCTCAATGTCGATAAAAAAGGTGAAACCGCATATATCTCTGGGGATGATCACATTTGTGCTGGATATGCTGACAATCATGGCAGGAAGTATTCTGGTGTTCAAGGATGTGGACGGTTTTATCTATGGTATTATCGTGACATATCTTATGGCAATCGTTATGGATAAGATCATGTATGGCATCGATGAAGGAAAGATGACTCTGATCGTTACGGAAAAAGGGGAAGAGGTGGCGCATCACATTGATAAATACTCAGGGAGAGGTTCTACGATCCTTAAGGGGATTGGAAGCTATTCAAGGAAAGAGAAGGCGGTCGTTATGTGTGCCTGCAACAATAAGCAGATGTATACGATAAAAAAGATCGCGCATCAGATCGACCCGAAAGCGTTTACGATCATTATGGAATCTAATGAAGTGTTAGGAGAGGGATTTAAGGAAGAGGTGTGAAAATGAAGTACGATTTTGAAAGTATTGTTGAGAGAAATGGAAAGGACGCTCTGGCGGTCGACGGTCTGGGAACGCAGCCGGGATTTTCCCCGGATAGTCCGAAAGATGGGTTTGATTGTATACCGATGTGGGTTGCGGATATGAATTTTGCAGTGCCTCCTGGTATTGTAAACGCTGTCAGGGATAGACTTGCGCATCCTCTTTTTGGATATTTTCTCCCTCGTCAGGAGTATTTCGATGCGATCATTAACTGGCAGAAGAGCAGGAATCATACAGAAGGGCTGATGAAGGAGCATATCGGGTATGAGAATGGCGTGCTGGGCGGCTTAGTGTCCGCGCTTAACGCATGTATAGAGCCTGGCGGCAATGTTTTGCTGCACAGCCCTACCTATACAGGCTTTACAAAAAGCATCAGTACGGCGGGATACCATATCATCTTAAGTCCCCTTAAAAAGGATAAAGACGGGATCTGGCGCATGGACTATGAAGATATGGCACAGAAGATCCGTGAAAATGATATCCATGCGGCAGTTTTCTGCAATCCTCATAATCCCACAGGGAGAGTCTGGTCCGGGGAAGAGATGGAAAAGGCTATGGAAGTGTATAAAGCACATGATTGTATGGTTATAGCTGATGAGATATGGGCTGATATCGTATTGGACAAGAATCAGTATACACCCTTTGAGACGGTTAATGAGGAGGCAAGGCAGAATACTGTTGCGTTGTATGCGCCCAGCAAGACATTCAACCTGGCAGGATTAGTAGGGGCATATCATATTATCTACAATGATGAACTCCGGGAAAAAGTCGAGACGGCATCTAAAAAGTCACATTACAATGAGATGAATGTTCTGTCCATGTATGCTCTTATCGGCGCGTATACGAAAGATGGAGCAGCGTGGCTTGAGGAGCTTAAGGAAGTTCTGTCTGGGAATGTAGATTACGCATGTGATTATATCAACAGTCATTTTCCGGAGATTGATATAACAAAGCCGGAAGGGACGTACATGCTGTTTCTTGATTGTGAGAAGTGGTGTAAAAAGAATGGCAGGGAACTGGATGTGCTCTTGAAAGCCGGATGGGATGTAGGAGTGGCATGGCAGGATGGGCGGCCGTTTCATGGACAATACGCGGTCAGGATGAATCTTGCGCTGCCGGCATCGAGAGTAAAAGAAGCATTTAGGAGACTAAAAGAGTATGTTTTAAGATAAAAGTGTCAGACAGCAAGAAAAAAAGAGCTGCAAAAACCATCTGGATGCGGTGGTTTTTACGGCTCTTTTTACATGTTATATCCAGTTATTGCTTATTTGGCATATAACTTTACTAATTCCATCATTACGTCTACACTTTTATCCATGCCCTCAACGGTGATATGCTCGTAAGGTCCGTGATACGCATGCCCGCCGGTTCCCAGATTCGGACAGGGAAGCCCTTTAAAGCTTAACTGGCAGCCGTCTGTACCGCCGCGGATCGGAATGACAAGAGGAGTTACATCAGCGGATTCGCAGGCAGTCTTCGCGTTATCAATAAGGTGCATACAGCCGGCAATGATCTCGGCCATATTCTTATACTGTTCCGTGATAGTAAGCGTAACGGTGTCTTTGCCCCACTTTTCATTCAGGTCTTTTTCGATAAGCCGGAGTGTTTTTTTGCGGGCCTCAAAGAGATTCTTATCGTGGTCGCGCACAATATAATTAAGCTGCGCGGATGCGCATTCTCCCGACATGCTTACAAGGTGATAGAATCCTTCGTACTCTTGTGTCCCGCGGGGAGTCTCGCATCCCGGAAGCATATTATTGATTTCAATTGCGACTAAAGAAGCATTGATCATCGTATCTTTTGAGGAACCGGGATGGACATTAAAGCCTTTGATATCAAAACATGCTTTGCATGCATTGAAGTTTTCGTACTGGATCTCGCCTTCTGTATCTCCGTCCATCGTATAGGCATAATCGGCACCGAATTCTTCTACATTAAAATGTGAAGCGCCGGTTCCGATCTCTTCGTCTGGTGTAAATGCGACGCAGAGTTTTCCATGAGGGATATTATCATTCTGTACCCGTTCGATCATAGTAAGAATCTCAGCAATACCAGCTTTGTCATCAGCGCCTAATATGGTAGTACCGTCGCTTGTGATCAGAGTGCGGCCCTTTAAGGAAGCAAGATGTGGAAATGTCTCAGGGCTTAAGATCAGTCCGCTTTTTCCAATCTCCATAGCTTTTCCGTCATAGTTTTCCGTCAGGACAGGTACGATATCATGGTCGCAGAAATCAGCAACGGTATCCATGTGCGCGATAAATCCAATAGCCGGTTTGTCTTCATATCCTTCTGTGGCCGGAAGATTTCCGTATAAATAACACTGATCGTCCAGATGCACGTCCTTAAGTCCTAACTCTTTCATTTCTGTCTCTAAAATTTTTGCCAGATCAAACTGGCATTGTGAGGATGGAACGGTTTCACTGTTCTCATCACTTGGAGTACGTACAGTTACGTACTTTAAAAGTCTTTCATAAGCTTTCATGGTGTCATTCCCCTTTCTTTCTGATACTGTCTGTCCAGGTATCAGTATATTGCTTTGTAATAAGACAATCATAACATATTTTGCCAGTTATGGCGAGTAGGCTAGTGCCGGTCGAAAAAAATATTTTTTCCTGATATGCTTAAAGGGATGCCAAGCCAGCGGATGTCGTCTCCGAATTCTTCCATATTTGAAGCTGCCTTTCCTGCTGACCACATGATGCGGTTGTCTACATTATCATGCGCGGCAACATTGACTGCGGAGGATACGGCGATTCCCAGATCAACGAGCAGATGCCCGCAGACACCGCCTGCTTCCTGGCATGCATCGCAGTCTGAAAACCCGCATAACCCGCAGTGCGCGATACGACGGCAGTCTGTTTTTGCGCCTATCAGTACAACGGCCTGACTGTCCCGCACATTGGCGGCATCCCGGATGTACCATGCAGCCTTTTCTTCTCCAAAAAGCTGTATGCCGATTTCCTCCATCGTGTCAGCCAGCCGGTTTTTATCCGTTTTTGTAAGAGTAAAAGCAACGATAGAATCCTGCCCCTTGGCTTTCGGAGCTGTGCGGGCAGCAGCGCACATTCTCGCCGCGGTATTAAATAAAGCTTCTTTTTCCATTTCGGTACTGTTGTAGATCATGATTTTTCTCCTTGGGATTTGGATTATAGATTTTGTGAGCTCTTTCAATTAATATAAACCTTGTAGTTTAAGAATGTCAATGATTTGTGACTGTTCATTTTATAAGGATTATGATAGACTAGGAGAGAAAAAGGAGAATATCTAAAGCATTGCGGTCATGGAAGAAGATAAGGACAATTCAGTGTGTAAAAATTCAGGAGGCATAATTTATGAAGTTAACTCAGTTATTAGAACATTTACAATATGAGGTGATACAGGGGAGTGACGATATTGCGGTAACGGAGCTTGTGAACGATTCACGCAAGGTATGCGAAGGCAGCGTGTTTGTATGTATCAGCGGAGCAGTATCAGACGGTCATGCTTATGTGGAAGATGTGGCTCAAAAAGGAGCGGCAGCAGTTGTTGTTGAAAAAGACGTGGAGGCGCCAGAGGATCTGACGGTCATAAAAGTTACGGATACACGGTATGCTCTGGCGCTGATGTCGGCAGCTTATTTCGGATATCCGGCGGACCGGCTTAAGGTTATCGGAATTACCGGGACGAAGGGGAAGACTACTACCACGTATATGGTAAAATCAATCCTCGAAGGCGTCGGACATAAAGTTGGACTGATCGGGACGATCGAGGTGCTGATCGGGGATAAAAGTATTCCGGCAAATAATACAACACCGGAATCTTTTACGATTCATAAGTATTTTTCGGAAATGGTCAAAGCAGGCTGCGACAGCGTAGTGATGGAAGTGTCTTCCCAGGGACTCATGCTCCACAGAACTGCAGGGATTCCGTTTGAGATCGGTATTTTTACCAATCTGGGTGAAGATCACATCGGACCGAACGAGCATAAGGATTTTGAGGATTATAAGCGGTGTAAAGGGCTGCTTTTTAAGCAGTGTAAACTTGGCATTGCCAATGTAGACGACAGATGGTATGAGGATGTGTTTAAAGAAGCGTCCTGCAAGGTGGAGACTTTTGGGATTTCGAAAAATGCTATGCTTCGGGCGGTGGATATACAGCATATTTCAAAGCCGGGCTATCTGGGAGTGAGATACCATGTGTCAGGGCTTATGGACTTTGACGTGGAGATTGATATACCAGGAGATTTCAGCGTTTACAATTCTCTGACAGCTATTGCGGTCTGCAGGCATTTTGATGTGCCGGCAGATAATATTAAGGCGGCTCTTAAGGTGGCAAAGGTAAAGGGGCGTATTGAGATGGTGAAGGTGTCGGATGAATTTACTCTGATGATTGATTATGCCCACAATGCCATGGCGCTTGAAAGTCTCCTCAATACATTAAGGGACTATGATCCGGGGCGTATCGTGTCTGTGTTTGGATGCGGCGGAAACCGGTCAAAGACCAGACGGTATGAGATGGGTGAGGTGTCAGGAAAACTGGCTGACTTTACTATTATTACTTCGGATAATCCCAGGTTTGAAGAACCTCAGGAGATCATCAATGATATTATTACCGGAATGAAGAAAACGGACGGGAAGTATATTGATATCTGCGATAGGGGGGAAGCAATCAAATATGCCATCAAGAATGGACGCCCGGGTGATGTTGTCGTAATTGCAGGTAAGGGGCATGAAACATATCAGGAAATCAAAGGTGTAAAATATGATATGGATGACAGAAAACTGATCCGGAATGCCCTGAAGGAAATTTCAGAAGGAAGATAAGATTTTTGCAGATGTACGCAGATATTATTGTTGATATTACAAATGAAAAACTTGACAGGATCTTTCAGTACAGTATCCCCTCTGAGTTAAGAGGGGAACTTTCTGTGGGTACAGAAGTGATCGTGCCTTTTGGAAATGGAAACAGAGAGATATCCGGTTATGTGGTATCGTTTTCTGAAAAGACGGATTATCCTCTTGAAAAGATAAAACCGGTGTTAAAAAAGGCTGAAAAAAGTGTGGCTATTGAATCAAAGCTGGTGGCGCTTGCTGCGTGGATGAAAGAGCAGTACGGCGGGACGATGATCCAGGCATTAAAAACGGTGCTCCCTATCAAGCGGAAGGAATCTTCACAGATAAAAAGAAAAGTACGTCTTTTGCTTAGCACGAAGGAAGCAAAAGAGAAGCTGAAGTTTTATCAGGATAAGAACCAGAAAGCTCGCGTAAGGCTTCTTGCAGGACTTATAGAACAGCCGGAACAGGACTATGAGCTGGTGACAAAAAAGCTGAATGTGACTCTTGCGGTAATCCGTTCACTGAAAGAGCAAGGAGTACTTGCGCTGGAAACTCAGGAGCTTTTCAGAGGATCGGTAAAATATCAGAAGCACGAGGAAGAAAAGATATATCTTAATGAACAGCAGCAGCAGGCAGCCGGCCGTTTCTGGGATGATTACAGTAAGGGGATATACGGAACTTATCTTGTGTATGGAATCACAGGAAGCGGTAAGACAGAGGTTTATATCGAGATGATACGAAGGGTTATAGGACAGGGGAGACAGGTGATTGTATTGATTCCGGAGATTGCCCTTACGTATCAGACAGTGCTCCGGTTTTATTCCCGGTTCGGAGATAGGGTGTCTGTCTTGAATTCCCGGATGTCTGCCGGGGAAAGATACGATCAGATGGAAAGGGTAAAACGAGGAGAGGTGGATGTGATGATCGGTCCGCGTTCTGCTCTTTTTACACCTTTTGGGAATCTTGGGCTGATTGTTGTGGACGAGGAACATGAGTCCACTTATAAAAGTGAGCAGGTTCCAAGATATCATGCTAGAGAGACAGCTATTGCAAGGGCGAAGATGGAGCGGGCAAGCGTGGTGCTTGGTTCGGCAACTCCTTCACTGGAGGCATTTTTTAAGTGCCGGATAAAAGACAGCGTTCTGCTCAGACTTACAAAGAGGGCAGCGGGACAGAGACTTCCTACGGTGCATACTGTGGATATGCGGGAAGAATTAAAGAGCGGGAACCGTTCGATCATCAGTGACTGCCTGAAAGAAAAAGTGAGAGAACGTCTGAAACGAGGGCAGCAGACTATGCTTTTTATAAATCGCCGCGGATATGCGGGATTCGTTTCTTGCAGGTCTTGCGGATATGTAGTAAAATGTCCTCATTGTGATGTATCGCTGTCGGAACATAAAGGCGGAAAAATGGTCTGCCATTACTGCGGTCATGAAGAGCAGGCCGCGGATAAATGTCCTTGCTGCGGTTCTGACTGCATCGGGGGATTTAAGGCCGGGACACAGCAGATCGAGGATATCGTAAAACGGGAATTTACAGATGCTGTAGTGCTGCGTATGGACATGGATACTACGAAACGCAAAGACAGTCACGCAAAGATTTTGTCTGCATTTTCTAATGGAGAAGCGGATATATTAATTGGGACGCAGATGATTGTCAAAGGGCATGATTTTCCTAATGTTACATTGGTAGGGATACTGGCTGCGGATATGTCATTATATTCTAATGATTATCGTTCCGGAGAGAGGACATTTGAGCTTCTGACTCAGGCAGCAGGACGGGCAGGACGGGGAGAAGTTTCTGGAGAAGTTGTGATCCAGACATACAGTCCTGAACATTACAGTATCCGGATGGCAGCGAAGCAGGATTATGAAGGATTTTATGAGGAGGAGATGCGTTACAGGGAGCTGATGGGATATCCGCCTGTGAGCTGCCTTCTCGCAGTGCTGATGACGGGAGCGGACGAAGAGTACCTAAGGATTGCTGCATCGTATCTCAAGGGATTCGCGGTGCGCGCGGACAAAATGAGGAGCCTTCAGATCATCGGACCTGCAAGCCCATATGTGAATAAGGTGAATGATGAATACCGCAGGATTTTATATTTAAAGTGCGGCAAAAAAGAGATTTTGATACAGATGAAAGACCTTATGGAGCAATATATTGAGATGAACAGCGGATTTCAAAGCATAAGAATACAGTTTGACCTTAACCCGATGAGGGTATTCTGATTTTGACTTTTGGGCGGTTTATGTTTATAATCATATAGGTATCTGGTCTGGAGTTTTTGTATTCATATACAAGTGGAGGAGGAATAATGTGAAAATTCAAAAGGTGCATGTTTTTAACGGACAAGAAGTGCTGGAAGGACTGTATGATATATATATTGAGGATCATAAGATCTCAAAAATCTGTGTCCATGATCCATTGTCTGTATCTTATGGCTGTGAGGAAGAAACTTTAAATGCAAACGGACGCTGGCTTCTGCCGGGGCTTATTGACCTCCATGTACATCTGACCTGGAATGGCAAGGAAGATCCGGCAGCAGATATCGCTCATTCGACCCGTGAAGAAAATATGCTTGAGACAGTTTCAAATGCTTTAAAGTACCTGAAACATGGCATAACATCTGTCAGGGACTTAGGGAGTCCTGATGATGATGCCCTCCACGTAGGAAAGGCGGTCGAAAAGGGGAAATTTGACGGTCCAAGAATATTTGCCGCGGGAATGTCCCTGATCATGACCGGAGGGCATGATCCGTTCCATGGGCTGCCTGTAGATGGACCGTGGGAAGCACTCAAAGGTGTGCGTACTCAGGTGAAAAAAGGGGCAGGAGTTATCAAGATATCTGCTACCGGCGGTGTCTATGGCAGGGAGAGCGGCGAGAGTGTAGATGATACGGAACTGCGGCAGGAAGAGCTTGACATGATCATAGATGAAGCACACAGGAGAAAAGTTCCTGTGACGGCGCACGCGATAGGCGAAAATGGTATCCGTGCCTGTCTGAAAGCAGGTATTGATTGTATTGAACATGGTCATTTTATACAGCCTGATATGGCAAGACAGATGGCAGAACATGGCACGGCACTTGTACCGACACTTTATGTTTACAGGAATCTGGCGAAGAATCCGGATATTCCGGAATATGCGCGGGAAAAATCTCTGGAGGTTATTGAACAGCACTCTAAAGCTGCGAATTGTGCTTACTGCGAAGGCGTGTTGATCGGATCCGGTTCTGATGCCGGCTCTCCGAATACTCCTCATCCGTCACTTCTGGAAGAGATTTTGTCAATGGAACAAGTGGGGATATCAAGAATTGATGCATTGAGGGCTGCAACCTCAAACGCGGCAGAGATTTTAGGGATGAAGGGAAAGCTTGGAGTGGTTTCAGAAGATGCATTTGCTGATCTTTTGATAGCAGATGATGATCCGACAGAAAATCTTCAGGTTCTGAGAAAGCCCTTTGCCGTAATAGCAGATGGCAAGGTTGTATCGCTATAATAATCAAAAATTAGGAGGAAATATCATGGCGTTAAGAAAGATTCGCGAGATGGGTGATGAAGTGCTGACAAAGCAGTGTAAGGAAATCACAAAGATGAATCTGCGTACAAAGCTTTTGATCAATGACCTGCTCGATACGATGTATAAGGCGGCAGGAGTCGGTCTGGCTGCTCCGCAGGTAGGGGTTTTAAAAAGAATTGCGGTGATTGATGTAGGGGATGGCCCGATCGTGCTGATAAATCCGGAGATCATAGAGCGGGATGGAGAGCAGACCGGTGAGGAAGGTTGTCTGAGTGTACCAGGAAAATATGCTATTGTGACCAGGCCCAATCATGTGAAGGTAAAGACTTTGACGGAAAATATGGAGGAGACTGTCGTAGAAGGCGAAGGACTTCTTGCGAGAGCGCTCTGCCATGAGATTGAACATTTAGACGGGAAACTTTATATAAGGCTTGCAGAAGACGGGATCCATGATGTGGAGGATGAAAAGGAGTAGCGTATGAGAGTGATATTTATGGGAACTCCTGACTTTTCGGTGGGGACATTAAATGCGCTGGTTGAGGCGGGGCACGAGGTGGTACTTGCGGTTACACAGCCAGATAAGCCGAAAGGAAGAGGAGAGAGGCTTCAGGTTACCCCGGTAAAGGAAGCGGCGGCCGTACATGGCATTCCAGTCTTTCAGCCAAAAAGGGTGAGGGAACCGCAATGCATTGAAGAATTAAAAAAATATAAAGCGGATGTGATCGTAGTCATCGCGTTTGGACAGATCCTTCCAAAAGAAATTCTTGAGATGACTCCTTTTGGGTGCGTGAACGTGCATGCCTCTCTTCTCCCGAAATACCGCGGCGCCGCGCCGATACAGTGGGCGGTCATTAATGGAGAGAAAGTATCAGGTGTTACAACGATGCAGATGGATGAGGGGCTTGATACCGGAGATATGCTCCTTAAGACAGAGATTGTTTTAGAGGAAAAGGAAACCGGGGAAAGTCTCCATGACAAGCTTGCTAAAGCAGGGGCAGAACTTTGTGTGGAGACACTTAAGGCTCTTGAAGAAGGGACTGTTACTCCAAAGAAGCAGAAAGAGAGTCCTACAGAATATGCAAGAATGCTCGATAAAAGTCTTGGGAATGTCAATTGGAATGATTCGGCTGTATCCATTGAAAGATTGATACGGGGGCTGAATTCATGGCCCGGCGCTTATACAGTCTGGAACGGAAAAGTAATGAAATTGTGGGATGCTCAGGTCTGCATGGCAAAGGAAGAGATAGAAAATAAAACAAAAGACGGGGAAAACTTTGTACCCGGCATGGTTGTTAAAGTAGAAAGTGATGGTTTTTATATACAGACGGGAGAAGGACTGCTCAAGATCACAAAGCTTCAGCTGCCTGGGAAGAAAAGGATGGATGCGGCTGCATTCCTCAGAGGATACAGGATCAGAGAAGGTGAGATTTTAAACAGGGCGTAAAAAAACTGCCGCGAAATCAACAATTTGGCGGCAGTTTATCCATGCCATATCAGACCTTTTTGGGGGGCTTCATGAATTCACTGTAAAATTCAAAATTCTGGGCGCCGAAATACCCCAGAGAAAAGCCGCCTGCCTGTACGCACCAGTCTATAAAAATACCACGCTCTATGACAAGAACATGGTGAGCAAGCGTATCTACGGGTATATCGTCTCTGATCTCTCCCCGCTTTTGTCCCTCTGCGATGATTTTTTTGACAAGTTTAATATAGTATCTGTCCGGACTTAAAAAATGTTCCTGCGTCTGGCAGGAGAGCTGCGATTTATACATGGCACATAAAAATTCCGGCGACACATTTCCTTCTATAAAGTAAGATACGTACTGTCCGAGCAGACGCAGCTGCAGGAGACTGTTGAGGTTCTTATCCATAGTTGCGTAGAATTTTTCGTATTCCCGGTCAAAAAAGGAATATAATGAGTTTAAAAGTTCATCTTTTGCTTTAAAATAATAATAAAATCCGCCTTTAGATGTACCGGCGCGCTGGATTATGTCATTTACGGTTGTACTTTCGTATCCTTTTTCATAGAACAGCTCCCATGCCGCGTCCATGATAACCTGCCTTAGATTTTCTTTTTCGGTATTTTTTCCCACTTCTTTTTTCCTGCCTTTTATTATGTTGATATGAACTATAACTAATTATATCATGAAATATATAAAAATTAAGTGAAAATTTGCTATTATCTATGATTTTGCTGTATAATAGAAACAATATCGATTTTCATATATCAAATATTTAATGATCAGGAGGAATTTGAATGTATTATCCAATGTATTTTGATACTACGTATATACTTGTGCTCATAGGCGTGTTCATATGTATGGCGGCATCAGCAAAGATGAATGCCACATTTAACCATTATTCGAGGGTGCGCAGCCATTCTGGTATGACAGGCCGTGAAGCGGCAGAGAGGATCCTGCTCCAGTCGGGGATAAGGGATGTAAGAGTGGAGCATATATCTGGAAATCTGACAGACCACTATGACCCCAGAAGTAAGACGCTGCGTCTTTCTGATGCGACTTATAATTCAAATTCGGTAGCGGCAATAGGCGTTGCGGCTCATGAATGCGGTCACGCGATCCAGCATGAGACGGGATATGTGCCGCTGGTTGTCAGAGGTTCATTGGTTCCGGTCGCGAATTTTGGCGGCAGTATCGCATGGCCTTTGATTTTGATCGGGCTTATCATGAACAGTAATATGTCAGCGCTGCTTTTGAATCTTGGAATTCTGGCGTTTTCCTTTGCGGTGCTGTTTCAGATCGTAACTCTTCCTGTTGAGTTTAATGCTTCTTCAAGAGCTCTTAAGATATTAGGGAATTCGGGAATCCTCTATGAGGATGAAGTGAGAGATACAAAAAAAGTGCTGACCGCGGCCGCGCTTACCTATGTTGCGGGGGCTGCATCTTCTATTCTGCAGCTTATGCGTATCATACTTCTTGCCAACCGGAGAAATGATTAGGGAGGACGGCTGATGGCTGCAGCAGTAAATGAAAGGGAAATAGCATTAGAGACACTGCTCCTTATTACACGGGACAATGAATATAGTCATGTGGCGCTGAAAAATGTGCTGGATAAGTATCAGTATCTTGAAAAAAGAGAGCGTGCATTCATCACGAGAGTGGTGGAGGGCACGCTTGAGCGTATGATAGAAATTGATTATATCATTGATCAATTTTCAAAGATAAAAGTGAATAAGATGAAACCGGTGATCCAAACGATTTTAAGAAGCGGTGTCTATCAGATGAAATATATGGACAGTGTGCCGGACCGGGCAGTGTGCGACGAATCTGTTAAGCTGGCGGTAAAAAAGGGATTCTTGAATTTAAAAGGGTTTGTAAATGGCGTGCTCCGTAATATCAGCCGCAATCTTGGCAGTCTCACATATCCAGGTAAAGAGGGCAGCGTGAAATATCTGTCGGTGCGCTATTCCCTTCCGGAATGGCTTGTATGTCAGTGGCTTGAGGAATATGATGCAGATACAGTCCGGAGTATGGGCGAAGCGTTTTTGGAAGACAGACCTACCTGTATCCGGTGTAATTCAGGTGTGATCAGCAAAAAAGAGCTCATCCGGTGTCTTAGAGAAGAGGGTGCAACAGTTACAGAGGATGAACAGATACCATATGCGCTCTATATAGAGGATTATGATTATCTGGCGAAGCTTGAGAGTTTCCGGAGAGGTTATTTTTATGTCCAGGATATCAGTTCTATGGAAGTAGCGCAGTGGGCGGCGCCGAAGAAGGATGAACTGGTCGTTGATGTATGCGCGGCTCCCGGCGGCAAGTCGCTTCATCTTGCTGAACTTATGGAGAATTCCGGGAAGGTGATCGCGAGAGATCTGACAGAGTACAAGGTGGGGCTTATAAAGGAAAACGTCGCAAAAAGCGGACTTTCTAATATAAAAGCACAGCAGTGGGATGCGAAAGTTTTTGATAAAGGACTTGAATCTGCCTCGGATATCGTTGTTGCGGACCTTCCGTGTTCCGGGCTTGGTGTATTAGGTAAAAAGGCAGATTTAAAATATAAGATGACTTCTGGAATACAGGAGGAATTAGTATGTCTGCAGAGAGATATTTTATCAGTGGTCTGCAGATATGTAAAGCAGGATGGAAGACTGCTTTACAGTACTTGTACCATACATAAAAAAGAAAATGAGGAAAATACGCGGTGGTTTTTAAAGCGGCATCCGGATTTTGAATTACTTAAAGAGCAGCAGAGGCTCCCGGGATCAGACAATGGAGATGGTTTTTATATCGCGATGTTTCGGAAAAGAGGTTCTTAGTGGAAAAGAACAGATTACAGAAAAAGGATATTGTGTCATTTAATTATGAAGAAATACTTGCAGAGATGGAAAATGCAGGTGAAAAGCAGTTTCGGGGAAAACAGATTTACAGCTGGCTTCATGAAAAGCTTGCGGATGATTTTTCACAGATGACTAATCTTTCCAAGACATTTCGGGAGAAGCTGGACAATCTGTATGAGATTAAGAAGGTCAGTTTGGCGGCCAGACAGATTTCAAAAAAAGATCCCACAGAAAAATTCTTGTTTGAACTTGCGGATGGTAGTATGATAGAGAGTGTTCTGATGAAGTATGATTATGGAAATTCTGTGTGTGTGTCTTCGCAGGTGGGCTGCCGCATGGGCTGCCTTTTCTGTGCTTCTACACTCGGAGGACTAGAGAGGAATCTTACGCCGTCAGAAATGCTGGGACAGATATACCAGATTCAGAAACTGACAGGAGAGCGGGTATCTAATGTTGTTGTTATGGGAACAGGCGAGCCTCTTGATAATTATGACAATTTTCTGAAATTTGTGAGGATGCTAAGCGACGGCCACGGACTTCATATCAGCCAGAGAAATATCACAGCATCTACGTGCGGGATCGTGCCGAATATGAAAAGACTTGCAGAAGAAAAGCTTCAGATTACCCTTGCTCTTTCTTTACACGGTTCAAATCAGGAGAAGAGAAAGAAGTTAATGCCGATAGCAGGTAAGTATGAGCTGGCTGAAGTGATGGAGGCGTGCGATTACTATTTTGACAGGACAGGTAGACGGCCGACATTTGAATACAGTCTTGTAAAGGGTGTCAATGACAGTGAAGATGATGCGAGAGAGCTGGTTTTACTGCTCAGGGACCGGAATTGTCATCTGAATCTGATCCCGGTCAATCCTGTAAAAGAGAGGGATTTTGAAAGACCAGACAGGAAAAATGCGCTTGCTTTTAAAAATAAACTTGAAAAAAACGGAATAAATGTTACTATAAGAAGGGAGAGAGGCTCAGATATTGATGGAGCCTGCGGTCAGCTCAGAAAACGATATGCTGACATGAAAAAGGAGAGATAGATGAAGATATATGCAATGACCGATGTAGGAAGAAGAAGGGAAGTCAATCAGGACTTTGTATATGTGACAGATAAGCCTATAGGGCCTTTTCCAAATCTCCTTGTAGTTGCCGATGGTATGGGCGGACACAAGGCAGGAGATTTTGCGTCAAAATATACGGTTGAAGTATTATGCAGGGAGCTAAAGAAGACAGCGCTTGATAAACCTGCGGATATTCTCCTACATGTAGTCGGAATTGCGAATCATGAGCTTATAAAAGCCGCGAATACAGATATTAAACTGGAAGGTATGGGTACGACGCTTGTAGCGGCAACTGTGATCGGCAATACGTTGTATTTTTCTAATGTGGGTGACAGCCGTCTGTATTTGATCAATGATAAGATACGCCAGATTTCCAAAGACCATTCTCTGGTAGAAGAGATGGTAAGGCTTGGAGGAATCAAAGCGGAAGAAGCTAAGAACCATCCGGACAAGAACATCATTACGAGGGCTATGGGAGTAAAGGAAGGTGTAGAAGCTGATATTTACGAATATCGCCTGAAAAAGGGTGATATAATCCTGATGTGTACGGATGGACTGAGCAATATGGTTGAAGATGAAGACATGTTTGATATAGTCAAAGGCTCCAGAGATATCGTGGAGGCTGTATTGACGTTGATAGAGAAGGCGAATAGCAATGGCGGAAGAGATAACATAGGGGTTGTTATGGCAGAGCCGCTGGTCGATGAGGTGAGTGTATGGAAAAGGTAAAGGGTGGAATTGTGCTTGGAAAGCGATATGAGGTGCTGAGCAAGATTGGCGCAGGCGGTATGGCAGATGTTTATAAGGGAAGAGATACCATGCTGAACCGCTATGTCGCGATCAAGGTTCTGAAAAAAGAGTATCGCGAGGATGATAATTTTGTGCGGAAGTTCCGTTCTGAGGCTCGCGCGGCAGCAGGACTTATGAATTCGAATATAGTAAATGTGTATGATGCAGGGGAAGATCGTGGACTTTACTATATGGTCATGGAATTGATAGAAGGAATCACGCTTAAGGAATATATTAAGAGAAAGGGAAGACTATCCCACAAGGAGATCATCAGTATCGCGATTCAGATGTGTACTGGTATCGGGGCCGCGCATGCAGCCAATATCATCCACAGAGACATCAAACCACAGAATATAATTATCTCTAAAGATGGCAAGGTAAAGGTTACAGATTTCGGAATAGCAAAAGCAACCACTTCTCATACTGTCAGCTCTAACGCGATGGGGTCTGTGCATTATACATCGCCGGAACAGGCAAGAGGAGGTTTCAGCGATGCGAAAAGTGATATTTATTCGATGGGTATTACTCTTTTCGAAATGGCTACAGGTAAACTGCCGTTTGAAGGAGATTCTACGGTATCAATAGCGATCAAGCATCTTCAGGAGGAAATCACGCCTCCGTCAGAATATGTTGAGGATATCCCATACAGTCTGGAGCAGATCATTTTAAAATGTACGCAGAAGAATGGGGAGAGACGTTACGCGAATACAGAAGATCTGATCCGTGATCTGAAAAGGTCTCTTGCCGATCCGGATGGGGATTTTGTTGTGATCCCTCCTCTTAGAAACGCAGATACGGTAATCATTACAGATGAAGAGTTAGATGATATTCGCAGTAATTATGATGATGACGATGAATACGACGATGGCGAATACGAAGATTACAGGTATGGCGATGATCGTTATGATGATGATTATGATGATGATTACGATGATGGGGAACGCAGAGGAGACCGGGATGAAGATGTAAATCCCGGCATGCAGAAAGTTATGAAAGTGCTGACAGCGGTCGTGATCGTGATCGTCCTCTTTATTGTGATCTTCGCGATTGGAAAAGCAGCGGGTGTATTTTCATCTTTTGGAAAAGACGCGCTTTTAGAAGATAAAGAGGATGAACAAATAGAGGTTCCAAGTCTTGTCGGAATGACAGAGGAAGAGGCGAAAGATAAGCTCAAAAAAGAGCTTGGGATCAAGGTGGTTGGAAGTGAAGAATCTGATCGGTACGAAGAAGGAGAGATTATAAGGCAGACTCCTGAGGCGGGCGAGAAAGTAAAGAAGAATACAACGATTAAAATTACGGTAAGTTCAGGTATTGCTGAAAAGACACAGACTGTTCCGGATGTAAGCGGTATGGATGAAGATTCTGCGCAAAAAGAATTAGAGAGCAAAGGTTTTAAGGTTGGGACTTCTGAATTTGAATATGATGACAGTCACAGTGCGGGAGAGGTTATCGGCACAACACCTTCGGCCGGTTCACAGGCGGCAGAAGGCGCGGAAATTGTCATGAGGGTCAGCAAAGGTACGCAGAAGAAGACTGTGCCGAACGTTGTAGGAAAGAAGGATGAAACAGCACAGAAGGAACTGATTGCGGCAGGATTGGTGATCGAAGAAGTTGGATATGAATATGATGACAAAGTGGCAAAAGGAAAAGTTGTCTCTCAAAGCATAAAAGCTGGGAAAAAGGTAGAAGCTGGCACTTCTATCAAGATTGTTGTCAGCAATGGTAAAAAGCCGGAGGAAAAAGTGGAGGTTCCGAATCTTAGCGGAAAGACGTACCAGCAGGCGAAGGCGCTGCTTGAAAGTTATGGACTTGTCGCGGTAAAAGGCGGTGAGGAAGAGAGTGAGGAAGCGGTAGGGAAAGTAAGCAGGTGGTCTTCCGCAGGAAAGAGTGTAAAAAAGGGAACGAAGATTACAGTGTGGATCAGCGGCGGGATCCGTGAGCCAGATCCGGAGCCGGATCCGGAACCGACACCTGAACCAACACCCGAACCGACGCAGACGCCGGATTCTGGCGGGGAAGATCAGCAGTCCAAACCAAATGACAATCCAAATAATAGCCCGGAGCAGTAGTATGCAGGGGAAAATTGTAAAAGGAATTGCCGGATTCTACTACATACACGTAGTAGGATCCGGTGTTTATGAATGTAAAGCAAAAGGTATTTTCCGAAAAGAGAAGATAAAACCTCTTGTAGGAGATAATGTGATCATAGAAATAGTCGATGAGAACGAAAAGAAGGGAAATATTACAAGGATCCTGCCGAGGAAAAACGAATTGGCCCGTCCGGCAGTTGCTAATATTGAACAGGCGCTGGTTGTATTTTCTGTTACCAGGCCAAGCCCTCATTTCATTCTTTTGGATCGTTTTCTGGTTATGATGGAGAGCAGGCATATTCCGGTCATTTTATGTTTTAATAAAGAAGATATCGCTGATGATATCCAGATTGGATCTCTGGAAAAGATTTATTCTGGGTGCGGGTATCCGTGCGTTTTTACAAGTGCTTTGGAACGAAAGAATATTGATCAGGTTAGAGGTCTGCTGTCAGGTAAGACGACGGCTATTGCGGGGCCGTCAGGAGTCGGTAAATCATCAATTATCAATGTACTCCAGCCTGAAGCGAAGATGGAGACCGGAGAGATCAGCAGGAAGATTGAGCGGGGGAAGCATACGACAAGGCATTCGGAATTGTTTCCCATTGATGATGAGTCTTACATTATGGACACACCGGGATTCAGTTCTTTATATATAAATGATCTGGAAAAAGAGGATTTAAAATATTATTTTCCTGAATTCAGAAAACAGGAAGGTATGTGCCGTTTTGATGGATGCAGTCATACTCATGAACCGGACTGCGCGGTAAAAAGAGCGGTTTTGGATGGTCAGATCGCATCTGTGCGTTATGATAGTTACAAGGAGCTTTATGATGAGCTGAAAGATAGAAGGAGGTACTGATATGAAGTATATTTTAGCACCGTCGATTTTAGCTGCGGATTTCAAAGAACTAGGCAGACAGATGAAACAGACAGAGGATAATGGGGCCAGGTATCTGCATTTTGATGTGATGGATGGAATGTTTGTGCCGAGTATTTCTTTTGGTATGCCTGTGTTAAAATCCATTCATGGGGCTACATCGCAAGTAATGGATGCGCATCTTATGGTAAAGGAACCAATCCGCTATATAGACGATTTTAAGAAAGCCGGAGCAGATATTGTGACTATCCATTTGGAGGCATGTGAAGATGTCCGGGCAACAATAGATAAGATTAGAGAGTGTGGGATGAAGGCCGGATTATCTATCTGTCCGGAGACGCCGGCTAAGGAGGTAGAACAGCTCCTTTCTAAAGTGGATATGCTGCTTGTTATGAGTGTGCATCCGGGATTCGGAGGACAAAAGTTCATTCCGGAATCTCTGGATAAGATACAAAAGATCAGAAAAATGACAGAAGAACAGAAGCTTGATGTGGATATCCAGGTTGACGGGGGAATCTATCTGAGTAATGTAAAAGAAGTGCTTGATGCGGGAGCGAATGTAATTGTTGCGGGGTCTGCAGTGTTTAATGGAAATCCGGCTGAGAATACGAGAGCATTTATGGAGATACTAAAAGCTTATGAGTAAGATGATTGTGATTGTGAGCGGTGGAGAACTTGAGGAAGAACACGCACTTTCAGTTTTGGACAGAGACGATTCCTGTTATGTGATAGGAGTAGATAAAGGCGTAGAATTTTTGTACAGGCACAGTATCATGCCGAATTATATCGTGGGTGATTTTGACAGTGTCCGTCCTGAGATTGCGGATTATTACCGAAAGGAAACAACTGTTCCGATCAGAGAATTCAATCCGGTGAAAGATGCATCTGATACAGAGATCGCAGTCCGACTTGCGGTGACACTTGGCTGTAAGCAGATGCTGATCCTTGGAGCGACTGGCGGGCGGATCGATCATTTATGGGCGAACATCCAGTGTCTTTCGATTCCTTTTAGGAGCGGGATCGATGCGCGGATCCTTGACAGGCAGAATAGTATACGTTTGATCGGCGGTCGGACAGTCCTTAAAAAGGGTGAGACATACGGGCCGTATTTTTCAGTGTTTCCACTTGGGCAGGAGATTTTCGGCTTTAATATTACAGGGGCCAGATACCCCCTTAAGAATCATGTCCTTACGGCCTATGACAGTCTGTGTGTCAGCAACCAGCTGAAGGATGAGGAAGTTGTGATTGATTTTGCCGGTGGGATCGTGGTATTGATGGAGACAAAGGATCTGTGTTATACATAGCAGAATAACAGTGAAGGAAGGATAAAGATATATGAAACTAGGCATAGTTGGACTACCGAATGTTGGAAAAAGTACATTATTTAATTCATTGACAAAAGCAGGAGCAGAATCAGCAAATTACCCGTTCTGTACGATCGATCCCAATGTGGGTGTAGTGACAGTACCGGATGAGAGATTGGATGTGCTGGGTGAGATGTATCATACAAAAAAGATCATTCCTGCGGCGATTGAGTTTGTTGACATAGCAGGGCTTGTAAAAGGAGCCTCTAAAGGAGAAGGATTGGGGAATCAGTTTCTTGCCAATATCCGTGAAGTAGATGCGATCGTTCATGTGGTACGCTGTTTTGAGGATAGCAACATCGTCCATGTAGACGGCAGTATCAATCCTCTTCGGGATATTGAGACAATCAACCTGGAATTGATTTTTTCGGATTTGGAAATTCTTGAGAGAAGGATAGCAAAGACTTCTAAAGTCGCGAGAAATGATAAGACGGCGGCGAAGGAGCTTTCCCTGCTTCAGAAGATCAAAGAGCATCTGGAGAATGACAGGCTGGCGAAGACCTTTTCGGGGGCAGAAGATGAAGAGGAACAGGAGTGGCTGGAAAGCTATAATCTGCTGACATATAAGCCGGTCATCTATGCGGCGAACGTGACGGAAGACGAGCTTGCTGACGATGGGGCAGATAATGAAGGTGTCAATAAGGTGAGAGAGTATGCCGCGAAAGAAGACAGTGAAGTGTTTGTTGTATGTGCGCAGATTGAGCAGGAGATTGCTGAACTTGAGGAAGAAGAAAAGAAGATGTTTTTAGAAGATCTTGGACTGACTGAATCAGGGCTTGAGAAATTGATCAAGGCAAGCTACAGACTGCTGGGCCTGATCAGTTATCTGACTGCAGGAGAGCCGGAGGTCCGTGCATGGACTATCAAAGAAGGAACGAAGGCACCGCAGGCTGCGGGGAAGATCCACTCTGATTTTGAACGTGGATTTATCCGTGCAGAGGTAGTATCCTACGATGATCTGATGGCATGCAAGACACATGCGGCAGCAAAGGAGAAGGGACTGATCCGCCTTGAGGGCAAGGACTATGTTGTCAAGGACGGAGATATCATGTTGTTTAGATTCAACGTATAATTTTTATGCGAGGAGAGTAAAGGATGCATAAGACGATAGATTTTCCAAATATCGGAATACATCTGTCAGGTGTGGGAGATCATATTACCATCTTTAATTTTGATATTGCATATTATGGGATGATCATAGGACTTGGGATCCTGGCGGGGATTTTTGTCGCGGCAGCCGAGGCAAAGCGTACAAGACAGAATCCGGAGAATTACTACGATCTTGCTATCTATGCTGTGATCTGCGCGATTATCGGCGCCAGGGCGTATTATGTGGCATTTTCATGGGATATGTATAAAGGGGATCTAAAAAGTATCCTGAATCTCAGGCAGGGCGGACTTGCTATCTATGGAGGTGTGATCGCGGCAGTGATCACGGTCATAGTATTTGCAAGAGTAAAGAAGCTTTCAGCGCCGCTTCTTTTTGATACGGCAGTGCTTGGCCTGGTTACGGGGCAGATGATCGGAAGATGGGGGAATTTTTTTAACAGGGAAGCTTTCGGCGGGTATACGAACGGACTTTTAGCGATGCGTCTTCCGCTTGATGCAGTAAGAGAGTCAGACGTTACAGAACCTATGCGTCAGCACATGGAAGTAGTGAAGGGAGTTTCTTATATTCAGGTGCATCCTACATTTTTATATGAATCTCTTTGGTGCATGGCGCTGCTTTTAGCATTGCTCTTATACCGCAGTCATAAAAAATTTGACGGAGAAGTGTTCCTTTTGTATCTCCTGGGATACGGTCTGGGGCGGGTCTGGATCGAGGGACTGCGAACAGACCAGCTTCTTATTCCGGGGACTGCGGTTCCGGTATCCCAGCTTCTTGCGGGTTCGATGGTGATCGTGTCGACAGGGATCATATTGTGGATCAGAAGAAAAATAAAAAAATCATAAGGAAATTTTAATGTTTGCTCATGATCGCCATGTTATAATGATCATCGGATTATGAGGAGAGATGTTACGATGCGTTTATTGGTAGTAGAAGATGAGAAGGATATGAACCATATCCTTGTGAACAAGCTGGAAAAAGAAGGGTATAATGTTGACTGCTGTTTTGATGGAAACGCGGCAATGGATTATCTGATGCTTGCAGATTATGACGGTGTGATATTAGACATTATGCTTCCTGGGTTAGATGGTTTTCAGGTGCTCAAGAAGCTGCGCGCGGCGGGGAAGCAGACTCCTGTGCTTTTTTTAAGCGCGAAAGGGGACACGGAGGATATAGTCGAAGGCTTAGATATTGGCGCGGATGATTACATGGTGAAGCCTTTTGTTTTTAAAGAACTGCTGGCGCGGATTAAAGTGATGACGCGCCGGAAACCAGAGATTCAGGAGAATGTTTACCGGTGCAAAGATTTGGTTGTTGACTATAATACGCATGAGGTTACAAGAAATCAGATCCCTATTTCACTGTCTCCGAAGGAATTCGCGGTCCTTCTTTATCTTGTCAGGAATAAAAATATCATTGTGACCAGAGAGCAGATAGAATCGAATATCTGGAAACTTCAATCGGAGGTAAGTTCTAATCTGGTGGATGTGTATATTCGTTATCTGCGGCGTAAGATTGATGATGATTTTGATGAAAAGATGATCTGTACAATACGCGGAACAGGGTACATGCTCAAATGCGAAGAATGAAAAAAGTGTCGGTGACAAAATACATTATCAGATATCTGATCGGGATGATCCTCGCATTATCATTTCTTATGGTTCTTTTTGTAAATGTTCTTGCTGACAGAGTGATTTATTATGATATACAAAGTGTGCTGATCAAAGAATTGGTCAATAATAATAAGAATGTATATTATGAGGATGGAACGGTAAAGCCGGATGAAGATTTCAGATATATAGATGACAGTGTTTATTTTCAGATACTTGCTGAAAATGGTACGCTTATGCTGGGTGAAAGCCCTGAAGATATATCATTTAAAGAAGCGCAAGTCAGTCAGAGACTAAGGACAGTAGTGACAAAAAGCGGAGAATATTATATCCTTGACAGGGTGAACAAGAATATAACTAAGAAAGCGGGATATATCGTCTATAACCGGTGTATTGTGAACAAACAGGATATCGACAGCAAATACCAGTTTATAAAATATACCTCCTATGCCTGTATTCCGGTATTTCTTGCACTTGTACTGATGGCGGGTATCATGATGTCGAGGAAGATATCTGAACCGATAAAGCAGATGTCAAAGACAGCGGAGTCTATCGGGAAGGATGGAGAACTGTCAAAGCGTATGGAATATAACGGAAGTATTACAGAGCTGGGCGTTCTGGCAATGACAAATAACCGGATGCTTGAACGTGTCGAGAATATGTTTGAGACGCAGAAACGGTTTTCATCAGATGTCGCCCATGAGCTCCGTACTCCTATTGCGGTATTGCTGGCTCAGTGTGAGTATGCGAAAGAGTATGCCGGTACCAAAGAAGAATTTGATGATGCAATAGATGTTATTTACCGTCAGACAAAGAAGACGAACGTAGTGATCACACAGCTTTTGAACCTGAATCGTCTGGACAGTGAACGTATTGTACTGGATTTAGAGGAGGCGGATCTGGATGAGATGATTCGGTCTGTCTGTGATGAGATAGAGTTTAAGGAAAAAGATAATGTGAAGTTTGAACTCTCACTTTCAGGTGTAAGGGGCAGTATGGACATTGGCCTTGTTCTTATTCTGCTGCAGAATCTTATACAGAATGCAGTGAAGTATAGTCCGCCGCCGGCAACAGTGAAAATTACTACAGAGTACAAGGAAGGAAATATTGTTGTAAGCGTACAGGATTTTGGATGCGGAATCAAAGAAGAAGATCTGCCGCATATTTTTGATCCGTTTTACCGGGTTGAGAAGTCGAGGAATTCTGAAGGGTTTGGACTTGGCTTGTCGCTGGCAGACAGGATCGCGAGAGTTCACGGAGGTGAGATAAAAGTGGACAGTGTATGGGGAGAGGGAAGTACATTTACACTGGTAATTTCTGGGAAGTAGAGAAAGAGATACATTTTTAATGATTTTTTAATGTTTGTTCTATAGGATAACAGACGCGGATATTGACCAGATAAAAAGGGGAGAAAATATGATCAGAAAGAACATGATACCAGCAATATTATTAGTTATTTGCCTGTGTGTTTCTATAATCCCTGAAAAGGTATATGCACAGGAAGGGCAGGGAATATCTTTGCAAAATATTGAAGAGGAAGACTTAGGGAAAAATACTGTGACAGGGGATGATGATCCGGGTAAAGGAAGACTCCGGGGAAATGCTCCGGCAGAGTTTTATGATAAGGATAGAAAAATGAGGGCGCTGGCGACAGGAATCCAGCATAACAGCAAGTTTGCGGGATACAAGATTGTAGAAGGTATTGATGTATCTAAATATAATCAGACGATCAACTGGACGGCTGTGAAAAAATCAGGAATTGATTTTGCGTTTGTCCGTACTTCTTACAGGGGATATGGGAAAGCCGGGACGCTTGCGGATGATCCGTACGCGGCAGTGAACATGAAGAATGCGGTGGCAGCAGGTGTAAGAGTAGGCGCTTACATATTCTCACAGGCGATCACGGTAAAAGAGGCGCAGGAAGAAGCGGATTATTTGTTGAATTCTGTGAAAGGCTATAAGATCACAATGCCTTTAGTATTTGACTTTGAATATTTTAAAGGCGGACGTCTGGAAAATGCAGGGCTTACAAGAAGGAAGAAGACAGATATCTGCCTCGCGTTCTGTGAGCGGGTTAAAGCGGCGGGTTATACACCGCTTGTATATGCTAATAAGAGTATGCTGACCAATGATCTGTACGCGTCTGAGATCAGCAGTAAGTATCCTGTATGGCTGGCACACTATACGTCGTCATCTGATTATAAAGGTGATTACAGTTTCTGGCAGTATACAGAATATGGAAAGGTTTCAGGTATTTCCGGTAATGTAGATAAGAATTTCTGGTATGTGAAGCCGGGAGGGTCTATGTCTTTTGATGCGCCGGATACAGCGGAGACAGTTACACCGCCAACAGTCACACCGCCGGAGGAAACACCGCCGGCAGTAAAAGCGCCGTCTGCGGCAACGCTTTCAGGGAAGGCAGCTTCTTATGATCAGGTGAAGCTGACATGGAAGAAAGTGCCGGGAGTAACAGGCTATTCGGTTTATCGTTATGATTCTTTATCAAAGTCATATAAGAAGATTAAAACTATCAGCGGCGCGGCTGCGACTTCCTATACAGATACGGGAAGAACTATGGGTACGACTTATAAGTACCGTATAAAGACATATAAAAATGCAGAAGGCAGTACCGTGTACTCAAAGTATTCTAATACAGTCAGTGTAAAAACCAATTCAACAATGACTGGTAAGATAAATGGGACCGGTGTCGCGGTGAGGAAAGGGCCGAGTATATTAAAAGGCAAGATAAAGACGTTGTCGATCAATACAGGTGTTACGATTACCGGAACGAGTGGAAGCTGGTATCGGATTTCCTTGAAAACAGGCGGAAAGGAAAAGACAGGTTATATCAAAAAGACTTATATAACCATTATCAGAAAGCCGGCATTATCAGTTTCATCAGCTTCATCAGGCAGAGTAAAGCTGACCTGGGGTAAGGTGTCTGGCGCAAATGGATATGAGATCGAGAGGTATGATCCATCAAAGAAGTCATATGTAAAAATAAAGACGATCAAAAATGGATCCACAGTGTCTTATACTAATAGCGGATTAAAGAAAAATACAACTTACAAATACAGAATGCGCTCTTATAAGACAGTAAGAGGCAAAAAGATTTATAGTTATTACTGCGAAGTTAAGAGTATAAAAACGAAATAGATTTTTGTATATGATCAAGAAAAAGCCGGGTCCTGCTGCATGTGAGATCCGGCTTTTTTGTCAGCTTACGAGGTTATCCTAATCTGTATTTCAGTCAGAAATTCTTCTTCTTCCATCGTATCACGATTGTCAATTTCATACAATTCAAAGGGTTCTCCTGAGACAGTGAAGTTCTGCCTTGCAATGTGATCCATCATCTTTTTCAGGTAGATGCAATTATTGTTATAATTTCCACGATAATAGTAGGAGAGATAATCGCCGGCAGGAAGTTCATAGTCGTATTCCAAAGTTTCCTTGTCCAGAATAAAAAAAACGGACTTGTAGACATTAGAGATACCTTTCATCAAATCTTCTGAAGAAAGGAAAGCTCCGATCGTCTGATTCCCAAAATTATGGATTTGCTTTTCATGTCTGCCAAGTAGTTTTTGGATAAGCAGGTCCATCTCTTCATCCTGGGTAATGCAGGCTTTTTCCATTACACAGAGCCGGCGGGGAAAAGTTTTTATGGTGATTTGTCCGGGTATGATGTTTTTGGCAGTGCGCAGAGCATCAATACGTTCGCCAATAACCTTTTCCTTTTCTATCAGTTCCTGAAGTTGGAATTTTAAAAGAGACTGTTCGCGGCGGAGAATATCCAGTGTATTGTTAATAGTCTGGCAGTCCAGATATTCTTTGATCTGTGACATTGAGAAATTAAGCTTTCGTAAGTCGCAGATCAGGTTCAATTTATAAATGTCTTTGAGACTGTATAGGCGGTATTGATTTGTGTCACGCTTTGGTTTAAGGATACCCAGACGTTCATAATAGCGGAGAGAATCAGGGCCGATACCATACAGTTTTGATATTTCACTGATTTTATAATAGTTTTTCATACAGATCCTCCTAACAGATAATCATATGTCTTAATTTTATCTGCAGTAACCAAAAAAAGTTCTTGACCTTAGTATTATACCAAGGTTTATGCTTTTAATACAAGAACAAAGAGAGGAAGACATATATGAAATTAGAAGGAACATCACTGAAAAAAGATTTTATACGGTTCATCGTGCCGTCGATAGCGGCCCAGTGGGTATTTACGCTTTATACAATGGTGGACGGGATATTTGTGGCCCGGGGAGTGTCAGAAACAGCTCTGACTGCGGTAAATATCGCTATGCCTTATACGATGATGTTATTTTCCATATCTATCTTATTTGCGGTAGGAACTTCAACAGTTACAGCCATACTCCTGGGAGAAAAGAACGAAAAAAAGGCAAATGAGGTATTTACACAAAATATTGTACTGTTAGCAGTATTTTCAGTTATCATAACCATTCTGGTTATGCTGAATCTTGAGAGAACAGCATTGTTTTTAGGGGCGACAGAACTTAATAAAGCTTATGTGCTGGAATATTTAATGTGGCTGGTTCCGTTTTCCGCAGCGTTTATTTTATCGTATTCTTTTGAAATGCTTATAAAAACAGATGGATTTCCAAAGCGGGCGACGGTTATCGTCACAACCGGAGCGTTGTTGAATGTGGTACTGGATTATGTTATGGTCATGCGTATGCATATGGGAGTCGGGGGCGCGGCATTTGCGACAGGAATTTCCAATACAGTAGTTATCATACTTTACTTGTTTCATTTCTGCGGAAAGAGCGGCGTAATTAAATTCTGTAAGTTTAAGTTTGATATATCTCTTGTTGGGAGAGAATTTAAGAATGGCCTGTCTTCTGGGATCACAGAACTTTCCGCGGGATTTATTATTTTTCTTTTTAATCAGGCGATCATCCGTCTGCTAAATGATGAGGCGCTTGTAAGTTACACGATCATTTCTTATGTAAATTCACTGGGAGTCATGGCAATGGTGGGGATCGCGCAGGGGTATCAGCCGCTGGTCAGTTACTATTATGGTCAGAAACGTACGGAACGGTGCCAGAAACTGAAAAAATACGGAATCGCGGCAACAGCAGTGCTTTCTGTAATATATACAGCGGCCTGTATGATTTTTGCGAAGCAGATCGTATCCTTATTTGTATCTGAAGAAATGACCGGGCTTATGGATTATTCCATAACTGTGCTCCGCATATTTTCCCTGTCTTTTTTACTGGCAGGTTACAATGTTGTGATTGGAGGGTATTTTATTGCAGTAGAAGAGACATTTGCCGCGACAGGGATCTCTCTGTCGCGAAGCATTGTATCTTTGACTGTATGCCTGCTGATTTTGACAACGCTGTTTAAAGGGGCAGGAATTTGGTGGACACCTTTACTGTCTGAGGCTGTAACCCTTATCTTCACGATCATCATGCTTGGGAGATACAAAAAATCCCTATTTACATTATCACGTTGATACAGTAAAATATTGTTGGTGCATGTATTGTCGGTTTATGGCAGTAATGCAGATGATGTAAGTTTATTTTGTCCGAAGAAGGATGGAGAAAGGAAGAAGGAATATGAGTAACCACACAGAGATCAGATGGCACGGCCGGGGCGGTCAGGGTGCCAAGACGGCTGCCCTGCTTTTGGCAGATGTGGCTTTTCAGACAGGAAAATATGTGCAGGGTTTTCCAGAGTATGGCCCTGAACGTATGGGCGCGCCGATTACGGCATATAACCGGATCAGCGATACAGTAATCCGCGCTCATTCTAATATTTATGATCCCCAGTATGTAGTTGTCGTAGATGAGTCACTTCTTGAGTCAGTTGATGTGACAAGCGGACTTAAAGAAGAAGGAGCGATCCTTATCAACACAGAGCGTCCGAAAGAGGAGATCATGCTGCACCTGAAAGGATATAAAGGAAAGGTTTATACGATTGACGCGAAAAAGATATCAATTGCGGCGATTGGGAGATATTTTCCCAACACACCGCTTCTTGCCGCAATTGTGAAGGTTGCGGGGATTATGGATGAAGAGACATTTTTAAGAGAGATGCGCGCATCCTTTGATCACAAATTTGCCAGCAAGCCGGAAGTGATTGAGGGAAACATGAAGGCGCTTGAGATGGCTCTTAAGGAGGTGCAGTAATGGCGACAGATATCAGCAAATTAGGCGTAAAGACAAAGTGGCAGGATCTGACCGGGGGAATGATCATTGCCGGAGCAGGTACATCAAAAGATTTCCATACAGGCGAGTGGGCTAATAACAAACCGCGGTTTATTGAAGATAAATGTAAGCAATGTCTGCTCTGCGTTCCGGTATGTCCGGACAGTTCGATCCCGGTAAAGGATAAAAAGCGGGGAGCGTTTGATTATGAACACTGCAAAGGATGCGGCATCTGCGTAAAGGCATGCCCGTTTGGAGCGATTACGATGGAAGGAGTGAATTAATATGGCAAAGAGAGATCGTTTATCAGGAAATGAAGCCGTTGCTATTGCGCTTCGTCAGATCAATCCGGATGTATTCCCGGCATTCCCTATTACTCCATCTACGGAAATTCCGCAGTACTTTGCTTCTTTTGCGGCGGACGGATTGGTAGATACAGAATTTATTCCGGTGGAGAGTGAGCACAGTTCTATGAGCGCAGCAATCGGCGCGTCAGCAGCAGGAGCAAGAAGTCTTACTGCCACATCCTCGTGCGGACTTGCTTATATGTGGGAGGAATTGTACATAGCAGCATCTAACCGGCTGCCTCTGGCGCTTGCCCTTGTGAACCGCGCATTGTCCGGACCGATCAATATCAACTGTGATCATTCTGACAGTATGGGTGCGCGGGATGCGGGCTGGATCCAGATCTATGCGGAAAATAATCAGGAAGCGTATGATAATATGATACAGGCATACAGGATATCCGAGCATAGAGATGTAAGACTTCCGATCATGATCTGTCAGGATGGTTTTATTACAAGCCATGCAGTTGAGAATATAGAACTTCTGGAAGACTGTGAGGTAAAGGAGTTTGTCGGTGAGTACGAGCCGGAGAATTATCTTCTGAATCCAGAATGTCCTATGGCAGTAGGGCCTTACTCTATCACGGATTATTACATGGAGGCAAAGCGTAATCAGGCAGAGGGGATGAAGAATGTCCCGCAGGTTGTCCTTGAAGTGGCAAAAGAATTTAAAGAGATTTCTGGAAGAGAGTATGGACTGTTTGAAAGCTATCGGATGGAGGATGCCGAGAGGGCAGTTGTGCTGATCGGTTCTGCGGCAGGAACTACGAAGGACGCTGTAGACAGGCTGAGAGAACAAGGAGAGAGGGTCGGACTTATTAAGATCCGTATGTTCCGTCCGTTCCCGGCAGAAGAGATCGCGAAGGAACTTAAAGAAGTAAAGGCTGTTGCAGTTATGGACCGCGCAGAGGGCTATACGAATCATGGAGGACCGCTGGGCGCTGATGTGATGGCAGCGTTGTTTCGCGCAAGATCCACTGCCCATGCTATTAATATCGTCTATGGTCTCGGCGGCCGTGATGTACGGGTAGAAGATATGGAAAAAGTGTTTGTGGAACTTAAGCAGATCATCAACGAGAACGATGCGGGAGAAATGTACCGTTATATGGGTATCAGAGAGTAAGGAGGGACGGATACGTTGAGTTATAATTTCAAAGAAATGATGAACAAACCGGAACGTCTGGCTCCGGGACATAGAATGTGCGCAGGCTGCGGCGGGACAATTGCAGTAAGAAATGTGCTGAGAGGTCTTCATGAAGGTGATAAGGCAGTCATCGGCAATGCGACAGGTTGCCTTGAGGTATCTACGTTTACTTATCCCTATACATCATGGGAAGACAGTTATATCCATAATGCTTTTGAAAATGCAGGAGCAACGTTAAGTGGTGTAGAGGGTGCGTATAAAGCGCTGAAGAAAAAAGGGAAACTTAACGAGACCTATAAGTTTATCACTTTCGGCGGTGACGGCGGTACGTATGATATCGGGTTTCAGTCTCTGTCAGGGGCAATGGAACGCAATCATGATATGGTGTATGTGTGTTATGATAACGGCGCTTATATGAACACAGGAATCCAGAGGTCTTCCGCGACACCGATGTATGCGGACACTACCACAACACCAGTGGGAAGTGAAAGCAGCGGAAAACCTCAGAACAGGAAAGATCTGGCAGCCATTATCGCGGCACATGATGTGCCGTATGTGGCGCAGACTACCTTTGTGCAGAATTTTAAAGACTTGCATGTGAAGTCAGAAAAGGCGATCTACACGCCGGGGGCAGCGTTTCTTAACATTATGGCACCGTGCCCGCGTGGATGGAGATACAATACGCCGGATATTATGGAAATCTGCAGGCTTGGCGTAGAGACGTGTTACTGGCCGTTGTTTGAGGTGGAAGAGGGAAGATGGACACTGAATTATGAGCCTAAAAAGAAGCTTCCGATTGAAGATTTTTTAAAGCCCCAGGGCCGGTTTAAACATTTATTCAAGAAAGGAAATGAATATCTGATCGAAGAGTTCCAAAAAGAAGTAGACAGAAGATGGGACGAGCTTTTATTTAGATGTTCCAGATAGTTTTTTGATTATTTCGCTGGTCAAATGTAAAAATCTGTAAATGATTGGCGTAATACGATTGACTGTACATAATATAATTTGGTAAACTAAAGAAAAACGACTTGGAGGTATAAAGACATGAGATATCAGATACAAGGAGAGACGCTTCCGGTAGTGATCTGTGAACTTGAAGCTGGAGAGAAGATGATTACAGAAGGCGGAGCCATGTCGTGGATGTCACCGAATATGAAGATGGAGACGACAAGCAATGGCGGGATCGGAAAAGCTCTTGGGAGAGCATTTTCAGGAGAGAAGATGTTTCAGAATATCTATACCGCGCAGGGCGGTCCTGGGATGATCGCGTTTGCATCTAGTTTTCCGGGATCTATCCGGGCGTTTGAGATCACACCGGGACAGGATATGATCTTCCAGAAGAGTGCGTATCTCGCCGGAGAAGCGAATGTGCAGCTATCCGTACATTTCCGCAAAAAGATAGGTTCGGGCCTGTTTGGCGGTGAAGGTTTTATCATGCAGAAGGTAAGCGGGAGCGGAATTGTGTTTGCGGAGTTTGATGGTCATGTGATCGAGTATGATCTTCAGCAGGGACAGCAGATTGTTATTGATACCGGACACCTTGCAGCGATGAGTGCTACTTGCAATATGGATATCCAGAGCGTTCCGGGAGTGAAGAATATGCTGTTTGGCGGTGAAGGATTGTTCAATACCGTTATTACAGGACCGGGAAAAGTATGGCTTCAGACAATGCCGATCAGCAATGTGGCAGGAGCGATCAGACCTTATATACCGACAGGAAATTAGACAAAAGGAATTCAGAAAATATGCGCCCGCAAGGATATAAGTATTATATATCTTTGCGGGGCGTTATTTTAAAAACCAATCCATATTTGGAATGAATAACTTGACAAATATATCCCGGTTTTCTATAATAGGTTCAGATTGACAAAGAGAGAGGTGAAAAGATGAGGAGATAATTTACTTTTGAAAACATGAAGCTATTTGTTTATTTCGTCCGGCATCCCGGAGGATATTCGTTTTATGTTGCCAAAAGTGGATTATGTTCTCATAACCTCTCTTTTTTGGTGAAAAAAATTAAGGATTTACTTTTGAAGTATCGTGGGGTTAAGAGTGTACAGATTCCTTTGGCAATGACAGGAAGGGGGAATTTTAGATGGCACAGATCAGTGTGAACAACCTCACGTTTTATTATGAGGGAAGCTATGATAATATTTTTGAAGATGTATCTTTTACGATTGATACAGATTGGAAACTAGGATTTATCGGGAGGAACGGAAAGGGAAAAACCACCTTTTTAAATCTGCTGCTTGGAAAATATGAGTATACAGGATCCATTTCCTCAAGCGCAGTGTTTGACTATTTTCCTTATCAGATAAAAGAAGAATTCATGCGGCTGCCAGCGGCTGATTTTATAGAAGAACTGAAGGCAGGCTGTGAACAGTGGCGTGTTATATGTGAACTTAATAGGATGGATATGGATGCGCAAGTGCTATACCGGCCTTTTTTTACGCTGAGTTTTGGGGAGCAGACAAAGCTTTTGCTTGCAGTATTGTTTTCAGGGGAAAATGATTTTCTGCTTATTGACGAACCTACCAATCATCTGGATTTAGAAGCAAGGGAAACTGTGAAAACATATCTGAAAAAGAAGAAGGGGTTTGTTCTGGTGTCCCATGACAGAGATTTTCTGGATGCATGTGTAGATCATGTGTTAGTCTTTAACAGACAATCCATAGAAGTACAGGCGGGAAACTTTTCGAGCTGGTGGGAGAATAAAAGATGCCAGGATTCCTATGCGCAGATGGAGAATGAAAAGCATAAAAAAGAGATAAGGAAGCTTAAAGAAGCGGCGAGACAGACAGGGCGATGGGCGGATAAGAATGAAAGTACAAAGATAGGGTATGATCCCGTCAAAGAGCCGGACCGTCCTACGAGAGCATATATCGGGGCAAAGACTAAGAAACTGCAGAGCCGGGCCGGACAGATAGAAAAGAGGCTCAAACGGCAGGTCGAGGAAAAAGAAGGATTGCTTTCGGATATTGAAAAGCCGGCAGATTTAAAGATCATGCCCCTTGTGCATCATAAGGAAATACTTGTCGCAGCAGATAAATATGGACTGAAATACGCAGAGGCAGACAAACCTCTTTTTGGAAATCTGTGCTTTAATATAGGCAAGGGAGACCGGGTCTTTTTAAATGGAGCAAATGGCTGCGGGAAATCCAGCCTGGTTAAAGTTATCCTGCAAAAAGTTATGGAATCGTTAAAAGACAGGGAAAATCCGGAAAGAATAATAAGTGGAGGGTATAAAGATTTCTCAGGATGTTCTGGGATCATAGAAAGCGGTACTCTTTGGTGTGTTTCAGGACTGATCATTTCTTATGTCAGCCAGGATACATCTTTTCTTAAGGGCAGCATCAAAGAATTCTGTAAAAAACAAAACCTTGATGAGAGTTTGTTTCTGGCTATCCTGCGTCGGCTTGATATGGATAGAGTCCAGTTTGAGAAAAGAATGCAGGATTTTTCAGAGGGGCAGAAGAAAAAAGTACTGATCGCAGCGAGTTTGCTTACTCCTGCTCATCTTTATATATGGGATGAGCCGCTTAATTATATTGACATATTTTCCAGAATACAGATAGAGGAGCTGCTGCTCAAATACCAGCCAACCATGCTTATGGTAGAGCACGATGTAAGATTCAGGGAAAGAATCGGGACAAAGCAGATTGATATCCTTTCATGATTGCACTATAATGATATAAATGGGATATTTATACGAGTAGGAGGAATAGTCGTGGATAAGGATACTTCTGGCACGATTCAGCGTGCGGAGCATTTTCAGGTGGTTTTGATCGGAGAAGGGATCATGGTGGGAGGTATCGCTGGATTTGTAGTGATTCTTTACCGTATGGTCCTTGAATTTGCAGGTGATATTTTACAACAGATATTAGGGTTTGTAGGACGGCATCCGGTGCGTATCGCAATATGGTTTCTCGTACTTATACTGCTGGCATGGATCGTGGGAAAGCTTGTAACGGCAGAGCCGATGATTTCCGGAAGCGGAATTCCCCAGCTTGAAGGGGAGATGATCGGGAAGTTTGACCAGAACTGGTGGAAGGTTATCGGCGGTAAGTTTTTAGGAGGATTTTTATGTCTGCTTGGCGGAATGGCGCTTGGACGGGAAGGACCGTCTATCCAGCTTGGCGCCATGGCAGGAAAAGGAGTGTCTAAAGGTCTTGAACGGGGGAAGACGGAGGAAAAGTTTTTGCTGACATGCGGAGCCAGCGCCGGACTTGCGGCAGCATTCCACGCTCCTTTGGCGGGAGTAATGTTTTCGCTGGAGGAAGTACATAAGAACTTTTCTGTATCTGTGCTGCTTTCGGTCATGGCTTCGTCACTGACAGCAGATTTTCTTGCTACTACAGTATTTGGCATGACTCCGGTATTTGATTTTGAAATTGTAAGGGCGCTCCCGATACAGTATTATGGGATGATATTGCTGCTTGGCGGGATATTAGGTGTGCTGGGAGCCTTTTATAACTGGTTTACGCTGAAGGTACAGTCCATTTATAATCACGGGGGATTTCTGAACGTAACGACAAAGCTTATGATTCCGTTTATCTGCGCAGGTATTATTGGTGTTACAAAGCCGGAACTTTTAGGAAGCGGGCATGCGCTGATCCAATATCTGACCAATGTAGATGTTATGCTTGGTACGGTTGTCTTTATCCTGATCAGCAGATTTATCTTTTCAACAGTGTGTTTTGGTTCTGGCGCGCCGGGAGGGATCTTCTTTCCGCTGCTTGTACTGGGTGGTTTTATAGGAGGAGTTTTCGCAACAGCAGGAGTAGAATATTTCGGAATGGATGCAGTTTATATCAATAATTTTGTGCTGCTTAGCATGGCGGGATATTTTTCGGCTATTGTAAGAGCGCCTCTTACCGGCATTATCCTGATTTTTGAGATGACGGGGTCTCTGACGCAGATGCTGTCTTTATCAATCATATCAATTGTTGCGTATATTGTCGCGACACTTTTGGGATCGAAGCCAATTTATGAAAGCCTTCTAGAAAGGCTTCTTGAAAAGCAGGAGACAGTATCCCAGGAGTTAAAGGAGGAAAAAAGAAGGGAAGCAGGGCACCGGCAGAAGATTCTTACGAATTTTGTCGTGCAGTATAACTCTATGTTAAATAATGCTCTTATCAGTGAGATCAAGTGGCCGGATAACTGCCTCGTAGTTGCTGTTCAGAGAGGGGTGAAGGAGATCATTCCAAGAGGGACGACAAAGCTGCAGGTGGGAGATGTGATCGTAATCCTTATGGATGAGGGTGATATGGCGTATGTGCATGATGCGATGCAGAAGCTTTGTATATCAAAGGAATATTTTGCGGCAGAACAATAAAAAAGCTATAGAGGGAACTCTGTTTGCCGGGACATATAGTTTAAAGCGAAAGGTGTTTTAAGACAATTAGAACCATATATTAATGATTGAGAGGTAAAGCCTATGTTTGAAGAGAGATGTACTTTATGCGGCGGAAAGTTAGACAGCGGGAAGATCTGTAAAGAGTGCGGACTGAATAACAATAAATCAGAAAAGAATTATAAGGTTAACAGAGGATCTTGTGATGGGAAACCTATGACTCATGTCCATGAGGAGAAGGAGATAGCGCAGCCACCAAAGAAGCCGACGGTACACAGGCCACAATCTGAACAGAAAATTCCAAAGCAGACTTATCGCAGTACAGGCTTAGATAAGCCAGATCATCGGAAGAAGAAAACCGGATGGATTTCAAAGGTCGTGACGGCTTTTGTGTTTCTGTCTGTAGCGGGAACTGTCATAGGAAGTCTGTCTGAAATGGATATCCCTAACTCTATTATGTCCGAGGAAGACGATGACTTTTTGGATCCTTATGAAATGCTTGAGGAGAGTGGAGATAAACTGCCGGGACAAGGAGAATCAGCAGAATTTGAACTGACATCAGGAAAATATATTGTAGGTGTACACATCCCGGCAGGGAACTATTCTGCGGATATATCATATGAGTTTGATTCGATCCGGGTAGATGACAAAGAGCATGATATCTTTTTATATGAATATCCCGGCAAAGAAGGAGAGGATTACAGCGATGATCTGCGGCTGTTTGACGGCGCGCTGGTAGAAATAACAGCAGAAGAAAGTATAGTTTTGACGACAAAGAATGCGCAGAGTGTTCAGAACGAAGAAAATCCGTTGACACAAAGCTATGAATTTGAAGGAGACACAAAAAAAATTGCGGGAGTGGACTTTGAACCTGGTGTATACGACATTTATAGAAAAGAAGGGAATGGGATGGTCGGGATAGGGGTCAATGAAAATGCAGATGAGGAATCAGAAGAAGATTATGAATTGAACGATTATATGATTAATCATATCTATATAGGTGATAATATTACAAAAGGGAAGGGATATAAAAATGTGATCATTCCTGAGGGTGCCAGATTGATCATGGAGGATGAATCTTATGATGAAGAAAGATTTATCATCATCCTAAGGCCAAGTCCGCAGATTGCATCTACAGATTACCTGCAGACATATATAGATCATTATTAGATTATAGAGAATGTTTTGACGGTCATAGTGTGGATAAAATATCATATGGACAGAGAAGTAGTTATTGTGATACAATCGTGAAGCAATATAAAATACAGAGTAAAGACATCATGGAGTTAGTTTACAGTAAAGGCAAGGAGGATAATTATGGGTGGTTTTTTCGGTGTAGCGTCGAAGGAAGATTGTGTACTTGAGCTGTTTTACGGGGTTGATTATCATTCCCATCTTGGAACAAGGCGTGGCGGAATGGCAACGTATGGTGAGGAGGGCTTTAACCGCGCCATACACAATATTGAGAATTCACCGTTTCGTACCAAGTTTGACCGTGATGTAGGAGAGATGAAAGGAAATCTGGGAATCGGATGTATCTCTGACTTTGAGCCGCAGCCGTTGTTGATCTGTTCAAAGCTCGGGAGCTTTGCGATCACGACGGTTGGTAAAGTGAATAATTATGACGAACTGCTGAATCAGTTATACGACAATGCCCATTCACATTTTCAGGAGATGACGAGCGGACAGGTGAATGTTACAGAACTGATCGCGGCGTTGATCTGTGAGAAAGATTCGATTGTTGAGGGTATCAGATATGTTCAGGAGATTGTAGATGGTTCTATGACTTTGCTCTTGATGACAAAAGACGGGATTTACGCGGCAAGAGACCGATACGGGAGGACCCCTCTCATAGTTGGACATAAAGAAGGGGCATTTTGTGTGTCCTTTGAAAGCCATGCGTATATCAATCTTGGATATGTTGACTACAAAGAACTCGGACCGTCTGAGATTGCGTATATCACACCAGAAGAGGTTCAGACTGTCAGTCCTGCCAGAGAAGAGATGCGGATATGTTCTTTTCTGTGGGTATACTATGGATATCCGACTTCTTCTTATGAAGGAGTCAATGTAGAAGAAATGCGTTACAAATGCGGCAGCATGCTGGCAAAGCGTGACGGAGACTCCGTGCAGCCAGACATTGTTGCAGGTGTGCCGGATTCCGGGATCGCCCATGCGATCGGTTATGCCAATGAGTCCGGGATCCCGTATGCGAGACCGTTTATCAAGTATACGCCGACGTGGCCGCGGTCTTTTATGCCCACCAACCAGAGCCAGAGGAATCTCATTGCCCGCATGAAGCTGATTCCGGTGCAGGCATTGATTGAAAATAAGAAGCTGCTTCTGATTGATGATTCTATCGTGCGCGGAACCCAGCTTCGCGAGACAACAGAGTTCTTATATAACAGCGGCGCAAAGGAAGTTCATGTTCGTCCGGCATGTCCGCCGTTATTATACGGATGTAAATATCTGAATTTCTCCCGCTCTAAATCAGAGATGGAACTGATCACAAGACGGACGATTAAAGAGCGGGAGGGAGATGCGTGCCCGCAGGAGGTGCTTGATGAATATGCAGACCCCTGCAGCTTAAGGTATGCGCAGATGATCGAGGATATCAGGAAGCAGCAGAACTTCACGACCTTACGGTATCACAGGCTGGATGATCTGATTGCTTCCATCGGGATAGAGCCTTGTAAGCTATGTACGTATTGCTTTAACGGCAAAGAGTAAGCGTAAGGATATAGTCGTCCATCACGAATCCATTTCCGATGTCTGCAATCTGCTCATCGGTGATCTTAAATCCGAGATGGTCATATATTTTCAGAGTATTATCATTATGTTTGTTGCATGTGAGCCAGATTTTTTTAAGGTTCCTTTCGCCGCAGAGGCAGGTTAAGAACCGGAGTCCTTTTGTCGCGAGATGCTGTCCCCGGAAATCTTTCCGGATATACAGCTTACTTAAAAAAAGAGCGTCTTTTTCAGCGTGGATTCCGATATAGCCGCAGGGTGTACTGTCACAAAGAAATGTAAAATACTCATATCCTTCGTTCTTGATCTGAGATTTTAATGCTGGGTATGACTGAAATTTTTCTATCATATAATCTACCTGTGCTTCCACGATAATGGGAGTAAAGTGCTGATGCCATATTTCGTCCGCGATTGTGGCGATCGTCTGAATGTCCCCGTCAGTTCTGGCGGGGATGATTTTTATTGTATTCATATATCTGTTCCCCTTTTCTTTATAATTGTTTGTTGGATAAGTATTACACCATGTGTTATTATATAACAAAGTGATACAGGAGTCAAAAAGTCATGTAAAGAGCAAGCTGCAGTATCGCTTATACAGTGGAAGACATGAGAAGAATAACATGGAAGGGACTAAGATGATGAGTTCATTTGTGGAATTAAGGAATGTAAAGAAGATATATCATATGGGTGAGGTTGAGATCATAGCGGCGGCCGGTATTGATTTTGAGATACGAAAGGGTGAGTTTGCTGTTGTGGTAGGACCAAGCGGCGCAGGGAAGACTACAGTGCTCAATATCCTCGGCGGTATGGATACTGCTACAGAAGGAGAAGTGCTGGTGGATGGGTATGATATTGCTGATTATTCACAAAGACAGCTGACTGCGTACAGAAGAGATGATATTGGTTTTGTGTTTCAGTTTTACAATCTGATACCAAATCTTACGGCTTTAGAAAATGTGGAGCTGGCACTTCAGATATGTAAAAATCCTATGGATGCAAGAGAGGTGCTTGAGGAGGTAGGACTTGGGGAGCGGCTTAATAATTTCCCGGCGCAGTTATCCGGCGGGGAGCAGCAAAGAGTATCTATCGCAAGAGCGTTAGCTAAGAATCCTAAACTCATGCTGTGTGATGAGCCGACGGGAGCGCTTGACTATAATACAGGAAAGGCTATTCTAAAGCTTTTGCAGGATATGTGCAGGAACAAGGGGATGACAGTGATTCTGATCACTCATAATTCGGCCATAGCTCCAATGGCGGACCGGGTGATCAAGATCAAGAATGGGAAAGTTTCGGATGTGCTGCAAAATAAGTGTCCGATTTCAGTTGAGATGATTGAGTGGTAAGGCGGTAAAAGATATGGCAAAAAAAGCAACACGCAAAGATTTTTATATGGAGATCAGGAAAAGCCCCGGCCGGTTTTTCTCAATCCTTTTTATTGTTGCGCTCGGGGTGGCATTTTTTTCCGGAATCAGGGCTTCAGAACCGGACATGAGGATTACCGGGGATGCCTATTTTGATGCCAGCGATCTTATGGATATAAAGGCTTTCAGTACATACGGAGTTACAGATGAAGATGTAAAAGCTTTTCAGGAACTTGCCGGAGTAGAAACGGCAGAAGGCGCATACAGCGCGGATTTTTTATATAATCTTGAGGAAGAGCAGCATGTGCTCCATATAATGGGCATACAAGAAAAGATGAACCGTTTTACGCTGACAAAGGGAAGGATTCCTGACAAAGTAGGAGAGTGTCTGGCAGATGACGAATCAGGATATAAAATCGGTGATACGATCCGGCTTGAATCAGGCACAGAAGATGAGGTGACGGATACTTTAAAGACCGATTCATTCAAGGTAGTCGGTCTTGGAAATAGTCCCTGTTATCTTTCTTATGGGAGGGGCAGTACGACTATAGGAACAGGAAGTATCGATGCATTTCTCATAGTGCCGGAGGAGACCTTTGATATGGACGTATTTTCTGAGGTATATGTCCAGGTAAAAGGCGCAAAGGAATTGCTGGCATTTACTGATGAATATGAGGATAAGATAGAAAAGGTTTTAGACGAGGCAGAGCTTCTGGCAGATGAGAGGGGAATCATCCGTAAAAAAGAGATTGTTGACGAGGCGGAAGAGAAGCTTTCTGAGGCAGAAGAGGAACTTGATGAGGGAAAGGCCAAAGCCAAAAAGGAACTTGCAGATGCGAAAGATAAGATTGATGACGCCAGGAAGAAGCTTTCGGATGCGAAAAAGGAGATCAAGGATGGCAGGAAGAAGCTTTCGGATGCAAAGAAAACATTAAACTCCAGGCAGAAGCAGCTCAATAAGGCAAAGAAGCAGTATGAATCCGGAAAAAAGGATCTGGAAAAAGGGAAAAAAGAATATGAGAAGGGCCTCAAAGAGTATGAGAAAAGCAGCCCGGCGGCGCAGAAAAAAATAAAAGAAGGACGCAAGCAGACCAAAGCGTTGAAAGCGCAGATTGAAAAAGATAAAAAGACATATGATAATTTGAAAAGCCAGATTGAGAAGCTTACAAAAGAGCTTAAGAAGATACAGGAGAGCGCGCAGAAAGACTCAGAAGGTAGTGCAGAGGAAAATGCAGGAGAAGATGGACAGAAAGCGGCGGCCGGAGAATTAGAAGGACAGCTTGCCATTCTTAAGGAACAGGCAGAAGGCATGAAGCAGAAAATAGCTGCGCAAAAAAAGGCGTATACTTCGTCTGAGGCAGAGCTTGATAAGGGGCAGGAGAAGCTTGACTTAGCAAAGAAGACACTGCAAAAATCGAAAGATGAGTTAGAAAAAGGAGAAAAAGACCTTTCTAAAGTATCGAAGCAGATAAAAACAGGACAGAAGAAAATTGACGATGGCTGGAAAGAGATTAAAAAGCAGGAGATAAAATTAACTGACGGCGAACAAGAGATTGTTACTAATGAAGAAAAGCTTGCAGATGCCGAAAAAGAATATGAAGAAGGGAAAAAAGATGCCGAAAAAGAGATAGAGGATGGTGAGAAAAAAATTGCGGATGCCAAGGCAGATATTGCAGATATCAAAGATCCGAAATGGTATGTGTATGATAGGAGTACACTGGTGGAATACAGTGGATTTGGTGAGAATGCAGAGCGTCTTGGTGCCATAGGAAAGGTATTTCCTGTCCTGTTCTTTCTGGTTGCCGCATTGATCAGCCTGACAAGCATGACACGTATGGTAGAAGAACAGAGAACGTCTATCGGAACTATGAAGGCTCTTGGATACGGGAAATTTGCCATTGCCTCCAAGTACCTTGGTTATGCTCTTCTGGCGACGATTGGCGGGAGTATAATCGGAGTGCTTATCGGAGAGAAGGTACTGCCCTACATTATTGTATATGCCTACAGTATCTTGTACCGGCATATGCCCAATATCCTTATCCCGTATAACTGGACATACGCAGGTATGGCCTCGGGAGCGGCGGTATTCTGTACGATGGCAGCGACCTTTATGGCATGCTACCGTGAGCTTGAAGCCCAGCCTGCAGTGCTTATGCGCCCGCCTGCGCCGAAAAACGGACGCCGTGTATTTATGGAGAGGATCGGGCTTTTGTGGAAGCATTTAAGCTTTACATGGAAATCCACGATCCGGAATCTCATGAGGTATAAGAAACGTTTCTTTATGACCATTTTTGGGATCGGAGGCTGTATGGCATTGATGCTTGTTGGCTTTGGTCTTAAAGATTCCTGCTATGAGATCGCAAAGATCCAGTATGCAGAGATTTTGCTCTATCATGGAAGCATATATCTGGAAGAGGATATTACCGATGAGCAAAGAGACCGGATAAAAGAAGCACTTAGTGAAGAGGAGGGGGTAGAGCGGTTTATAGATACAGGGACAAGGAATATTACATTGATCAATGGCAAAAAAGAACGCAGTGCATATGAGTATGTAATGAATCCCAAGAAGGAGATACCCAAGTATGTAGATTTTCATAACCGGAAGACAAAAGAAAGTTATGTCCTTACTGATAACGGCGCGATAATCAGCGAAAAGACAGCAAAGCTGCTCGAAGTAAAAGAGGGAGAAACAGTCTGTATAAAAGATGAAGAGAACGGGAATAAAGAGATAAGGATAGAACATATCTGTGAAAATTATATGGGACATTATATATATCTGACGCCGGCATATTATGAGAAGATATATAAAGAACCGCCGGAATATAACAGTATCTTGTTTGCGGTAGAAGATGCAGGGGATTTGGGGCAGATGGAGCAGATGGGACAAAGGCTCCTTAAGGAGGATGGAGTTTTAAGTGCCGGCTATACTCATGATATAGAAAAACAGCTTGACGATATGCTTGGAAGCCTGAACCTCGTGATCGTCGTGCTGATCATATCAGCCGGGATGCTGGCATTTGTCGTACTCTATAATCTTAATACTGTCAATATCGCAGAGAGAAAGAGAGAGCTTGCGACCCTTAAAGTGTTAGGCTTTTATGATCCGGAAGTTGCCGGATATGTGTACCGGGAAAATATGATACTGACCCTTATCGGAGCCGTGGTCGGATCGGGACTGGGAAAGTTCTTTCACCTGTTCATCATAGAGACCGTGGAAATAGAATCTGCCATGTTTGGAAGAAATATCAATCCGCCGAGCTTTCTGTACAGCCTATTATTTACGGTTGCGTTTTCTATGATCATCAATGGAGTAATGTATCTTAAACTGAAAAAAATAGATATGGTAGAGTCGCTTAAAAGTATAGAATGACATGATAATGCCGGGGGCAGAGCCAATCTGTCCCCGGCATTATCAAAAAATATGGTTTACTTCATTGCCAGTCCGGAAAGAACAGATTTTACGTGATCGATCTCTTGCTGGGAAGCTTTTGCAGCCGGTACATAATAGCTCTTTTCACGAGCTACCTGATACAGTTTTTCCTGTGACATTTCACATTCATTGCGGATCTGCTTTAAGCATTGTTTAAGCTGCTTGTTTTCTGTCTGAGGAATCATCTCGCCGTAGCGGGTGAGTTCTCCGTTAACACCTGTCAAGGCATCTGATACCATTGTCTTATCGTCTAACATAATTTCCCCTCCTATAAGAATTTCATCAAATCCTGTTTGTTTTTCATAGCTGAATTAGCAGCGTCCTGAAAAAGTTGTTTGATCTCAGGGTCTTTTGCCTGTGCCGCGTAATCCTGCATCTTGCAGTGGCATGTGTCAAATCCGCCGATCAAGTGGCGTAAGTTTTGTAAATCAAGAATTGAAATCTCTGACATGGGTATTTCCTCCTTCATTTTCTTTCAAATTTAGTATGTACCGCTTGCTTAAAAAATATGTCTTTCTTTTTTTGAAGCTCTTGCAAAAAGTAAAAAAAGATTTTTCATAGGTTCACTGAAGCGGTACATGCACTCCGGATGCCACTGGACACCGATGGCAAAGGGAAATACTGAGGATTCAACCGCTTCGATCACTCCGTCAGGCGCGATTGCAGTTGTTTTTAATGTCTCTCCCAATTTATTGATGCATTGATGATGAAAGCTGTTTACATTCAACGAATTGCCGCATATTTTGCAGAGCATACTGTCATTTGATATAGAAAGCTGATGACAGACATCTGAGCGGTCAAGGGAAAGCTGCATATGGTTCAGCGAGTTTTCCGGACGCAGGCTCAGATCCTGATAGATAGTACCGCCCAGCGCAAGATTTAAAATCTGCATTCCCCGGCAGATACCAAGGACCGGGAGTTTGAAAGAAAGAGCCTGCTGCATAAAACGGATATGGAAAATATCGGTTTTCCAGTCAGTTGTACCTTTTTGCGTCATCAGATTTTCTCCAAAGAGCAGAGGGGTAATATCTTGGCCGCCGCAGAATAAAAGTCCGTCACATATATGGAAATATTTAGTAGAACATGTATTTTTCCCAGGATAAGGGATAATGAGCGGAATCGCTCCGGCCTCAGAAACCGCTTCAATATAAGTGGTAGTGACAAACTGGCGGTTTTTTTCAAAACCGCAAAATAAAATTCCGATAACAGGACTCATAATAATTCCTTTCTCATGTTATAATGTACGGAGTCTTATTAATTAATTATGAAAGGAAAAGTAATGATATGAAACTTATTGATATGCATTGCGATACGATCTGGAAGCTGATGGATCTGGACAAAGAAGGAAATCTTATGGAGAATCACTGCAGCGTCAGTATTCCGGGAATGAAAAAGGCGGAAACAATGGTACAATTTTTTGCATGTTTTCTTTACATAAAAGATATGACAGGCGGATACGAGGAAGGATACCGGCATGTATATGAGATGATTGACTTTATGAATGAGCAGATCCGGCAGTTTTCCGAAGATATTGATTTTGCGTATTGTTATGAAGATGTAGTGAAAAATGATGCGGATGGAAAAATATCGGCGATCCTTACCGTTGAAGAAGGAGGTATCTTGAATGGTGATATGAGCCGCCTTAACATATTGCATCAAAGAGGGATCCGGCTTATGACTCCGATATGGAATCATGAGAACTGTATTGGATTTCCGAACAGCCATGAACCATCTGTTATGGAAAAGGGGCTGAAACCATTTGGGATAGAGACAGTAAGACAGATGGGAGAACTTGGCATGATCGTGGATGTATCCCACGCTTCGGATGGTACATTTTATGATATCATCCATTATTCAAACGGGCCAGTTGTGGCTTCTCATTCTAACTGCAGAGAGATCTGCAGTCATCCAAGAAATCTGACTGATGGAATGATACACAGTCTTGCGGAAATTGGCGGAGGCGCGGGTCTTAATTTTTACGGAGCATTTCTTGGGACGAAAGAAGCCTCTTATGTGGAGGAAATGGCGGCGCATATCCTCCACATGATCCGGTGCGGGGGAGAAGATTTTCCAATGATAGGGACCGACTTCGACGGCTTTGACGGGATGGAGCATCTTGATATCCCGAAGATTGAAAACATGGAAAAATTGTGGGAGACATTAAAAAAGAAAGGCGTCTTTGAATCTCAGCTTGATAAGATCTGGAACAAAAACGCACTTCGTATTCTTAAATCTCTGTAATGTTAAAAAATTCTCTGACCTGCGAAAGTATAATATCCATCAGGCGGGTGCGTGATTCAATGCTTGCCCATCCGATATGGGGCGTGATGAAAAGGCGGCGGCTGTCTTTTATGCGGCGCAGCGGATTTTGCGGATCCATGGGCTCTTTGCAGAGAACATCCAGACCAGCCGCCAGGATCGTATTATTTTCAAGGGCATCGTAAAGATCCTGTTCAACTACGATTGGTCCGCGTCCAAGATTTAGGAAGATACAGGTATTTTTCATTTTGGCGAAGGCTTTTTTATCAATGAGGTTTTCTGTAAAGTGGTTAAGCGGAGCATGGACAGAGATAATGTCAGAGGAGGCGTAAAGGGTGTCTGGCTCCACCTGGCAGTATCCTTCCTGGGGCGCGCTGCCTGACGGGGAAAAATAAATGATCTTTGCTCCGAAAGTCTCTGCAATATCCGCTACCCGCCTTCCGATGTTTCCAAGTCCGATGATCCCCCATGTTTTGCCGTATAGTTCATAAAATTTCTCTTCGAAGTGTGTGAAGAGTGTGTCGTTGGTATAAAGATCTTTTTTTACGTATTCATCGTAATAGCGCAGTTTTTCTAATAGATAAAAAAGCATTGCGAAAGTATGCTGCGCAACGGATTCCGTAGAGTATCCGGCAACATTCCGCCATGCGATACGGCGGCTTTTAAGATAGTCTTTATCAAGATTATTTGTTCCGGTGGCAGTAACGCATACCAGTTTTAAATTTTTCGCGGTTTTAATAGTAGACTCATTCACCTGGATTTTATTTACAATGATGACGTCGGCATCTGTAATCCTATCCGGTACTTCCAAAGAAGTTGAAAAGGGATATTTTACAACTTCCCCCAGCTTGTCAAAGCCCGACAGATCTATATCTTCACCGATAGTTTTTACATCTAAAAATACAATTTTCATAAGTGTCTCCTTTCTATATGGCTGCTCTTTTTTTAGTATAATATAATTTCTAATATTTTTACATATTTTTGACATTTTTCCTCTTTTCAAACTAAGAAATTTTATGATAATATGCTTTCCAAGAAAAGGAGTGATAAGCAATGAGAAAGAAAACTATCATGTTTCGAAAAATTGATGACATGCTGGACTTTATTAACAAAGTCGAGAATTATCCATATGATATGGATATGAAAAGTGGTCGATTTACCGTTGATGCAAAATCTTTGTTTGGCATTCTTAATCTTGGACTTGAAAAGAAGATTGAACTGAAGGTATACGACGAAAACTGCGATGCTCTGTTTGAAGATATCGCACCGTATGTGACAGCTTAGTACAGTCAGTAAAATATCAAAAATATATTTGTAACTATTGAGAAAAGAAACTCCTTGGCGTATAATATGCGTTAAGGAGTTTTGACATTAACTAAAAATGAATAAAACCAGCTGCTTGTTTGGTAACGGGCGGCTGAAGACACTGGGTATTCCGCTTATCATTGAACGTCTGTTGGCAGTATTCGTTGGTATGGCGGATTCTATTATGATAGCAAAAAGCAAGGAACGATCTGCTGGTATCGTAAGATTGGGCGGAGTATTTCTAAAACTGAGGATAAGTAAAAAGGAGGAGCAATTATGGTTTATAAGGAGTTTGAGCAATTAAAATTATCAGCGCTTGGTATGGGGACAATGAGGCTTCCGCTTATTGATGGCATGGACGAGCGGATTGATGAGGAAAAGACGGTCGGGATGGTAGAATATGCCATTGATCACGGGATAAATTATTTTGATACAGCATGGGGATATCATGGCGGGAATTCAGAACTTGTTATGGGAAAGGTATTAGAAAAATATCCGAGAGAGAGTTTTTATCTGGCAACAAAATTTCCGGGCTATGATCTTTCAAACATGCCGAGAGTGGAAGAGATATTTGAAAAACAGTTGGAGAAATGCCGGGTAGAATATTTTGATTTTTACTTATTCCATAATGTCTGTGAGATGAATATCGAGGCTTATCTGGATGAGCAGTATAAGATTGATGAGTACCTGATGAAGCAGAAGGAAAGCGGTCGTATCCGTCATTTGGGATTTTCTGTGCATGGAAGCTATGATGTAATGAAGCGTTTTTTGGAACGTTACGGTGATCATATGGAATTTTGCCAGATCCAGTTAAATTATATTGACTGGGATTTTCAGGATGCGAAAAAGAAAATGGAGCTTTTGAAGGAATATGAAATTCCGGTGTGGGTTATGGAGCCTTTAAGAGGCGGAAAGCTGGCCACGCTTCCTAAGGAGGAAGAAAAGGTGCTGAAGGTGCTGCGCCAAGAAGAAAGCATCCCGGCGTGGGCATTTCGTTTTCTTCAGACATTTCCGGAAGTCAAGATGATACTTTCAGGTATGTCAGATTTTGAACAGCTCAGGCAAAATATCGATACTTTTGAGGATGAAAAACCGCTTACTGATGATGAGATGAAGGCTTTACTTGAACTTGCAGGAAATATGGTGAATGGTGTGCCGTGTACAGAATGCCATTACTGCACGAGCCATTGTCCAAACGGGATTGATATTCCGTCTATGATTAAGCTTTACAATGAGCATGTATTTACCGATGGAGGATTTCTTGCCCCAATGGCAATACAGGCTGTTCCGAAAGAAAATCGTCCAAGTGCGTGCGTAGGATGCCGAAGCTGCGAGGCTGTCTGTCCGCAGCAGATAAAGATCTCAGAAGTTTTGGCTGACTTTGTTGAAAAATTAAAATAGCCGGGCGGAACTTATTCATGCAGGGATCATATAGCAGGAATGGCTGTAATGATATCGGTTAAAATATAGGAGGAACAAGAAGTGAAGAGAGAATTAGTGATTGTTCTTGATTTTGGCGGACAGTATAATCAGCTTGTTGCGAGACGTGTCCGAGAATGTAATGTATATTGCGAGATTTATTCTTATAAGATTGATATTGAGAAGATCAAGGAGATGAACCCCAAAGGGATCATACTGACCGGAGGCCCTAACAGTTGTTACGATCCGGATTCGCCTACATATTCCAGGGAGCTGTTTGAGCTTGGGATACCGGTCCTTGGATTGTGTTACGGCGCGCAGCTTATGATGCATGTGCTTGGCGGAAAAGTGGCGCGGCCGGATGTTGGGGAATACGGAAAGACAGAGGTGCTCATAGATAAGCCATCTTCAAAGATTTTTGAAAATGTACCGGAAAAAACTATATGCTGGATGAGCCATACTGATGCCATATTCCAGATAGCGTCAGGATTTGAGATCACGGCTCATACTGCAGATTGTCCGGTCGCGGCGGCTGAAAATGAGCAGGAAGGATTGTATGCGATCCAGTATCATCCAGAAGTTCTTCATACAGCAGAAGGTACAAAGATGTTGTCTAACTTTGTGTTAAAGGTGTGTGGCTGCGCAGGTGATTGGCGGATGGATTCGTTTGTGGAAGAATCTGTAAAGCAGATCCGCGAAAAGGTGGGAGACGGAAAAGTGCTTTGTGCTTTGTCAGGCGGCGTGGATTCCTCTGTGGCGGCAGTATTGCTATCAAAAGCAGTAGGAGCCCAGCTTACTTGTGTATTTGTAGACCATGGCCTTCTGAGAAAAAACGAGGGAGATGAAGTAGAGGCCGTATTTGGTCCAAAAGGCGCTTATGACCTGAACTTTATCCGTGTCAATGCTCAGCAGAGATTTTACGATAAGCTGGCAGGAGTGTCGGAGCCTGAGAAGAAGCGAAAGATCATCGGAGAGGAATTTATCCGTGTATTTGAGGAAGAAGCGAAGGAGATCGGAGCCATAGATTTTCTTGTACAAGGGACCATATATCCGGATGTAGTAGAGAGCGGTCTTGGCGGAGAGTCGGCTGTCATCAAATCCCATCATAACGTAGGAGGACTTCCGGACTATGTAGATTTCAAAGAAATCATTGAACCGCTCCGTGACCTTTTTAAAGATGAGGTTCGAAAAGCCGGACTTGAACTTGGAATTCCGGAATATCTTGTATACCGGCAGCCATTCCCGGGGCCGGGGCTTGGCGTGCGTATCATTGGAGAAGTGACTGAGAAGAAAGTAAGGATTGTGCAGGATGCCGATGCCATTTACCGGGAGGAGATTGAAAAAGCGGGCCTGACAAGAGGGATCGGACAGTATTTCGCAGCACTTACCAACATGCAGAGCGTTGGTGTTATGGGGGATGAGAGAACTTATGATTACGCAGTAGCATTAAGGGCGGTCAATACAATAGATTTTATGACAGCAGAGGCAGCAGATGTACCGTATGCGGTGCTTCAGAAGGTGATGAGCAGGATCATCAATGAAGTAAAAGGGGTTAATCGGGTACTGTATGACCTGACAAGTAAGCCGCCGGGGACTATAGAGTTCGAATAAACAAAAATGCTTAGTAAATCCAGTGTTTATGCGGGTTTGCGGGCTTTGGAAAGGTCTTTTGATAACAAATTGATAACAGTCGTTTGGGTGCGATTATTCTTACTGTCAGGTGGTTTGTTGGTGGGAGAATGATTTGCAAGAGGTTTGGACGGCTGAAATAAATCCATATTAGAAACGCCCTTAGCTGTGGGTAGGAACTCATGGCTAAGGGC
>CAJUAM010000004.1 GCA_910584615.1 uncultured Dorea sp.
TTACCTCCGAACAGGCAAAAGAATATTTGTTGAAAACTGTTGAAGATGATGTAAAGCATGACACTGCGAAACTGGTAAAGGAACTGGAAGCGCAGGCGAAGGAAGAAGCAGACAAACGGGCGAAAGAGTGCGTAGTAACTGCGATCCAAAGATGCGCGGCTGATCATGTGGCTGAAACTACGATTTCAGTTGTACAGCTTCCAAGTGACGAGATGAAGGGTCGGATTATCGGAAGAGAAGGACGCAATATCCGTACATTGGAGACGATGACCGGTGTAGAACTGATCATTGATGATACTCCGGAAGCAGTTGTATTATCAGGCTTTGACCCAATCAGGCGTGAAGTTGCAAGGATTGCCCTTGAAAAGCTCATTGTTGACGGACGTATCCATCCGGCAAGAATTGAGGAGATGGTCGAGAAGGCACAAAGGGAAGTCGACGCAATGATCCGGGAAGAGGGTGAAGCGGCTGCTTTAGAGGCAGGTGTTCATGGTATCCATCCGGAGCTTATCAAGCTCCTTGGAAGAATGAAGTTCCGTACAAGCTATGGACAGAATGCGCTGAAGCATTCTATGGAAGTGTCACAGCTTGCAGGACTTCTTGCCGGCGAGATCGGACTTGATGTCAGGATCGCGAAGAGAGCCGGACTTCTGCACGATATTGGGAAATCCATCGATCATGACGTGGAAGGCTCCCATATCCAGATTGGTGTAGATCTTTGTAGAAAATATAAAGAATCTGCAACGGTTATCAATGCGGTGGAAGCTCATCACGGCGATGTGGAGCCGGAGACTTTGATTGCGTGTGTTGTGCAGGCGGCGGATACGATCTCTGCGGCAAGGCCGGGCGCGAGAAGAGAGACGCTGGAAACATATACAAACAGGTTAAAACAATTAGAAGATATCACCAACCAGTTTAAGGGAGTTGATAAATCTTTTGCAATTCAGGCAGGTAGAGAGATTCGTGTTATGGTAGTTCCGGAGCAGGTATCTGATGCAGACATGATATTGATGGCGAGGGATATTGCGAAGCAGATTGAGTATGAGCTGGAATATCCTGGACAGATCAAGGTCAATGTCATCCGCGAGTCGCGGGTAACAGATTTTGCCAAATAACGTAATGTAATAGAAATCTGAGCTTAAAAACCAAGGAAAGTCTTGAAATAGCAGTATTTTAGACTTTCCTTATTTTTATTTTATGATAGTTCACAATATAGGATATTATTGTAAAAAGGAGTGAAAGAATATGAGTGAAGAGATAAAGAGAGTTGGAAGGGATCTCGTCCACAAGGGCGCGATCATCGACGTATATACAGATCATATGGAATTTTCAAACGGACATCGAGCAGACTGGGATTTTATCCATCATGACGGTGCGGCGGCGGTAGTGCCGGTTCTTCCTGACGGCAGGATATTGATGGTCAAACAGTTTCGCAATGCGTTAGACAGAGAAACTCTTGAAATCCCTGCCGGGAAGCTTGATGCGCCTTGCGAGCCGGGAATGGAATGCGCAAGGCGTGAACTGGAGGAAGAGACAGGCTATAAATCACAAGAGCTTAGCTGGCTCATCACCCTTCGGACGACGGTGGCATTCTGTAATGAAAAGATTGAAATCTATGTGGCAAAGAATCTGGAAGCTTCAAAACAGAATCTTGATGAGGATGAGTTTGTGGATGTGAAGGCGTATACTTTGGATGAACTGAAGGAAAAGATATATGCCGGCGAAATCCAGGACTCAAAGACTGTGGCGGCGATACTGGCTTATGAAGTAAAATATCTTTAATTTTTGTATCAGGATATTTCTGCCTGTTCAGCCTGATCTGGCAGGTGGAAATATTTTAGAATATATTGCGCATGACCGGACATATAATGGAGTATCTTGGCTAGGGAGGGAATGTTTTGTGAGGATACAGGAAAACGGGAAGCATTTTGTTCTGTGTTATATGTTGGGGTTTTGCGCGGGAATCTTATATGCTAATCTTGTTGTGAAGGATTACATTATCAGTATGGGGATACTCAGTGAATATTTTCTGAATGAATACAGCGCGGATGATATTCAGACGGCAGAATATCTCTGGTATGTGGCGAGGATCCGGATGACTCCGGTGCTGATATTAGGGGCACTTGGGTGTACGAAGCTGCGTAAAGGGATCGTAGCGGCATTTGTCTTGTGGACAGGCTTTTCAAGCGGGCTTTTATTTACATCCGCAGTCATAAAGATGGGAGTGAAAGGGATCATATTGTGCCTGATCGCCCTTATTCCCCAGTTTTTGTTCTATGCCGCGGGCTATCTTGCTTTGCTTTGGTATCTTTATACTTATCCGCAGGTTCGCTGGAACCTGACAAAGACAGTTATCTTCCTCCTTCTTATGGCAGTGGGGATCCTTCTTGAATGCTATGTAAATCCGGTTATCATGCAGATGTTTATCCAGACGCTTTAGTAAGAGATATCAGCGGCTTATTCTGAAAGTGCAGGTAATGGCTCAGATACAGGATGCACAGTAAGAATGCGGCAAGCTGGCTGGCTAAAAGCCCCAGCAGATAGCCTTCGATTCCAAATAGGGGAATGCAGTAAAAGACGCTGATGATTCTTATAAGCAGGCTTAAGGAATTGATAAAGAAAGAAAGCGTCGTCTTCCCGATGCCGTTGATGATGCTGATAAGTGTCGTATTTGCGTATAAAAACGGACACATCCAGGCCAGTGTAACAATGTAATCTCCGGCAGAATAACTCTTAAAGATAAAAGTGCCGATCCACTGTCCGCTGAGAAGCAATAAGATACAGCAGAGACTTCCAAGCAGGACGCAGCAGCAGACACTTTTTTGGATGATGCTTTTCATCTGCCGTGCCCGGTTTAGAGTCTGAGCCTCTGCTACCGTCGGAAGAAGCATAGTGGAGACGGAATTTGTGATGGCAGAGGGGAACAGCACGCAGGGGAGAGCCATGCCGGTCAATACTCCGTAGGTGCTCAGTGACTGGGAAACGCTCATTCCATGCATCTGGAGCTTTAAAGGGATAGAAACGGCCTCTATGCTCTGGAGCAGGTTTAAAAGTACCCGGCTTGCGGTCAGCGGGGCGGAGAGTATGAAAAGTTCTCCGGCATAGGTAAGATATTCAGGAAGCCTTATGATTCTTTTTGTAAGACTCTGGCACTGCAGAGTTATTTTTGTGATCATTTTTAAACAGAACATAGAAGAGGCGATCTCTCCAATGATCAGACCGCCCACAGCGATGGAGATGCTGAACTTAGTTCCGTTTTTTATACCCATAAGATATAAAAGGTATACGGACAGTATCCTTACCAGCTGTTCGATGAGCTGGGATACGGCAGGAATCTTAGTTTCTTTAAGTCCCAGATAATAGCCGACGATACAGCTGTGGATAGAGGCGAAGGGAAATGCGTAAGAGAGTATGACCAAAAAACTGCCGCAGCGTTTTTCCTTCAAAAATTGCGCGGCGATAAGTTCTGCGTAATTCTGAAGCAGCAGCATGACGATGACTGACAGGCTGACAGAAAGCGCCATGCCGGTGAAAAGAAGTGTTCTCGCTTCTTTTTTTTTGCCTACGGAAGCACGTTTCGCGACGCATCTGGCAAGGGCTGTCTCGATTCCGGCGCAGGTCAGTGAAAAGCATAGTGCGTAGACCGGAAAAATAAGCTGGTACAGTCCCACTCCTTCCTCACCGAAAGTATGACTTAAGAAAATGCGGTAAAAAAATCCCATGAATCTGGTAGCAAACCCAGTGATGGTTAAGATAAGAGTTCCTTTTAAAATTGTGCGTTTAACAGACATTCATTTGCTCCTGAAGCTTATTATTAAAGGATATTCCGGATGTGTCAGAACTATTCGCACGTAAAATACGCCGCGGATATTGCAAGGAAAAGATGCGGCATTCAATTTGACAAGAGGACTGCATAATTTTTAACAGGGACTTGACAGATAAAACTGCTGGTGGTATCCTACAGGAGTAAATAAATCCGAGCAAATTACTAGGAATTAAAAGAAGGTGATGATATTGAAGCTTTCTACAAAAGGAAGATACGGATTAAGAGCTATGATCGACCTTGCCAGATACAGCGGCAAAGAGCCGGTTACGATCGGCAGTATCGCCGCGCGCCAGAATATTTCGGAGCGTTATCTGGAACAGATCGTAGCACTTCTTAAAAAAGGCGGGCTGGTGAAAAGTATCCGGGGAGCTTCGGGCGGATATGTGCTTGCCAGACAGATGAAAGAGATCTCGGTGGGAGATATCCTCCGTGTGCTGGAGGGAAGTCTTGAACCGGTAAAGTGTGCGGCATTCGATTCGGAGGACGGCTGTATGGCTTCAGACGGATGTGTCACAAAATATGTATGGCAGAAGATCAATGAGAGCATTGCCCGGGCAGTGGATGAGATGAATCTTGAGGAGCTGGTGTCTGAGAGCGAGCGCATTAACCCGGAAGGGGATTATACGAATCCTATGTGCAACTGATGATGAACGGGCCGATGGCAGTAAAAATATAATGATAAAGATAGAAAAACGGAGGTACTATGATGGACAGACTGATATATCTTGACAATGCGGCGACCACAAAGACGGCGCCGGAGGTTGTGGAGGCTATGCTTCCATATTTTACGGAAAATTACGGCAATCCTTCCAGTGTATATGGATTTGCCGCGAAAAATAAAGAAGCAGTTACTAAACAGAGAGAAGAGATCGCAAAAGTTTTAGGTGTTCTGCCGAAGGAGATCTATTTTACAGCGGGCGGTTCTGAGGCGGACAACTGGGCGCTCAAAGCCGCGGCAGAGTGCTGCGGGGCAAAGGGCAATCATATCATTACGACGAAGATTGAGCATCATGCGATTCTGCATACTGCACAGTATCTGGAAAAGAGAGGCTTTGAAGTGACTTATCTGGATGTAGATGAAGACGGTGTAGTGGATCTTGATGGGCTTAGGGCAGCGATCCGTCCGACTACGATATTGATTTCTGTCATGTTTGCCAACAATGAGATCGGAACACTGCAGCCGATCAGAGAGATCGGTGAGATTGCTAAAGAGAAGGGAATCTTGTTTCATACAGATGCAGTGCAGGCGTTTGGACAAGTTCCCATTTCTGCTGATGAATGTCATATTGACATGTTGAGCGCCAGCGGCCATAAGCTTAACGGGCCGAAGGGAATCGGATTCTTATATATCCGTACAGGTGTAAAGATCCGCTCCTTTGTTCACGGAGGCGCGCAGGAAAGAAAACGCCGGGCAGGTACGGAGAATGTGCCGGGGATCATAGGGATCGGGACGGCGGTGAAACGGGCCGGTGATACGATGGCAGAGCGGGCAAAAAAGGAAACAGAGCTCAGGGATTATCTCATCGGGCGTGTGCTCAATGAGATACCGTATACGAAGCTTAACGGTCATCCGAAAAAGAGGCTTCCGAACAACGCGAATTTCAGCTTCCGTTTTGTGGAGGGCGAGTCTCTTCTGATCATGCTTGATATGAAGGGGATCTGTGCTTCCAGCGGTTCAGCATGTACGTCGGGGTCTCTGGATCCCTCCCATGTGCTTCTGGCCATCGGGCTGCCCCATGAGATCGCTCACGGCTCTTTAAGACTGACGCTTAGTGATGAGACAACGAAAGAAGAGATTGACTATGTGGTGGATTGTCTGAAAGAGATCGTAAGTCATCTGCGGGAAATGTCACCGCTTTATGAAGATTTTGTGAAAAAGAATCAGGCGTAAACGAACAGGTTTTATAATAAATCCGAAATCAATTTTAATAAACAAACGAATGTCAGGAGGAATATATGATGTATTCAGAAAAAGTAATGGATCATTTTCAAAATCCGAGAAATGTAGGAGAGATAGAGGGTGCCAGCGGGGTCGGCACCGTAGGCAACGCAAAATGCGGGGATATCATGCGAATTTACCTTGATATTGATGAAAATAAAATGATCAGAGATGTAAAATTTAAGACATTTGGCTGCGGAGCCGCAGTTGCTACAAGCAGCATGGCGACAGAGCTTGTAAAAGGAAAATCGGTTGAAGAGGCTATGAAGGTCACAAACCGTGCAGTGATGGAGGCGCTTGACGGACTTCCTCCGGTGAAGGTGCACTGCTCGCTGCTTGCGGAGGAGGCGATCCATGCGGCACTTTGGGATTATGCAAAAAAGCATGATATGAAAATAGAAGGTCTTGAGAAACCAAAGTCTGATATCCATGAGGGTGAGGAAGAGGAAGAAGAGGAATATTAAGTGGAAAAGAAAAAAGTAGTCGTAGGCATGTCGGGGGGAGTGGATTCGTCTGTCGCGGCATGGCTTTTGAAGGAGCAGGGATATGACGTTATCGGCGTAACGATGCAGATCTGGCAGGATGAAGACACCGCTTCTATGGAGGAAAACGGAGGATGCTGCGGGCTCAGCGCCGTGGAGGATGCCCGTCGGGTGGCGGCAAAGCTTGGGATTCCTTACTATGTCATGAATTTTAAACAGGAGTTTAAGAAACAGGTCATGGATTATTTTGTAGATGAATATATTCATGGCAGGACTCCGAATCCTTGTATCGCGTGCAACCGTTATGTAAAATGGGAGTCACTTCTTAGAAGGAGTCTTGAGATCGGCGCCGATTATATCGCCACAGGACATTATGCGCGGATCAAGGAACTTTCTAATGGACGGCTTACTCTCAGGACTTCTGCTACAAGTTCAAAGGATCAGACTTATGCCCTTTATAATCTGACTCAGGAGCAGCTTAAAAGAACGCTTATGCCGGTAGGGAATTTTCATAAGGATGAGATACGTGCCATGGCGGAGCTTATAGGACTTAAGATCGCGAAAAAACCGGACAGTCAGGATATCTGTTTTGTGCCGGATAAAGACTATGCTTCTTTCATAGAAAGATCTACGGGAAAGAAGTCTGTCCCAGGTAATTTCGTCGCATCAGATGGAAGGGTTCTGGGACAGCATAAAGGCATCATCAACTATACAGTCGGTCAGCGAAAAGGTCTTGGCATCGCTCTTGGCTATCCGGTGTTTGTTCTGAAGATCTGTCCAGAAACTAATGAAGTAGTCCTTGGGAGCAGCGAAGAATCAATGTCACGTTATGTACGCGCGGACAGACTTAACTTTATGTCTGTCCCAAAGCTGACGGGCGAGCAGCGTGTGTGGGCGAAGATACGGTACAATCATAAGGGTGCGTGGTGTACTGTGAAGATGACAGGAGAAGATGAAATCCTCTGTGAGTTTGAACAGCCCCAGCGGGCTGTTACACCGGGGCAGGCAGTTGTGCTCTATGACAAGGAGTATGTTCTTGGCGGAGGGATCATAATAGGAGATGAATGATCAATGAGAAATTTGCAGGAGGGAGACAGATAGTATGATAAAAGCAGATGTACATATGCACACCAATTTTTCCCATGATTCTGACAGTACACCAGAGCAGATGGCAGAAGGGGCTATTAAAAAGGGGCTTGAGGTAATCTGTTTTACGGATCATTATGATAAAGATGACATGGACTGGGGACCGGAGGATATCTTTGACCCGGACGCTTATTTTGAAAAAATGGTTCAGATAAGAGAAAAGTACAAGGATCAGATCCAGATCAGGATTGGTGTGGAGCTGGGACTGCAGCCTCATCTTGGCGGTTTTTATGAGGAGTTTGTAAAAAAATATCCCTTTGATTTTGTTATCGGCTCCATACATTCGGCAGAAGGGAAAGATATCGCGAGAAAAAGAATCTTTGAAGGACGGACAGACGAAGAGACTTACCGGATCATATTCCGGGAGATGGTGGAGGATGTAAAGGTTTTTAATGACTTTGATGTATTCGGACATGTGGATTATGTGGCAAGATACGGCAGGAACCGTGAAAAAGAGTATTCTTATCAGCGTTTTGCGGATGAGATAGATGAGGTTCTGAAAATCCTGGTGGAAAACGGATGCGGGATCGAGCTTAATATGGCGGGGCTGAAATATGGACTGCCGTTTGCCCATCCGCATACAGATATCTTAAAGAGATACCGGGAACTTGGCGGCGAACTGATCACTGTGGGGGCTGACGGGCACAGACCGGATCACATTGCCTATGATTACCATAAGGTCAGAGATATACTTGAAAGCTGCGGTTTTAAGTATTACGCAGAGTTTAAGGAGAGAAAGCCTTCATTTTTCAAGGTTTAGAAAGCATGATCCTGACAGCATGGCATTGTATGTGCCGATCATGAAAAATATATATGATTATGGAGCTGATAATGTCAAGAGAAAGTATGTACAGATTTTTGGTAAACCTCTGTGCAAGCTGCTGAAAATACCAGTTCAAGGCTGAACTACAGTAAAAATATAGAAAAGAGACTTGAATTTTTGCATCAGATTTAGTACAATAGCAAATAGTTGATGATTCTTTAACAATGATTAAGGAATTCATTATAAAAAGGCTGTGTAACCAGTTAATAAAACTTTTAGGAGGAATTTAATCATGGCAGTAAAAGTAGCGATTAATGGATTTGGACGTATTGGACGTCTTGCATTCAGACAGATGTTCGGAGCAGAAGGATACGAGGTAGTTGCGATCAACGATTTGACATCCCCAAAGATGCTTGCGCACTTACTTAAGTATGATTCTTCTCAGGGCAAATATGCTTTGGCTGACAAGGTAGAGTCTACAGACGATTCTATCATCGTTGACGGTAAAGAGATCAAGATTTATGCAAAGGCTAACGCTGAGGAGCTTCCATGGGGCGAGATCGGTGTTGACGTAGTTCTTGAGTGTACAGGCTTCTATACATCCAAGGAGAAGGCTTCTGCTCACGTTAAGGCAGGCGCTAGAAAGGTAGTTATTTCCGCACCAGCTGGAAATGATCTTCCGACTATCGTTTACAATGTTAACCATGACACACTGAAAGCAGAGGATACAGTTATTTCTGCAGCTTCCTGTACAACAAACTGTTTAGCACCTATGGCTAAGGCTCTTAATGATCTTGCAAAGATCAAATCCGGTATTATGTGTACGATCCACGCTTACACAGGCGATCAGATGACACTTGACGGACCACAGAGAAAGGGCGATTTAAGAAGATCCCGTGCAGCAGCAGTTAATATCGTTCCTAACAGCACAGGTGCAGCTAAAGCTATCGGTCTTGTTATTCCTGAACTGAACGGCAAGCTTATCGGCGCGGCTCAGCGTATCCCGACACCGACAGGTTCTACAACAATCCTTACAGCAGTTGTTGAAGGAAATGTAACTGTTGATGAGATCAATGCAGCAATGAAGGCAGCAGCTACAGAGTCCTTTGGATACAACACAGACGAGATCGTATCCAGCGATATCATCGGTATGAGATTTGGTTCTCTGTTTGATGCTACACAGACAATGGTTTGCCCATTAGACAACGGAACAACAGAGGTTCAGGTTGTATCATGGTATGATAACGAGAATTCATACACAAGCCAGATGGTAAGAACAATCAAATACTTCTCAGAACTTGCATAGGTATTGAACACTTGGCGATGTTTTTTGAGCCATATGTGAAAGCCGTCCGGTGAGCAAAGGTGAGCCGGACTCCCATAAGTGGTATGCGGAATGGTTCTTCACGGGTTTAGTCTCGAAAAACATTTTCTGAAAAAGACTCAAAAAAGGGTCCGGTCTTTTGGACCGGATCCTTTTTCATATGAAAACTCTATATTCACAGGAGGCTATATTATGCTTAATAAAAAATCAGTTGATGATATCAATGTAAAAGGATTAAAGGTCCTTTGCAGATGTGATTTTAACGTTCCGCTTATTGATGGTAAGATCACAGATGAGAACCGTCTTGTCGCAGCTCTTCCTACCATTAAAAAGCTGATTGCCGACGGCGGAAAAGTTATTCTCTGCTCTCATCTTGGCAAACCTAAGGGAGAGCCAAAGCCGGAGCTTTCTCTTGCGCCGGTAGCGGCACGTCTGTCTGAACTTTTGGGACAGGAAGTGAAGTTTGCTGCTGATGCGACTGTTGTAGGAGAGAATGCAAAAGCAGCAGTTGAGGCTATGAATGATGGAGAAGTCATACTTCTTGAAAATACACGTTACAGAGCAGAAGAGACAAAGAATGGCGAGGCTTTCAGCAAGGACCTTGCTTCTGTGTGCGACGTATTTGTAAATGATGCATTTGGTACAGCTCACCGCGCGCATTGCTCTAACGTAGGTGTTACACAGTTTGTTGATACAGCAGCAGTTGGATATCTGATGCAAAAAGAGATTGATTTCCTTGGAAATGCAGTAAACAATCCGGAGAGGCCGTTTGTGGCGATCCTTGGCGGAGCAAAGGTTTCCAGCAAGATTTCTGTAATCGAGAATCTGCTTGACAAAGTAGACACCCTGATCATCGGCGGCGGAATGTCCTACACATTCAGCAAGGCGCAGGGCGGCAGCGTGGGCGGCTCTCTTCTTGAGGCTGATTACTGCGAGTATGCGCTGAACATGTTAAAGAAAGCAGAAGAGAAGGGTGTGAAGCTGCTTCTTCCTGTTGATACAGTGATCGCGGACGATTTCTCTAATGACGCAAATTCTAAAGTTGTACCATCCGGTGAGATTCCTGACGGATGGCAGGGACTTGACATCGGACCGAAGACGATCGACATCTTCTGTGATGCAGTAAGAGATGCTAAGACAGTCGTATGGAACGGACCGATGGGTTGTTTTGAGATGCCGAAGTTCGCGACAGGTACAGAGGCAGTCGCGAAAGCGCTTGCTGATACAAAGGCAGTAACGATCATCGGCGGCGGCGATTCCGCGGCAGCAGTAAATCAGTTAGGATACGGCGATAAGATGACACATATTTCAACAGGCGGCGGCGCATCCTTAGAGTTCTTAGAAGGAAAAGAATTACCAGGTGTAGCGGCAGCTAATGATAAGTAAGCACCGTTGAAGAAGCAGTGCGATCTTATGCTGAATAATGATAAACATAAATATTTTTGGAGGAAAATAAAATGGCAAGAAGAAAAATTGTTGCAGGAAACTGGAAAATGAACAAAACTCCAAGCGAGGCAGTTGCGTTGGTTGAGGAATTGAAACCATTAGTAGCAAGTGAGGATGTTGATGTAGTATTCTGTGTTCCGGCTATTGATATCATTCCGGTTGTTGAGGCATGCAAGGGTACTAATATCCAGGTTGGAGCTGAGAATATGTATTTTGAGGAGAGCGGAGCTTACACAGGTGAGATCGCTCCGGCAATGCTTGTTGATGCCGGCGTAAAGTATGTTGTTCTTGGACATTCTGAGAGAAGAGAGTACTTTGCTGAGACAAGTGAGACTGTTAATAAGAAGATGTTAAAGGCATTTGAGCACGGTATCACACCGATCATGTGCTGCGGTGAGACATTAGAGCAGAGAGAACAGGGTGTAACGATGGACTTTATACGTCAGCAGGTTAAGGTTGGTTTCTTGAATGTTACAGCAGATCAGGCTAAGGAAGCTGTTATCGCTTATGAGCCGATCTGGGCGATTGGGACAGGGAAGACAGCTACAACAGAGCAGGCAGAGGAAGTATGTGCTGGAATCCGTGCATGTATCGCTGAAATTTATGACGATGCTACGGCGGCGGCTATCCGTATCCAGTACGGCGGTTCTGTAAATGCAGGAAATGCGGCAGAGTTGTTTGCGCAGGCTGATATTGACGGCGGACTTGTAGGCGGTGCTTCTTTGAAGGCCGATTTTGGTAAGATCGTAAATTATAAATAATGTCATATGAAGGCAAAAAGAGGCCGCCAGTTTTACCGGCGGTCTTTCTTTAAGAAAAACAGCAGGGAATGAGTTTCTATCTAGTGAGGTTAAAGTGTTATGCGTTATATGGAAATTCCAATCCTAGCGGAAGGGTCCAGGGATTATGTGAGGCTTCAGGCATATCTTCTGGATACGCCGGTAGATAAGATCATGATAAAAATGCGGCCTATGATACTGATCTGTCCCGGCGGCGGTTATGAAAAGTTAAGCTACCGGGAAGGGGAACCTGTTGCCGTCCAGTTTTTAAATCAGGGATATCATGCATGTATCCTCAGGTATTCTGTAGCGCCTGCAGCACATCCGACACCGCTCCTTGAGATTGGGAGTGCTATGAAAGTGATTCATGACAATGCAAATGACTGGCAGGTTGACACAGGAAAAATCATCCTTGCAGGTTTTTCGGCAGGAGCGCATCTGGCGGCATCTTTAGGGGTGTTCTGGAACCGGAGCCATCTTTTTGAGCCTCTTCATGTGCCGGCACAGAAATTAAGGCCGGCAGGGATGATACTTTGTTATCCGGTCATTACTTCAGAAAGCGGGATTTCCCACCGGGGGAGTTTTGCGAACCTTTTAGGAGAGCGTTTTCATGAACTGGCAGAGGAGATGTCTATCGAAAAGCAGGTAACAAAAGATACGCCGCCTTGTTTTATCTGGCATACTCTTGATGATGCTACGGTTCCGGTGGAGAACTCGTTTCTCCTGGTATCCGCATTGAAGCAGGCCGGTGTGTCTGCGGAGCTTCATGTATTTCCTAAGGGAGAGCATGGGCTTAGTCTGGCAGGGCGGACAGTAGAAAGGGCCGACGGGAGCGGGCTTAATGAGCAGTGTGAGCAGTGGATCAGACTGGCTTTTGTATGGCTTAAGACAATATTATGATGTTGAAATTAAAGGAGATGGTATTAATATGAGTAAGAAACCAACGGTATTGATGATATTAGATGGTTACGGACTGAACGAAAATGAGGCCGGAAATGCTGTGGCAGAAGGCAAGACTCCGGTAATGGACAGATTAATGGCAGAGTGTCCGTTTGTCAAAGGGAATGCCAGCGGTATGGCGGTAGGCCTTCCGGACGGACAGATGGGTAATTCTGAAGTGGGACATCTGAATATGGGCGCAGGCCGTATCGTATATCAGGATCTTACAAAGATTACAAAGGCGATAAAGGACGGCGATTTTTTTGAGAATAAGGCACTGCTGGCCGCATGCGAAAATGCTAAGAAAAATGACAGCGCTCTTCATATGTACGGGCTTGTATCAGACGGCGGAGTGCACAGCCATAATACGCATATTTACGGGCTTTTGGAGCTGGCAAAGAGACAGGGGCTTAAGAAAGTGTATGTACACTGTTTCTTAGACGGGCGTGACACACCTCCGGCATCCGGAAAAGAATATGTAGAAGAGCTTGCCGCAAAGATGGAAGAGATCGGGGTCGGTGAAGTGGCAACGGTTATGGGACGTTACTATGCGATGGACAGAGATAACCGCTGGGAGCGTGTAGAAAAAGCATACAGGGCGATGGTTTACGGAGAAGGAGAAAAAGCGTTAAGCGGTCCGGAAGGAATCCAGAACTCCTATGATAAAGATACAACAGATGAGTTCGTACTGCCTACAGTTGTCATGAAGGACGGCGCCCCGGTTGCGACGATCAAGGACAATGATTCCGTTATCTTCTTTAATTTCCGTCCGGACAGGGCAAGAGAGATCACGAGGACTTTCTGCGATGACGGATTTACAGGATTTGAGAGAGAAAAAAGAATCGAGACGACATATGTCTGCTTTACAGAATATGACGTGACGATTCCGAACAAGCAGGTTGCATTTGTAAAGGAAGAGATCACCAATACATTTGGAGAGTTTCTTGCGAAAAACGGTCTTAAGCAGGCGCGGATCGCTGAGACAGAAAAATACGCGCATGTAACATTTTTCTTTAACGGCGGCGTAGAGGAGCCAAATGAGGGGGAGGACAGGATCCTCGTTAATTCCCCCAAGGTTGCGACATATGACCTGAAGCCTGAGATGAGCGCTTACGAAGTGTGCGGCAAGCTCGTAGAAGCTGTCAAATCCGGAAACTATGATGTGATCATCATTAACTTTGCGAATCCGGATATGGTTGGCCATACCGGTGTTGAGGCGGCTGCCATCAAAGCTATCGAGGCAGTTGATGAGTGTGTAGGAAAGACAGTGGATGCAGTGAAAGAAGCTGGCGGGCAGATGTTTATCTGCGCAGATCATGGTAATGCGGAGCAGCTGATTGACGATGAGACGGGAGAGCCGTTTACTGCCCATACAACAAATCCAGTGCCGTTTATCCTTGTAAATGCTGATCCGTCGTATAAACTTCGGGAAGGGGGATGTCTGGCAGATATCGCCCCCACGTTGATTGAGATGATGGGACTTACGAAGCCGGAAGAGATGACAGGAAGATCGTTGATCATAAAATAGACAGAAATTATGGATTTATAAGACCTTTGATGGGGGAGTTCCCTTTCAAGGGTCTTTTTCTTGCTTTTTTCGTCTGATTCTGTGTAAATTGGATATTTTGATGTTTTGGTTGAGATGATGGTGTGATGATGGTATGATTTAAGTGTTACAGCGCGCATGGAAGAAAGAATCAATATTTTGTCATGGATACAGAGGAGACATATGAATATTTTAGTTGTGGAGGATGATGAAATCATCCGTCAGGAGCTTCTTTTGCTTCTTAAAAATGCATTATATGATGTGACAGCTTTAGAGAGATTTGACGACGTGGCATCAAAGATCCTTATGAAAGATTATGACCTTGTTTTGCTAGACTTAAATCTTCCATATGAATCCGGCTTTGATATCTGTACAAAGGTACGAAAAGAGTCGGATGTGCCGGTTATCTTTCTGACCGGCCGGACGGACAGTGCAGATGAGCTTGATGGCATGTTAAAGGGCGGTGATGATTATATAACAAAACCGTTCCATTCGCCGGTCCTTCTGGCGCGGATCGCGGCAGTCTTAAAGAGGACGAAAAGAGGGACGGATAAAGAGATATCTGTATTGGCATATAAGGATGTAAAACTTCATCTTGCAAAGGGGTGTGTAAGCTATCAGGGAAAGAGCGCAGAGCTTTCAAAAAATGAGATGAAGATACTCCACTGTCTTTTCTTGAGGCAGGGAGAGATTGTCTCAAGAGCCGATCTGATCGAATATTTGTGGGATGATCAGGTATTTATTGATGATAACAGCTTAAGCGTTAATATGACCCGTCTCAGAAATAAGCTTGAAGATATCGGCGTCCATGATTTTATAGAAACAAAACGGAGAATGGGGTATCGTATATGACACTGGCTGAGTATATAAAGGACAGGATTTTAGTATTGGTTCTGCAGATATCCTGTATGCTGCTGCTTTTTGGCTTCTTGAATGCGACTGGATATCCGTCGGATTTTTGCGTTCTGATAGGAGGGGGGTGGGCCCTGGCTGCCGGCGCGTATTTCGGCATGGATTTTTGGGGGAGAAAAAGATATTTCCTTACAATGACTAAGATACTGGAACAGATGGAGGAGCGCTATCTTCTTGGGGAACTTATGCCGGATCCTAAAAAACTTGAGGACAGGCTTTACCGGGATATGATCCGCTTTTCCAATAAATCAGTCATAGAGAGGATCCATGTCATTGAGAAAGAGAAAAAAGAATACCAAGAGTTCATTGAAAGCTGGGTGCATGAGATAAAAGCGCCTATCACCGGAATATCTTTGATCTGTGAGAATCATAAGGATGAGATTACAAGACGTATCTGGATACAGAACCAGAAGATAGAAAATTATGTAGATATGGCTCTTTATTATGCCAGAGCGGATGAGGTGTATAAGGATTATATGGTTCAAAAGACGGATCTTTCTACGGCAGTCTCATCGGTTCTTTCAGGGAATAAGTACTTTTTGATCCAGAATGGCGTAGAAGCAGAGGTTAGTTGCAGACATTTTGTATATACAGATAAAAAATGGATCATGTTCATACTAAACCAGTTGTTATTAAACAGTGTGAAATATAAAAAGGGCAATAGACAGAAGATAAGGATCTGTACGCAGGAGAAAAAAGAAGGGGTATGGCTTGTTGTAGAAGATGACGGGATAGGGATAAAGAAAGAGGATCTTCCCCGTGTCTTTGAGAAAGGATTTACGGGTCAAAACGGGCGCAGTACCAGGCGGGCGACAGGGATGGGGCTGTATCTTTGCAAGGAACTGTGCAGAAAATTAGGGATAGAGATCTGTATATTTTCTGAGGAAGGTAAGGGAGTGAAGGTAATATTAAAATTCCCGGTAGGAAAATATTACGTACGGAATGAAGGAGAAGACGTGCATGAAAAGACACGGTAAAAAGAGGATCATAGCGCTGCTTTTAACGGCAGCAATATTTTTAAGCGCTATGCCTTCTTGGGAGGCTTGGGCGGCATCAGGAAGATGGAAAGTGAAAAAGAGCGGGAAATATTATGTGAAGCCCAACGGTAAACTGGCAACCAAAAGTTATAAGATCAAAGGAAAGTATTATGTATTTTCCTTAAAAGGAAAGCTTTTGCTTCCTAAAAAGAATTCGCTTATGGATGTGGGAAATAAGACGTATTATGTGAGCAAGAAGGGAACTGCGCTCACAGGCTGGCATATCATCCGCGGCAAATTATATAATATGGAAAAAACAGGCGCTGTCAGGAAGAATAAAAAGTATCAGGGAATTGAGCTTACGGATACCGGAGCTGCGAAAAACAGCAGGGAGACTAAGATAAAATTTGAGACAGTCAAGACGGTTGCAAAGGTGACAGATGATAAGATGACGAAAAAGCAGAAGCTTTATGCCTGCTGGAAATATATATCCAGCAAGAAGAAATTTCAGTATGTTTCTAAGTATCCGGATCTGAAAAAGAAGGGATGGCAGAAAGAGACAGCTTATGATATGCTGAAAACAAAAAAGGGGAACTGCTACAGCTTTGCCTGTGCGTTTGCGGCGATGGCAAATGAGCTGGGGTATGAATCTTATGTGATCACTGGACGTATAAAGGGATCAAGGGACAACACGCCGGACGGTTTTACGAGGCATGCATGGGTAAAGATAGACGGACGGTATTATGATCCAGAAGGGTGTTTTGCCGGATGGAGGACAAAGATTTACGGACTTAAGAAATATCCGTTGAGAACTAAGGAGAAAAAGACCATAAGATATTAAGAGTACAGATATAAAGATATACGAATGAAAGAAAAACGACCACTGACGGTATGGTCGTTTTTTCATCATATCTTCTATACTTAATTAAGCAATCCCATTGACAGCTTTAGCCAGACGGGAAATCTTTCTGGAACATGTGTTTTTGTGATAAACACCTTTGCTGCCTGCTTTGTTGATCTCAGTGACAGCAACCTTTAACGCAGCCTTTGCAGCTTCGGCATCCTTATTAGAAACAGCTGTCTCTACCTTTTTAATGCAAGTCTTTACTTTGGATTTGATTGCTTTATTTCTTGCAGCCTTTGTTTCGTTTACTAAGATTCTTTTCTTTGCAGATTTAATATTAGCCAATTTGTCCACCTCCGATATATTATTTCGACCTTGTAATCGATGACCCGTTCGTTAGAGCCGGACACGGACGTTCTAACGAAACATACGAATTTATTTTATTCCAACCTCCTTGTTCTGTCAATACATATTTCATGAAATATTGTAAAAACTATTCATTAAATATGTAGATGAAACGAGAGGGCTTTTTGATGATTGAAAAGTATAACGTAAGGACGGACCTTGCATTAGAGCAGAAAGAGAGATTTGAATCAGATAATGTAGAAGTACAGGGGGTCGTTCTTGAGGAGGATTATGATGAGGAGCGCGAGATTCGGATCACAACCGTAAAGATTGATACAGAAAACGGAGCGAAGACGATGGGGAAACCTGTCGGTACGTATATCACGATGGAGGCTCCCAACATGGCGGTTCCTGACGAGGGCTATCATGAGGAGATTTCAAAGGAGCTTCTAAAGTATATGAAACAATTCGTAAAGATCGGAAAAGAAGATTCTCAGGTTTTGGTGGTGGGACTTGGCAACCGGAAGGTGACACCGGATGCCCTTGGCCCTTATGTGGTAGATAACTTAAACATCACAAGACATATTGTAAAGGAATACGGGAAATATGCCATGGGAGAGGATCAGGCACATTTGATCAGCGCTATCGTTCCCGGAGTGATGGGGCAGACCGGTATGGAGACTGTAGAGATCGTACGCGGTATCGTAAATGAGACGAAGCCGGATCTGATCATTGCAATTGATGCGCTGGCAGCACGAAGCTCGAGAAGGCTGAACAGTACCATCCAGATTGCGGATACGGGTATCAATCCTGGTTCCGGCGTAGGAAACCACCGCAATGCTATCACAAAAGAGACAGTAGGCGTTCCGGTCATAGCTATAGGGGTGCCTACAGTGGTAGACGCCGCGACTATCGTTAATGATACGATGGAAAATCTTATCAATGCATTGGAAAATTCCGAGACGCTGCGCGGAGTAGGTGTAGTGATGCAAGGCTACAACGCGGCAGAAAAATACGAGCTGATCAAAGAACTGATATCTCCTCATCTAAATGGTCTTTTCGTAACACCGAAGGATATAGACGAGACAGTGAAGCGGATAAGTTACACGATATCCGAGTCACTTAATATGCTTTTTTCAGAAGGACATGCACATAATCCGTAAAAGTGCATCATATGATACTAGGGATTCAAAGTCATACGCTTCATGCCTGCATGAAAGCGTATGACCTTGAATCCCGTAAAGCATGAGAAAGAAGCTTAAGCAGGGCGGATTTCGGATGTTTTAAAGGATTGAGAGAGCACGAAGTGCGAAACAATCTGTAAGTATCGTACTCCAAGGAGCGTGGATAGTGAATCAGGGAAAAAGAATCAGTCAGGTCTTATTTATCATTGTTCTGTGTATATTTGTTTTATATATGGGGATCCATATGAATATCGGAATATCTGATGAGATGGAGATGTATCTGGGCAGTGTGTTTTTGCAGCAGGCAGAAAAGACTTATCTGTCCGGCTTTTCTTATGCTTCGGAGGGAGGAGGTCCGCTTCCAAAGCAGTGGGTAACAGAATGCGCGGCTTTGTTCCTGCCGCTTGGTACATATGTTTCGGAGTCTGCCCCGTTAGATATGGAGGTAGAAGACAGCGCCACTTATGAAATGATCTTAGAGCAGCAGGCAAACGATGAAAATACAGTGGATGAAAATGGGGATCTGATCGAAAAAGAGACAGCAAAAACTGAGACAGAGCAGATGCCGGCAGAGACGCCGAAAAAAGTTGACACATCGAAGGATAAGCTTAAAGACTTCGAATATCTTGTCAGCAATTTTTATACTGTTGACGGTACGACATCTGTCAGCGCGAAAGATCTTGACGCAGAAAAACTTCTGGCAAAGAGCATGAAGCTTGATAAAAAGAAAAAGGGGCCGAAGGTATTGATCTATCACACACATTCGCAGGAGGATTTTAAAGATTCCAAAAAAGGAGATCCAAACACAACGATTATGGGGATGGGGGCTTATCTTTCAAAGATTTTGAATGAAACATATAAGATTGAGACTATCCACCATGAAGGGGTATATGACCTGATTGACGGAGAGATGGACCGGAGCAAAGCGTATCAGCTGGCAGAAAAGCAGGTGGCAAAGATCTTAAAGGAGTATCCCAGCATTGAAGTTGTGATAGATCTTCACCGGGACGGTGTTGGGAGTTCTACTCATCTGGTGACGGATATTGACGGAAAACAGACGGCGCAGATCATGTTCTTCAACGGTATGAGCCGCACAAAAGCCAATGGTGATATCGCGTATCTTTACAATCCTTACATAGAAGACAATCTGGCATTTTCCCTGCAGATGCAGATTGCGGCGTCAAAGCTCTATCCGGGCTTTACGAGACATATCTACCTGAAAAGTTACCGGTATAACCTCCATCTGAAACCGAAGTCTCTTCTGATTGAAGCAGGTGCCCAGACCAATACGGTGGAGGAGATGAGAAACGCGATGGAAGCTCTTGCGAAGGTGCTGGATGAATGTGTGGATCCATGACAAAACACACCATGTAGTGTGAATCTTAAAAATAATATTTGCGCCCTACTAGATTTTGTGCTAATATAGACAAAGTATGGATAAGTGCGTGAAAGGGTATATTGGATATGGCGAAAAAAGATACATATGATGCAGGCAGCATCGCGGTATTGGAGGGCTTAGAGGCGGTCAGAAAGCGTCCGGGCATGTATATTGGAAGTGTGTCCACAAAGGGACTTAATCATCTGATCTACGAGATTGTGGACAATGCGGTGGATGAGCATTTGGCGGGTTACTGCAGCGAGATAAAGGTTACTCTGGAAAAGGACGGCTCGGCCACAGTTTCCGATAACGGGCGCGGTGTGCCGGTAGATCTGCACGCGAAGGGTGTGTCTGCGGAGCGGGTAGTGTACACGACACTCCATGCCGGAGGAAAGTTTGACGATTCTGCGTATAAGACAAGCGGAGGACTGCATGGGGTGGGATCTTCGGTCGTCAATGCGCTGTCTGTGTATATGGATGTGCAGGTAAGCCGCGGCGGAGAGATCCATCATGACCGTTATGAGCGGGGAGTCCCGGTGATCGAGCTTTCAGGCGGTTTGCTCCCGGTGATCGGAAAGACAAAAAAGACAGGGACAAAGATCAATTTCCTGCCGGATGATACGATATTTGAAAAGACGAGATTCAGGGCAGAAGAGATCAAGAGCCGTATGCATGAGACAACTTATCTGAATCCGGAGCTTACGATCGTTTTTGAGGATCTTCGGGGGGAGAAGCGTGAAAGGATCATTTATCATGAACCAGATGGGATCCTTGGATTTATCAAAGATCTGAATTCTAAAAAAGAGCTGGTGCATGAACCGGTTTACTATAAAGGTGAGTCAGAGGGGATAGAGGTTGAAGCGGTATTCCAGTATGTCAATGAGTTCCATGAAAATGTACTTGGCTTCTGCAACAATATTTACAATGGCGAGGGAGGCACCCATCTGACAGGTTTTAAGACTACATTCACTTCTGCCATCAATCAGTATGCCAGAGAATTGGGTATCCTGAAAGAAAAGGATGCGAATTTTACCGGAGCAGATGTAAGAAATGGCATGACAGCCATTATCTCTATTAAGCATCCCGATCCCAGATTTGAAGGACAGACGAAGACGAAGCTTGACAATCCGGATGCGGCGAAGGCTGTCAGTAAAGTGACGGGTGAAGAGATCGTGCGTTACTTTGACAGGAATCTTGAGAATCTTAAAAAAGTGATCGGATGCGCAGAGAAGGCGGCGAAGATCAGAAAGACGGAAGAGAGAGCGAAGACCAATCTTCTTACCAAACAGAAATATTCTTTTGACAGCAATGGAAAGCTTGCCAACTGCGAAAGCCGGGACGCCAGGAAATGCGAGATCTTTATCGTGGAGGGAGATTCGGCGGGCGGTTCGGCAAAGACAGCCAGAGACCGGATGTACCAGGCGATCCTTCCAATCCGGGGGAAGATACTGAATGTGGAGAAGGCGAGTATTGACAAGGTGCTTGCCAACGCGGAGATCAAGACGATGATCAACGCATTTGGCTGCGGCTTTTCAGAAGGGTACGGCAATGATTTTGATATCAGTAAACTCCGCTATGACAAGATTATCGTTATGGCGGATGCGGATGTGGACGGTGCGCATATTTCCACACTGCTTCTGACTTTATTCTATCGTTTTATGCCTGAATTGATTTATGAGGGGCATGTGTATATTGCTATGCCTCCGCTTTATAAGGCGATGCCGAAAAAAGGGGAAGAGGAGTATCTTTATGACGATAAGGCGCTTGAGAAATACAGAAGGAGTCACGATGGTCCGTTTACACTCCAGAGATATAAAGGTCTTGGAGAGATGGATGCAGACCAGCTCTGGGATACGACGCTGAATCCTGATACGAGGCTTCTTAAGCTTGTTGAGATTGAGGATGCGAGGATGGCTTCGCAAGTTACGGAGATGCTGATGGGGACGGAGGTTCTGCCGAGGCGTACTTTTATTTATGAGAATGCGGCGGAAGCCGAGCTGGATGTCTGATACGGACATATATCCGGCAGAATAGCGGCTGGCATCAGGGACAGGTCTGTTTGATTGAGGAGAAAAGGAAATGCAGGATTCACAGATTATCAGAACCGAGTATTCGGAGGTAATGAAAAAATCATATATAGATTACGCCATGAGCGTGATCATCGCAAGAGCGCTGCCGGATGTGAGGGACGGCCTGAAGCCTGTGCAGCGGCGTACCCTATATGATATGCATGAGCTTGGCATCCGGTATGACAAGCCCTACCGGAAATGCGCGCGTATCGTGGGAGATACGATGGGTAAATACCATCCCCACGGGGACAGCTCTATCTATGAGGCGTTAGTTGTCATGGCGCAGGAATTTAAAAAAGGAATGATCTTGGTAGACGGTCACGGTAATTTCGGCTCCATCGAAGGAGACGGGGCTGCCGCTATGCGTTATACGGAAGCACGTCTTGCAAAGCTTACGCAGGATGCTTATCTTGCGGATCTGGACAAGGATATCATAGATTTCGTTCCTAATTTTGATGAGACAGAAAAAGAACCCGCAGTGCTGCCGGTGCGTATTCCCAATCTGTTAGTCAACGGCGCGGAAGGGATCGCTGTCGGCATGGCTACCAGCATCCCGACCCATAACCTGTGCGAAGTCATTGATGCGGTGAAAGCGTACATGAAAAATGACGAGATCAGTACAAAGCAGCTGATGAAATATATAAAAGGACCGGATTTCCCCACAGGGGGAATCGTGGTAAACAAAGATGACCTTCTAAGTATCTACGAAAGCGGTACGGGGAAGATCAAGATACGCGGGAAAGTAGATGTGGAGGAGATGAAGGGAGGAAAGAAACGCCTTGTTATCTCTGAGATACCTTATACGATGATCGGAGCCGGGATCGGGAAGTTTTTGAACGATGTCTGTGCCCTTGTGGAGACAAAAAAGACTTCTGATATCGTGGATATTTCCAACATGTCTTCTAAGGAAGGGATACGTATCGTCATTGAGTTAAAGCGCGGAGCGGATGCTTTGAATCTTACGAATATGCTCTATAAAAAGACCAGACTTGAAGATACCTTCGGGGTGAACATGCTGGCCGTAGCCGATGGAAAGCCGGAGACTATGGGGCTTAAAAAGATCATTGAGCATCATGTGGATTTCCAGTTTGAGCTGGCGACGAGAAAATATAAGACACTCCTTAAAAAAGAGCAGGACAAAAAAGAGATCCAGGAAGGGCTTATCAAAGCCTGCGACGTGATCGACCTGATCATTGAGATCCTGCGGGGAAGCCAGTCGGTGAAAGATGCGAAAGCATGCCTGGTAACGGGGAAGACAGAAAATATCAAGTTCAAATCCGGCATTTCAAAAAAGATGGCGGCGATGCTCAGGTTTACGGAACGGCAGGCGCAGGCGATTCTGGATATGCGTCTTTATAAGCTGATCGGGCTTGAGATAGAAGCGCTTATGAAAGAGCACGAGGAGACGCTGTCTAATATTGCCCGGTATGAAGATATCCTGAATAACTATGACTCTATGGCAGATGTGATCATTGCGGATCTTGACAGGATAAAGAAAGAATACGGAAGAAAGCGCCGGACGGTAGTTGAGAATGGGGAGGAAGCAGTCTATGAAGAGAAAAAGATCCAGGAACAGGAGATCGTATTTCTCATGGACCGTTTCGGATACGCCAAAACAATAGATGTTGCTGCTTATGAACGGAATAAGGAGGCGGCTGACTCGGAGAACAAATATATATTGAGCTGTATGAACACCGGGAAGCTGTGCATATTTACGAATACCGGAAAGATGCATCAGATCAAAGTCTTGGACCTTCCTTATGGAAAGTTCAGGGATAAAGGGCTTCCGGTAGATAATGTGAGTAATTATGACAGTACGAAGGAGCAGATCGTATATCTGTGTGATTCGGAGCAGCTTCGGTTTGCAAAACTTTTTTTTGCTACAAAGCAGGGAATGATCAAGAAAGTAGAAGGGACAGAATTTCAGGTATCAAAGCGTACCATTGCAGCGACGAAGCTTTCAGAAGACGATGAGGTGGTGTCGGTCGGTGTGACGGCGGACAACCTGCAGGTTGTGCTCCAGTCGAAGGATGGGTATTTCTTACGCTTTTCGGCGGCGGAGGTGCCGGAGAAGAAAAAAGGCGCTGTCGGTGTACGGGGGATCAGGCTTAAAAAGAAAGATGAGTTAGAGTGCGTCCATCTCTTTTGTGAAGGAGCGGAATATAAAACAAATTACGGCGGCAGAGAGCTGGTATTAAGCCGTCTTAAAGAGGCAAAAAGAGACGGGACGGGCACAAAACCAAGGGGATAAAACAGGGGACCTGAAAGAATATTTTCAGGTCTCTTTGTATATATGCCGATATGTTACCATTTATAGCGCTAAATATGATAGTTTTGCAAAATAAGTTGTTGAGATTGATTTTTTTCTGTTATATCTATAGAATAGAGGTAAGACAATTAGAAATGGGGAGAACAATATGTTTCAAATCGTAGTTTTTGATGAGAGACGAAGCAGTGAGAGAACTAGAAAGATATTGGAACAGTATGCTCATAAGAACCAGATGTCTTTTCAAATTGAAACGATCTTCGAAGAACCGAAACTTTTAAGGTTTATTGAGGAACATCAGGATTTGGATGTAGTTTTTCTTGATATCCGCATCGGGGAGAGTGTTGACGGTATTGATGTCGCGAAGAAGATAAACATTCTTGCCCCGCGGGTAGCGATCGTATTCCTGACAGGATATACGGACTATGCTACGGAAGTATATGATGCAAGGCAGTTATATTTTGCAAAAAGAGAAGAGTTGGGGCAGAGTCTTGTAGGTATTTTTTCCAGACTGCATTCTGAGACTGCAAGACGCAACAGAGGCTTTGTACATATACATGCGAAAGGGAGAGAACTCATTGTCCGAGAAGAAGAGATCATGTACATCGAGAGAAATGGGCGAACCACACGGATACATTGCAAGAAAGACACGATAGACATCTCAGAAAAATTGTCCGAGTTGGAGAAAAAACTGAATCCGGTTATCTTCGTGCGTTGTCACAACAGCTTCATCGCAAATTTTATGGCCGTGCGGGAATTTACCAGAACAGATTTTGTGCTGAATGATGAGAGCATTATTCCAATCAGCAGGTATAAGTTGAATGAGACAAGGGAACGGTTCTTTGTGTGGTCAAAGCAGTATTTGTAGACTGGAAAAACTGAATAATGAAAATTTGACTGGGACTGGCGTATAAAGCGCCAGTCTCTTTATATATAAATATTTAATTTTATTTTAACATTTTGTTTTTATGGATTGTAGAAAAATAAGAGATGTGGTAATGTAAAACGGAGTTGTTTTTACAATAGATCAAACATATAAGGAGGACATGATGAAAAAAAGATTAGGGATTAGTGTTTTGATGATTGCAGTTGCCGTACTTATGTCCGGATGTTCCGGAACTTCATCAAAAAAAGAAGTGACAAAGGAAGACGATCCGGAAAAAATATTTAAAGAAGCGGTTGAGAAACTTTATAAAGAGACGAATAAAGCTATTGAGACAAAAAGTGTCTCTTCTTATGATAACGGGATGGAGGAAGAGGAAACGTATGCCTGCGTTCTTGATACTAAGAAGAATATCGTGGAAAGAACATCTGAAGATGAGCTTGGGACGACAAATTATCATTGTTTTAATACGAAAGAGAAAGATGGATACGGTGTCTACGCGAATGATGATCTCACAGACGGAAAGTGGAAATACTATAAAGAAGAGCTTGAAGGAGAGGATGAGAGCGAATATGAGTATTGGGTTGGAGAGTTTGATCCGGCTTATACAGAAGAAAAAGGATACAGCAATATTACTTTTGTCAATGAAGGAGAGGACGAATTAAACGGTGTAAAGACGATCAGGATCAAAGTGACTGCTGATGAAGCTTACGATACCGGCGAGGAGCTTTCAGAGGAGATGACCAGAGAGAGCGTGCTTAAAGAATATGGATGGAGTGAGGAAGAAGTTAAGCTTGTTGATGGGTTTTCAAAGATACTTGATGATTATGTGACGGCAGGCAATCAGAGTGTAGGAGAGACGACAGTAAAGGCTGCTCTTACAGTGTGGATAGATGCGAAAGAGCGCACACTGCTTAAAAGCCGTTCCGCAACGAATATTGACAGCGCGCAGGATGACTCGGTCAGAGAGGCTATAGATACATTCAATAACGAGTACTGGAAGGTGGATATGCTCCACCAGAACATAGAAGACGGGATGTCCGCGAAAGAGGCCAAAAAGACACTGGAAGAAGAATTAAAGGCAATGGAGAAGCCGGTAGAAACAGCAGGTGATGCTGAAGAAGCGGGGGAGGACTTTGACGAGGAAGACGGCGGGGATGATTTTTCGACGGTTTCAAAAATAGTCGTTACAAAAAAATTCATGACCGGAAAAGACTGTCCTGAGATGGGGAACCTTCCAAAAGATTATGAGGAGATAAAACAGGCGGAATATTTTGAAGGAGGTTTTGATACTCTGGAGGAAGATGATTATTTTTCAGAGGAAGATGAATTTGAGGATGAGTTTGAATAAAGGGAAGAGAATAAAGGTGATACTGCCTCTGCTTCTTTTGCTGGCCGTTCTTACAGATACTGTATGCGCGTCAGAAGTACCGGTGTCTGAGAGTATCCTGAAGGAAGAGGAGACTGAAAAAAAGACAAGAACGATAGAAGTTGAAGAAGAAGTGACGAAGGCGTGTGGAGAGATATTTTCACTTGATGTTAAACTGACGGACTGTACAGACGGCGAGAGTAAGACTGATGTAAAAGAAGAATTAAAAGAAGAGATACAAAAGGCAGAAGAAATCAGGGAAGAAGATGTATTGCAGTATGAGTCTGATGATACTGAGATCGCGTTCATTGAAGAAGATGAGTCTGGCAGAGTACTGATAAAGGCAATCGGGGCTGGAGATACGATCATTACGATCACTGCGCCTGAAACGAAAGAGTATGAAAAGACAGAAACACAGGTGAAGCTTTACGTGTCAGAGGCTGGAGATGAGAGTCTAAAAGAACCAGAAGAGTACAGTAAGATTTCGGACCCGGAAGAACCTGAGGAGGTGAAAGACCTGGAACAACCGGAAGAGGCGGAGGAAGTGGAAGACCCGGAACAACCGGAGGAGCCGGAAGAGGCGGAGGAAGTGGAAGAGCTGGAACAACCGGAGGACCCGGAACAACCAGAGAAAGTGGAAGAGCTGCCAGATACGAATGAGGAGATTTCGATAGACACAATGTCCATTCGTTCGGCAAGCAAGCTGACAGCCGTTGAAAATGTGGAAAACGGTGTCAGTCTGCAATGGAAAAAAGTGAAAGGGGCGAAAGGCTATTATCTGGAGAGAAGCACAAACGGAAAATCACCTTGGAAGAGAGTGAAAACTTCGGCTGATGCTGATGATGTTACTTTTACGGATACTCAGGTGGTAAAAGGCGGCACTTATTACTATAGAGTGAAGGTGTTTGACGATTTAAGAAAAAAAGGACTGACCGGTGCCTCAAAAAAAATCGTCCATCTTGCCGCGCCGGCTTTGCAGACAGGTCTTTTGTCGGCGGGCATTGAGCTTAAGTGGAACAGGGTGGCAGGCTGCAGCGGGTATTGTGTGTACCGCAGGGAACCTGAAAAGAGTGAATGGACAGTAGCTGCCAATATCACGCAGCCGGGTGAGATCGTATGGCGGGATGTAAAGGCAGGAAATGGGAAAGCGTATGTTTATTCGGTGCGGGCATATAAAGGCAGATCGCTCAGTCCGTACGCGAAAGCGAAAAGCTATGTAAGAGTGACAGTCCCATCTGTAAAGAGCTTTAAGAGAAAATCCCCTACGGCATATAAGCTTACATGGAAAAAGAATACCGCCGCGACAGGGTATCAGATCCAGTATGCTAAGAACGGGATGTTTGTGGGCGCAAAAAAAGCTACGGTGAAAAATGCGAAAACATCGGACTATACATTGAAAAAGCTTGAAAAAAATAAAAATTATTATGCAAGGATCCGCGCCTATAAAAAGTCGGGAGGAAAGACTTACTATTCCGGATGGTCGGCGGCGGGCAATGTTAAGAAGACGAGGACGACGAAGGCAACGCCGCTGAAAAAGAATAAAAAGATATTTGAGATACGCACATGGGCAAAGCAGAAGATGTATCAGTATGATACACTGCAAGGTTCCTGTACGGACGGAACATATGCCTACTATCTGATGTACAACCGGAGAGCAGTTAATTGCAAGGTGGTAAAGGTCAAGCGGTCGAACCTGAAGGTAGTTAAAGTTTCCGGAGTGCTGAATGTTGCGCACGGAAATGATATGACTTATGACAAGCACAAGAAACGTCTGGTCATTGTACACAGTACGGGTATTGACCCAAAGAGGCTGACATCTGTCAATCCAAAGACACTTAAGGTGATCGGGAGCAAACATGTCCAGATACCAAGGAAGCTTGCGGGCGGCAGCAAGGCTGACGCGGCCCGGGCTACGGCGTTTAACGGAATAGCATACAGCAGCGGCAGAAAGCAATATGCAGTGCTTTTAAGCCACACTTATAATTTTGTGGTGCTGGATCCGGATCTGAATCCGGTGCGTTATATAAAGGTCAGCAAGAAAAATAACTATCTTCCTCAGGGAATCGATGCTACCGATGACTATATCATGCTGGCTCAGAGTCCGAAGAGTTCAAAGCAGAAATATAATATCATCACAGTTTATGACTGGGACGGCAATTATATTTCTAAGATCAATGTAAAAAAAGGCTGTGAAATAGAAAGTATCTATCACGTGGGAAGTAAGTACTACGCCGGTTTTTACCGCTCTTATTACAAGACATATACAAAAAATGTTATCAAAAAAGTTAAAGTAGACGGAAAAGAAGAGGAAAAAAAGGTAAAAGTAAAGTACAAGGAACTTCAGAGGGATAACCATGTATACCAGATAAGTGGGATATAGGGCAAAAAAATCGCAAAATCCCTTGATTTTCCAATGATGGAGTGTTATACTGACATACAGTTGCATAAAGGATTTGGCAGAAGAGTGGACGCAAGTTCACTCTTCTTTGCTGGTAAGGGTCTGTGACCTGGATTTCCATATGAAGAAAGGAAGCGTAATATTGTCAAAAAGGGAAAGCTATGAGCAAAAGACGGAAGAGATACTTCTGCCCATCACCGAAGAATACGGCTGTGAGCTGGTGGATGTGGAATATGTAAAGGAAGGCGGGACATGGTATCTTAGGGCTTACATAGATAAGCCGGGAGGAGTAAACATTGATGACTGTGAAGCTGTCAGCAGGAGATTGTCAGATATCCTTGATGAAAAAGATTTTATTGACGACAGTTATATCATGGAGATCAGCTCTCCGGGACTGGGGCGGCCCTTGAAAAAGGAAAAGGATTTCAAGCGGAATCTGGGGGAAGAGGTGGAGATCCGGACATACCGTATGATAGATAAACACAAGGAGTTTACCGGCATTTTAAAGACTTATGACAAGGACAGCGTGACGGTGACTTTTGAGGACGGAACTGAAAGGAAATTTGATAAGGGCGACATTGCGCTTATTCGCCTTGCGTTTGATTTTTAATTTAGGAGGAGACAAAAATGAACACAGAATTATTAGAAGCGTTGAATATTTTAGAAAAAGAGAAGGATATCAGCAAAGGAACACTGCTTGATGCGATTGAAAATTCTCTTTTAAACGCCTGCAAGAACCACTTTGGAAAAGCAGACAATGTGAAAGTCATTATGGACAGAGAAACTTGTGATTACCGTTTGTTTGCGGAGAAGATAGTTGTGGAAGATGTGGAGGATAAATTAGAACAGATCAGTCTTGAAGAAGCGCATGAAATTGACGGGTCGTATACTCTGGGAGATATCGTGCAGATCCCGATCGAATCCAAATCCTTCGGGCGGATCGCGACGCAGAACGCGAAAAATCTGATCCTTCAAAAGATCCGCGAGGAAGAGCGCAAGGTTGTCTATGACCAGTATTTTGAAAAGGAAAAGGATATTGTGACAGGGATCGTGCAGCGCTATGTAGGAAGGAATATCAGCATCAATCTTGGGAAGGCAGATGCTATGCTGACGGAAAACGAGCAGGTTAAGGGAGAGGTGTTTGAACCTACTGAGCGTGTGAAGCTTTACGTGGTCGAGGTTAAAAACACGACGAAGGGACCAAAGATCTTAGTGTCACGTACTCATCCGGAACTTGTAAAGCGTCTGTTTGAATCTGAGGTTACGGAGGTAAAGGATGGGATTGTTGAGATTAAGAGCATTGCCAGAGAGGCAGGAAGCAGGACGAAGATCGCCGTCTGGTCCAACGATCCGGATGTAGACCCGGTGGGAGCATGTGTCGGTATGAACGGCGCGAGGGTGAATGCTATCGTAAAGGAACTTAGAGGAGAAAAGATCGATATTATCAATTGGAGTGATAATCCGGCTATCCTGATTGAAAATGCGCTGAGTCCTGCAAAGGTTATTTCCGTTATGGCAGATCCGGATGAGAAGGCGGCAAGCGTGATCGTGCCGGATTACCAGCTGTCACTGGCGATTGGTAAGGAAGGGCAGAACGCGAGACTTGCGGCAAGGCTTACAGGATACAAGATTGACATCAAGAGCGAGACACAGGCGATCGAATCAGGTGAACTTCCGGAGAATTACATGGAGCTTGGGGAAGGTGTATATGAAGAAGAGATGTATGATGAGGACTACACCGGAGAATATGAGGAAGAATATTCTGAGCAGGACTGTGAGGAGGAAGCGGCCGATGATGATCATGACAGCGAAGAAATCTTGTTTCATGAAGTAGAAGAATTGGAAGTGTGATAAAAAAGCAGGTGATAGTTTGAACGGAAATAAGAAAGTTCCTATGCGCAAGTGTGTAGGGTGTCAGGAAATGAAAAATAAAAAAGAGATGATCCGAGTGATACGGACTGCAGAGAATGAGTTTTTGCTGGATGCGACCGGGAAAAAGAACGGAAGGGGAGCGTATCTGTGTCCGGACAGGGAGTGCTTAAGCAAGGCAGTGAAGAACCGGGGACTGGAGAGGTCTTTTAAGCAGGCCATACCAGATGAGGTGTATGAGTCTCTAAAAAAGGAGATGGTTGGAATTGAGAGCAGATAGAGTACTGTCACTGATCAGTCTGGCTACAAAGGCAGGAAAGACTGTAAGTGGCGAGTTTTCTACGGAGAAGGAAGTAAAATCTGGCCGGGCCGCGGCAGTCATTGTAGCGAAGGATGCATCCGATAATACAAAAAAGAAATTTCAGAATATGTGTGATTTTTATCAAGTGCCAATCTATTTTTACACGGATAAAGATACCTTGGGGCATGCAATGGGGAAGGAGTTTCGGGCATCCCTTGCAATTCTTGATACAGGGTTTGCAAAAGGAATGGAGAAAGCTATGAATACGAAAGAGGATACAATTGCATAGAGGAGGTAGTGTTTATGTCAAAAATTAAAATATATGAGTTAGCCAAGGAACTTCAGGTTTCAAGTAAGGAAGTGATAGAGCTGCTGGGTAAAAAGAATATAGAAGTAAAGAGCCATATGAGTTCTATTGAGGGCGAACAGGCAGATCAGGTCAGAAGTACGTTTTCTAAGACTGAGAAACCGGCGGCTAAGAAGCCTGAAGAAAAAACAGATGAGGCTCCGAAGAAAAAGAATATCGTCCATGTGTTCCGTCCGCAGAATACGCAGAAAGGCGTAAGACAGGGAGGAAACCGGCAGAAAGGAAAAGGACTTCATATGCCTGGAAAGCTTATGCAGGTCAATAACGGCCGCCCGGCAAAGGGAACGCCTGTCCAGAAGGCAGAGCCGATCGCTAAAAAGCCGGCGGAGAAGACGGAGACAGAAAAAACGGCAGTAAAAAGGACTGAGTCGGTTGTGAAGCCGGCAGAGAAGATAGAAAGTCCTATCAAGCCGCAGAGCGCTGAAAAGGCTCCGGTACCGGCGGCTGCAAAACCGGCGGAGAGTAAGCCGCAGACAGTCCAGAAAGCACCGGAAGAGAGCCGTCAGAGACCTTTGGGAGGCGACCGGACGGCAGGTGAACGTTTGGGAGACAGACCGAATCGTACGGCAGACAGGGCAGGCCGTCAGGCAGACAGGGGAAGCCGCCAGGGAGAACATCAGGGAGACAGAGGAGCTATCCGCCAGGGAGAGCACCAGGGAGACAGAGGAGCCAGCCGTCAGGGCCGTCCGTTTGACAGAAACGGAGAGCGAACTCAAGGCGACCGCGCAAATCGCCAGGGCCGTCCTTCGGACAGGAATAATGAGCGGGGACAGGGAGGCAACGCGAGAGGAAACCGTTCTGGAGAGCGCCGCTTTGGAGACAGGGATAAAGACAGAGACCGCAATCGTTTTGGAGACAGAGACAAAAATCAGGGACAGGGCACAAGATCTGATGACAGGCGCGCTACAAGAAGAAACGATTCATCTGCGATCCCGGCACCAGCGATCGAGGCGCAGAAGACCCAGAGAAGCAAAGGAAAAGGCAAAGACGACCATAAGAAGAAAGATTACCGCCGGGAAGAAGAAGAGAGGATGCCAAAGAACAAAGGCAGAAAGAATGATCAGAAGCCTCAGATGCAAAAACCTCAGCAGAAACAGCAGAAGGCGGAAGAAACTATTAAGTCTATCATTATCCCTGAATTGCTTACGATCAAAGAACTGGCAGACAAGATGAAGATCGTACCTTCAGTGATCATTAAAAAGCTTTTTATGCAGGGAAAGATGGCAACTGTGAATCAGGAAGTTGATTACACGACAGCCGAAGAGATCGCGCTTGACTTTGATATTCTCTGTGAAAAAGAGGAAGTTGTGGATGTGATCGAAGAACTTCTTAAGGAGGAAGAAGAGGACGAAAAGAAGATGAAGAAGCGTCCTCCGGTAGTCTGTGTTATGGGTCACGTTGACCACGGCAAGACATCCCTTCTGGATGCGATCCGCCATACAAATGTGATCGGCGGAGAAGCAGGAGGCATTACCCAGCATATCGGCGCGTATGTTGTGAATGTGAATTCAGAGAGGATCACTTTCCTTGATACCCCGGGACATGAAGCATTTACTGCCATGCGTATGAGAGGAGCCAGCTCTACAGATATCGCGATCCTTGTAGTTGCCGCGGATGACGGTGTGATGCCGCAGACGGTGGAGGCCATCAATCATGCAAAGGCGGCAGGCGTTGAGATCATTGTCGCGGTTAATAAGATTGATAAGCCCAGCGCGAATATTGAACGTGTAAAACAGGAGCTTACGGAATATGAACTGATTCCTGAGGACTGGGGCGGAAGCACTGTCTTTGTTCCGGTGTCCGCAAAGACCGGAGAGGGTCTTGAAGAGCTGATGGAAATGATCGTCCTTACGGCAGAGGTTATGGAGCTTAAGGCAAATCCGAACCGCCGCGCAAGAGGTCTTGTGCTGGAGGCACAGCTTGATAAGGGAAGAGGGTCTGTGGCAACTGTATTGGTACAAAAGGGAACACTGCGTATCGGCGATGCTGTGGCGGCAGGTTCAGCTTTCGGAAAAGTAAGAGCTATGATGGATGACAAGGGCAGACGTGTCAAAGAGGCAGGGCCGTCGGTTCCGGTTGAGATCCTGGGATTAAACGATGTGCCTAATGCCGGTGAAGTGTTTGTAGGCTGCGGCAATGATAAAGAGGCGAGAAACTTTGCTGAGACATTTATTTCCCAGAGCAAGGTGAAGCTTTTGGAAGATACGAAGTCGAAGCTTTCGCTGGATGATCTGTTTACGCAGATTCAGGAAGGCAACCTTAAAGAGCTTGGTATCGTAGTAAAAGCGGATGTACAAGGATCAGTAGAAGCGATCAAGCAGAGCCTTCTTAAGCTTTCGAATGATGAAGTGGTTGTTAAGATCATCCACGGCGGAGTCGGCGCCATCAATGAATCGGATGTAAGTCTTGCGTCGGCTTCCAATGCGATCATCATCGGTTTCAATGTGCGTCCGGATGCGTCCGCAAAAGAGACGGCAGACCGCGAAGGTGTGGATATCCGCCTGTACCGTGTCATTTACAATGCTATTGAGGACGTGGAGGCTGCCATGAAAGGTATGCTTGATCCGGTCTTTGAAGAGAAAGTATTAGGTCACGCAGAGGTGCGCCAGTTATTCAAAGCGTCCGGTGTCGGAACGATCGCAGGATCTTATGTGCTTGACGGAACATTTGAAAGAGACTGTTCTGTGCGTATTATGAGAGATGGTATAGTAGTGTTCGAAGGCGCTCTTGCATCACTGAGACGTTTTAAGGACGATGTCAAGGAAGTACGAACGGGCTATGAGTGCGGTTTTGTATTCGCGAACTTTAACGATGTCAAGGAAGGAGATCGTGTTGAGGCGTTTAAGATGGTAGAGATTCCAAGATAGGGGATTTTGGGACTCTTAAGTAAAGGAGCAATAGAATGAAAAAGAGAGGTATTAAGAATACAAGGATAAATACGGAGGTCCAGAGGGAGCTGAGCAATATCATTCGGGGGGGATTGAAAGACCCGAGGGTTGCTTCATGGACCTCTGTGGTAGCAGCGGAGGTTGCGCCGGATCTTAAGACATGCAAGGCATATATCAGCGTGCTTGGGGATGAGAAGGCCCAGTCAGATACTTTGGATGGACTTAACAGCGCAGTAGGATATATACGCCGGGAGCTGGCCAGAACACTGAATATGCGCAATACACCGGAGATCCGGTTCATATTGGACCAGTCTATTGAATATGGTGTGAATATGTCTAAACGGATAGATGAAGTTACGAAGGATTTGAAACCGGCAGATATTGATGAAAAAATAGAAGGTGATAGTGATGCTCAGTAGGATGCTTAAAATGGCGGATACCATAGCCATAGGCGGACATATCAGACCAGATGGCGACTGTATCGGCTCTTGTATGGGCTTGTCCCGTTATATAAAGGAAAATTACAGTGATAAGACAGTAGATGTTTATCTGGAAGAGATCCCGGAGAAATTCCGGTTTATCAAAGAGACAGAAAATATCAGACATGAGGTCTGTGACGAAAAGAATTATGATCTTTTTATCTGTCTGGACTGCGGTGATATCGAACGTCTTGGGTTTTCAGGGACTTTATTTGAAAATGCGGAGCATACGCTGTGTATAGACCATCATGTGAGCAATCAGGGATTTGCGCAAGAGAATCACATTGTACCTGATGCCAGTTCAACATCAGAACTTGTATATTATCTGCTTGATAAAGAGCGTGTGAGCGTAGATGTGGCAGAGGCTTTGTATGTGGGGATCGCGCATGATACGGGAGTGTTCCAGTATTCTTGTACATCGCCTTCTACAATGCGGGCAGCGGCAGCGCTTTTGGAGACAGGACTTAATGCGCCGAAGATCATCCGGGATACTTATTATGAAAAGACTTATGCGCAGCATCAGGTGCTTGGACGCGCGCTTTTGGAAAGCATTATGTTTTTGGACGGGAAATGTATCGCCTCTTATATACGGGCGCGGGAGATGAGATTTTTCGATGTGGACAGAAGTGATCTTGATGGTATTGCAAGTCAGATGCGAAACACTAAAGGCGTCGAAGTCGCGATCTTTATGGATGAGATCCGTCCGAATGTCTATAAAGTAAGTCTGCGTTCCGGAGACCGGGTGGATGTAAGCGTCATCGCCCAGTATTTCGGCGGGGGCGGGCATAAAAGAGCAGCAGGATTTACGCTGACAGGAACACCTTATGATGTGATCAATAATCTGTCAGGGCAGATTGAGCTTCAGTTGGAGAAGGAAGCATGATACATGGAATATTGAATATCCGTAAAGAGAAAGGGTATACTTCCCATGATGTGGTGGCGAAGCTTCGGGGGATCACCGGGCAGAAGAAGATCGGACACACAGGGACTCTTGATCCGGAGGCAATAGGAGTGCTGCCGGTCTGTCTTGGAAAAGCAACAAAACTTTGTGAACTTCTGACAGATAAGGATAAGACTTATGAAACCGTTCTTTTGCTGGGAAAAACAACGGATACACAAGATATTTACGGCAAGGTGCTGGCTGAGAAAGATACAGAAAGTCTGTGTGAAGAAGCAGTGAAAGAGGCAGTATTTTCTTTTGTGGGAGAGTATGCCCAGATTCCGCCTATGTATTCGGCATTAAAGGTAAATGGAAAGAAGCTTTATGAGCTGGCCAGGAGCGGTCAGGTAGTGGAGCGCAAAGCGCGTCAGGTAAAGATTTATGATATCAGGCTGCTTGAGATGAGCCTCCCAAGAGTCCGCATGTCAGTGACTTGTTCAAAAGGGACTTATATCAGGACATTGTGTCAGGATATCGGTGAAAAACTTGGCTGTGGCGGATGTATGGAAGAGCTATTACGCACCCGTGCAGGACGTTTTGCATTGGAGGATTCCAAGACACTTGAAGAGATTAGGAGCGCTTTTAAAGAAAATGGACTAAAAGAACTTCTTGTGCCGGTGGATGACATGTTTTCTGAGACACCGAAGGTATTTGTAGAAGGAAAATGGGAAGTGCTGGCAAAGAATGGAAATGTACTGCCTAAAGAGGCTTTTTCGGAGTGTATGACTGGATCGGACAGTAGGAGAGTACGGATTTATGACAGTGCCGGACAGTTTATCGCTCTGTACAGATGGAAGAAGGAAACAGGGGAGTGTCATCTTGAAAAGATGTTTTTTCCTGAAAATTAAAGTTACAAGGAGTATCTATGCGCTATGTAAAGTGGCTGTCCCACTATCTGGACAGAAGAAGATCAGCAGTGACTTTCGGCAAGTTTGACGGGCTGCATCTGGGGCATCAGAAGCTGGTTGAAAGAGTACTCAGGCTGAAAAAAGAGAATAATATCGTGGGCATAGTATGTGCATTTGACATGCGTCCGCTGTGGAAAGCCAAGCAGATCAAGATGGGACGTCTGATGACGGGCAGGGAAAGGTATCATCATCTCGATAAAGAGATGGATTATCTGGTGGAATGCCCGTTCACGGAAAAATTCCGCAGCATGACAGCCAAGGATTTTATACATGATATCATCTGCGGAGTGTTTCATGCAAAGTATGTGGTAGTGGGAGCAGATTTTAGATTCGGGCGGGATCAGGGCGGGGATGTCCATACTTTGGAGCAGTATGCGAAAGAGTATGGATATGAGCTTGTAGTCATCGAGAAGGAACGCTATAAGGAAAATATTATCAGCAGCACGTATATCAGAGATGTTTTAAAAGAAGGAAATGTCCGTTTGACGAATTATCTGCTTGGGTATCCTTTCGAAGTGAATGGAAGGGTAGAGCACGGCCGGCAGCTTGGCAGAACACTTGGTTTTCCTACTATGAATGTAGCATGGCCGGAGTATAAGCTTGTTCCGCCAAGAGGAGTATACATCAGTGAAATTACGGTTGATGGGATCAAATATCCGGGGATTTCCAATGTCGGTGTGAAACCGACGGTATCGATGGAAGACAAGGTAGTCTTAGAAAGCTTCTTGTTTGGCTATGGCAGTGATGCGTACGGAAGGAAGATAAAGGCAGAGTTTCTGGAATTCAGACGTCCGGAGCAGAAGTTTGGCAGTATAGATGAAATGAAAGCCTGTATTGATAAAGACATTGCATATGGGAAAAGATACTTTGGGATAGAGTAGCGAAGGAGAATTACAAATGAGCATAACAGAAGTATTTTTGTTGTTTGGCGGATTAGGCTTTTTCCTTTATGGTATGAAGCTTATGAGCGAAGGTCTGGAAAAAGCGGCCGGAGCCAAGATGAGAGGTATTCTTGAATTTTTTACGAAAAACCGTTTTATCGGAATGGTAGTAGGAATTGTATTTACTGCGATCATTCAGTCTTCGAACGCGACTACGGTCATGGTAGTGAGTTTTGTTAACTCTGGACTGATGAATCTGATGCAGGCCTCCGGAGTGATCTTAGGTGCTAATATCGGCACGACGGTGACAGGCCAGCTGATTGCTTTTAATCTGTCAGATGTCGCGCCGCTGATCGTGATTATCGGTGTTGTGATGACGATGTTCTGCAAGAAGCAGAGTGTGAAGAAGATCGGAGAAGTGATCTTAGGCTTTGGCGTCTTGTTCATGGGGCTTCGGATCATGGGAGAGAGTATGCAGGCAGTTAAGGAATCACAGGCTATCCTGGATTTTCTTGCTTCGCTTACAAATCCTTTTGCTGCGATCCTTGTGGGGATTTTGATCACTTCTGTTCTGCAGAGCTCTTCTGCGACGGTGGGCATCATTCTTCTGATGGTTTCGCAGGGGCTTTTGGATTTTAAAATCTGTCCGTTTATGATCCTTGGATGTAATATTGGTTCTTGTGTATCTGCTCTGGCAGCAAGTCTGAGCGGCAAAAAGGACGCGAAGCGGGCGGCACTGATACATTTCTTTTTCAATGTCATCGGTTCCGGGATTATGTTCGTGATCCTGATGGTGGCGCTGAACCCGATCACAGATGCGCTGCTTATGATCTCAGGAGGCAGTCTTTCCCGCGCGGTTGCCAATGTGCACACGCTTATGAAGGTGTTTGAGGTCGCGATGCTGTTCCCGTTCATGGGCTGGATCGTTAAGCTTACCTACAAGGCAGTTCCGGGCACGGACAATGAGGGGAAAGACGAATACGAACTTTTATATATCAAGAAGTCACTTATGTCCCCATCGACGGCAGTTATGGATGCGATCCATGAGATCGAGCATATGGGCAAGGTGGCAATTGCCAACCTTGAACTTGGAATGGATGCTTTATGTGAAAAGGATGAGAAAAAGATTGAGAAAGTTTACAAGATCGAGGATTATATTGACTTTATGAACAGCAGGATCACAGATTATCTTGTAAAGGTCAATGAGATCGATCTTCCGCTTGCGGATGCGGAGAAACTTGGCGGATTATTCCATGTTGTGAACGATATCGAGCGGATCGGAGATCATGCGGAGAATCTGGCGGATTCTGCCGCTACCCGGATCCGGGACAATGTGGAACTTGGTGATAAGGCGAAGCATCAGCTTAAGGATATGATGAGAGATGTTATCACGCTGTTTGAGTATTCGCTTGATATGTTCACTAACAGCAATCAGAGCCATATGAAAGAAATCCTTGAACTGGAAGATCAGATAGATGAGCAGGAGAGGAGTCTCCAGAAGCTTCATGTAAAGCGTTTAGCAAAAAATAAATGCACTCCGATGTCAGGTATGATCTTTTCAGATACGGTATCGGGACTGGAACGCGTAGCAGATCATGCGACAAATATCGCGTTTGCGATCATTGAGCCTTTTGACAGCCGTGAAGAGGAACAGATGGAGGATGAATTGTAATTTTTTCTTTACATAAGGGAATACTTATGATACAATTGGTTGGTGTGAAAGCCAGTGTTCGGTAACCGGATACTCCAGCCGTTACTTAATACTTGGCGGTTTAATAAAGTTTTGAGGAGGATTTTTGGACATGATTTCAAAAGAGATGAAAGAAAAGATTGTAGCAGATTACGGAAGGACAGCGGGCGATACTGGTTCACCGGAAGTTCAGGTAGCGATTCTGACAGCAAGGATCAATGACCTGACAGAGCATTTTAAAGCGAATCCGAAGGATCATCACTCAAGAAGAGGACTTCTTAAGATGGTTGGACAAAGAAGAGGACTTCTCGCGTATCTTAAGAAGATGGATATTGAGAGATATCGTACACTTATTGAAAGATTAGGATTAAGAAAATAATCAAATTATTTTAAAAAGAAGTGTTTTGTGAAAAGACACTTCTTTTTTTAATCTGGTTGTGTTATAATATTAAAGCTTGCGGACAAGTATGCGTGTCCCGAGACCACTGAAAAGCGTATTTTATATAGAAGGAAAGTGTGTTTTTCAGTAGTTTCGGAAGCTCTTGTCCGTGATGTAAAATCATGATAGTTAAAAAGGAGAAGACTATGTACAAAAAGTTTGAAATGGAGCTGGCGGGCAGGACGCTTCGCGTGGATGTTGACAGAGTGGCGAAGCAGGCGAATGGAGCGGTTCTTATGCATTACGGTGATACGACTGTTCTGTGTACAGCTACTGCCTCAGAAAAACCAAGAGACGGCATCGACTTTTTCCCGCTCAGTGTAGAATATAATGAAAGATTATATTCTGTAGGGAAGATTCCGGGAGGTTTTAATAAGAGAGAGGGAAAGGCATCTGAGAACGCGGTTCTTACAGACCGTGTAATCGACCGTCCTATGAGACCGTTATTCCCGAAAGATTACCGCAATGATGTGACTTTAGAAAATCTGGTGCTGTCTGTAGATCAGGATTGTTCTCCGGAACTTACAGCGATGCTTGGCGCTGCCATAGCTACGACGATTTCGGATATTCCTTTTGACGGGCCGATCTCTACGACTCAGGTGGGGATGGTTGACGGAGAATTTGTATATAATCCGACAGCTTCCCAGAAGGATGCTTCAGATCTTGCCCTCACGGTTGCTTCTACAAGAGATAAGGTCATCATGATCGAAGCCGGTGCTAATGAGGTTTCAGAACAGAAGATGATCGAGGCTATTTTTTCGGCCCATGAGATCAACCAGAAAGTGATCGCATTTATTGATACGATCGTAGCTGAGTGCGGAAAAGAAAAGCATACGTATGAAAGCTGCGCAGTGCCGGAGGAATTATTTGCTGCTATAAAAGAGATCGTTCCGCCTCAGGCAATGGAAGAAGCAGTATTTACAGATGAAAAGCAGGTGAGGGAAGAAAACATCCGCCAGATCACCGAAAAGTTAGAGGAAGCATTTGCTGAGAAGGAGGAATGGCTTGCAGTTCTTTCGGAGGCAGTGTACCAGTATCAGAAAAAGACTGTCCGGAAGATGATCTTAAAGGATCACAAGCGTCCGGACGGCAGGGCAATTGATGAGATCCGTCCATTGGCGGCAGAGGTGGATCTGATCCCGAGAGTGCACGGTTGTGCTATGTTTACCCGCGGGCAGACACAGATCTGTACGATCACGACTCTTGCGCCTCTTGCGGAAGCACAGAGACTGGATGGTCTGGATGAGGCAGAGACATCCAAGAGGTATATGCATCACTATAATTTCCCGTCTTATTCAGTCGGTGAGACAAGACCGTCCAGAGGACCGGGACGCAGGGAGATCGGACACGGCGCTTTAGCAGAGCGTGCCCTTGTGCCGGTACTGCCAAGCGAGACAGAATTCCCGTACGCGATTCGTACAGTGTCAGAAACGTTTGAGTCCAACGGTTCTACTTCACAGGCAAGTGTATGTGCTTCGTCTATGTCACTGATGACAGCAGGCGTGCCGATCAAGTCTGCCGTGGCAGGTATTTCTGCCGGCCTTGTGACAGGCGAGACAGATGATGATTATCTTGTACTCACAGATATTCAGGGATTAGAGGACTTTTTCGGAGATATGGACTTTAAAGTAGCGGGTACTCATAAAGGTATTACAGCTATCCAGATGGATATTAAGATCCACGGGCTTACAAGACCTATTATCGAAGAAGCGATCGCTGCTACGAAAAAAGCAAGGACCTATATTATTGATGAAGTTATGAATAAGGCTATCGCGCAGCCTCGGCCGGAGGTCGGCCCGTATGCGCCGAAGATCATCCAGATGCAGATCGATCCGCAGAAGATCGGGGATGTTGTGGGACAGCGGGGCAAGACGATCAACGCGATCATTGAGCAGACCGGTGTCAAGATCGACATTACAGATGACGGCAGCGTATCTATCTGCGGTACAGATGCGGCTATGATGGATGAAGCGAGAAAGCTTATCTACATTATAGTTACTGATTTTGAGGCTGGACAGGTTCTTGACGGCAAGGTAGTCAGCATTAAGGAATTCGGAGCTTTTATTGAGTTTGCGCCGGGAAAAGAAGGCATGGTCCATATATCCAAGATTTCAAAAGAGCGGGTGAACCATGTAGAAGATGTTCTGACGCTTGGCGATAAGGTAAGGGTAGTGTGCCTTGGAAAAGATAAGATGGGAAGATTTTCTTTCAGTATGAAAGATGTGGCAGAATAAAAAAACAGATAAAAAAGACTCACATTACAATAAAGTGGTGTGAGTCTTTTTATTTTTGTAATAAATTGTGGACAGGAACATATATTGAGTTAAAGAGGTGGACAAAGATGCAGGAAAACCAGATCATCAATCTATTGCCCAGAGGTATCCGTCAGGTGGTCAGAAGGCAGATAACGAATATTGGAAATCTTCAGGAGATCCGCTTGCGGGCGGGGAAACCGTTGATTTTCATGTATCGGGGTGAGGAACTTATACCAGAACAAGAAAAGGGACAAAGGTATATCGTATCGAAAGAAGAGATCAAAGAGTTGATAGAGTATATCAGCAGTTATTCTTTATATGCGTTTGAAGAAGAGATGAAGCAGGGATTCATTACGGTGGGGGGAGGGCATCGGGTGGGAATAGCAGGGCAGACGATCATAGAAGGTGGGAAGGTCAGGAATCTTCGCTATATCACTTCTGTAAATGTCCGTATGTCTCATGAGATAACAGGCTGCGGGGACAAGGTGTTTCCATTTATCACTAAATGTCAGCGTCCGCTGCATACACTTCTTGTATCACCGCCGGGATGCGGAAAGACGACGCTTCTTAGGGACATGATACGCCAGATCTCCAATGGGAATTCCTATACAAAGGCAATGACAGTGGGGGTGGTGGATGAGCGTTCAGAGATTGCAGGCTGCTATCATGGAATTCCCCAGAACAATCTGGGGATCCGTACGGATGTTATGGATGCCTGTCCGAAAGTAGAGGGGATGCTTATGATGATCCGCTCTATGAGACCGCAGGTGCTGGCGGTAGATGAGATCGGTGAAGCAGAAGATGTACAGGCTATCTCTTATGCCATGCACTGCGGTTTGAAAATGCTTGCGACCGCGCATGGGGAGTCTATGGAGGAGCTTAAGAAGAAGCCTGTATTTTCCCGCATGATAGGAGAGAAAAGGTTTGAGCGGTATGTTTTTTTGAAAAACAAGGGGGAGATTGAAGCTGTATTTGACAGTGATGGGAGAGTGATGTGAGATGCTTTTAAAAATATCCGGCTGTCTTTTGGTCATAGCTGCTACGACACTTGCGGGAATAGCGCGCGCAGGCAGTATACAGGAACAATACAGGCAGATGAAGTATCTGCAGAGGATCTTATATATGATAGAGAGTGAGATCCGCTATTCCCATACATATCTTGGCGAGATCTTCCTTAATGTATCCCGCCGTATAGAAGAACCGTATAAAGGATGGCTTTTATCTATGGAACGTAAGATGGGGCAGATGGATTCCGGTGCTTTTGAGGTTATATGGGGACAGGCAGCCGAGGATAAACTAAAACACTGCGGACTGCCGCATAAAGAGCTGGAGAGGCTCATACAGCTTGGAAGTCAGCTTGGAGCTATGGATTTAAACCTACAGCTGAAAGTACTGTCGCTGTATCAGGAACAGCTGAAATTAAGCATGGAGGAGATACAAGAAGGGATGAAGACGAAGGTAAGGCTGTGCCATTGCCTGGGAGTGATGAGCGGACTTTTGGTAGCTGTGCTGCTTTTATGAGAAAGGGCAGCCGGTGTTAAGGAGGCAGAGGATGAGTGTAAATTTGATCTTTAAAATAGCGGCGGTCGGGATCCTAGTATCTGTACTGAGCCAGGTATTAAAACACAGCGGCAGGGAGGAACAGGCTTTTTTAACCAGTCTTGCGGGACTTCTTCTTGTACTGTTCTGGATCGTACCTTATATCTATGATCTGTTCGAAGATATAAGACGGCTGTTTTCCCTGTAAATAGGCAGGGGGACGGCTGACAGGACTTTACATGTCGGGGCAGAATAGGAGGAGATAAGGCTTTGAGTATGGTTCAGGTGGGGATTATCGGGGTTGCCGGAGTACTTCTGGCGGTACAGTTTAAAAGCGGAAAGGCAGAGTATGGTATTTATATCAGTATTGTCCTAAGCTTGCTGATTTTTTTCAGTATATTTGAAAATCTTAATATGATCATAAAGATGGTGCAGACCATAGGAGACTATATCAGCATGGATACGGTATATATCGGAACGCTGCTTAAAATGCTGGGAATTACTTATATCGCGGAATTTTCCTCAAGTATATGCAAGGACGCAGGGTATCAGACGATTGCCGGACAGATTGAAATATTTGGGAAGCTGGCGGTGCTGGTGCTCAGCATGCCGATCCTTATGGCGCTGCTTGATACGGTGAAAGGTTTTTTATCATGATAGGGCGAAAGAGGATGTCAAAAGCAGAAAAAGGATTGCAAACAATCCTTCTGGCGGTGATGTTAGCAGCAGTTTTATTCGGACTGCAGGCAGAAGCCCGCGATGCAGAGTCGGGGACACTGACAGATGATACGGCTGATGAAAAAGGTATAGGGCAAAGTGAGTTTTCGGATGATTTAGACAGTGTAAGTCCATCTGATATGAAAGAAGAGATACTGGGAGAGTTTGACTATGAAGATGTGGACAAGGCCCTGAAAAGTATTTTCCCAAAGGAGAGGATCGGATTTCGTGATACGGTTGCAGCCGTTATTACAGGCGAGCAGAGATATTCGGCGAAGATGCTGTGGCAGTTGGTATCCGGTCAGTTTACCTACGCATTTTCAGGGAGCAGGGAAAATCTCATCCACATCTTGATCATTGCTGTGATCGCGGCGGTATTCCATAATTTTTCCACAGTGTTTAAAAGCCGCCAGATCTGTGAGATCAGCTTTTATATTCTTTATCTGCTTCTGATCGCCCTATGTCTTAGTTCTTTTCAGATGGTAATAGACTGGGTGAGCGCAGGGATTGAAAATCTGACAAGGTTCATGACAGTATTTTGTCCTCTTTACTTTCTGGCAGTTTCTATCGCAAAAGGGAGTGTGACAGCGGTTGCGTTTTATAATCTGGTGTTGTTTTTTATCTATGTGACCGAAGTTGTAATCGTGTATTTTTTACTTCCCATCATCCATATCTACATCATGGTGAAGGTACTTGATTTTTTGTCGTCGCAAGAGTACTTAAGCAAGCTTGCGGAGCTTATCGAAGTGGCGGTATCGTGGCTTTTAAAGACGCTTGTGGCCTGTGTGGTAGGACTCAATGTGGTGCAGGGGATGATAAGTCCCGCTATTGATACTGTAAAAAGAAGCGCGGTTACCCGAACGGCTGAGGCGATCCCGGGAGTGGGGGATGCCATCGGGGGCGTGGCGGAAGTTGTTCTTGGAACAGCGGTTTTAGTAAAAAACGGAATCGGGACAGCAGGAATGATCGTCTGCCTGGCGCTTTGTATCGTGCCTCTTGTGCAGATGGGCGCTGTAGCGCTGATGTATAAGATGGCGGCGGCAGTGATCCAGCCGGTTTCTGACAAAAGGATCGTAGGATGTATAGAGTGTGTGGGAGAAGGCTGCCAGCTGCTCATGAGGCTGGTCTTTACGGTAGGACTGTTATTTCTTTTAACGATAGTTGTTGTTTCTTTTGTGACCAGCAATGTATAAGGAGGGAGCTGATGTTTCAGTATTTTTATGAATGGGCGCAGAATCTGGCGTATTACATGGTTCTTGTTACGGTGCTGCTCCATGCGCTTCCGGATTCGGGATATAAGAAATATATCCGTTTTTTTACAGGCATGGTGCTTATACTCATGATCGTTACACCCATTTTCCGTATCTTTGGGATGGACAGCCAGATCGTGAATTTTTACAAGAGCAGAGAATATGAAGCGAAACTTAAGGAAATCGAGGAGGCGACGGGTTATCTTAAGGAGACAGATTCTTTGGGTATCCTTAATGAAGCACAGCAAAGTACGCAGGAAGGAGAAGACAGGAAGAGACAGGATCATACAAAAGAGGAGAAAGATAACAATATTAAGGTGGAGGAGATTCAAGTTGAAAGAGAAAAAAAAGCTGATTGAAACAGTGAAGAGCTTTACGATCAAGAAAGACCAGATCGTGATCTTATTCCTTCTTGGGGTGCTTCTCCTGGTCATTGCCCTGCCGGATGGGAAGAAAAAACAAGAAGGAGAGGCGGACTTTCAGTCAGTAAATGAGAGTATAGTATCAAATGAGCATATGTCGGAACAGGAATATACTTCTTATATGGAAAGGAACTTAGAGAGGGTGCTTGCCCAGATGAAAGGGGTTGGGGAAGTAACGGTAATGATCACTCTTAAAGAGTCTGCGGAGAAAGTAGTAGAAAAGGACATGCAGACTGACAGCGATTCGGTAAGTGAAGAGGACAGTCAGGGAGGAGTCAGAAAGACGGAAAATGAAAGCCGTACAGAGACAACAGTCTATTATGGGGACGGAGGATCGGGCGGACTTCGCGGGAGCAGCTATGACGGGGCAGGACAGAACCCTTACGTGAGTAAAGAGCGCGCCCCGAGAGTAGAAGGTGTGGTAGTAGTTGCCGGCGGCGGCGACAATGCGGTAGTAATTCAGAATATAACTGAGGCAGTTCAGGCATTATTTGGGATAGACACGCATAAGATTAGGATAGTAAAGAAAGAATGAAATCGAAGCAAGAGGAGGCAGTATGGTGAAAAAAATTTTTAAGAAGAATCAGGTGATTATTGCCGCGCTGGCAATTATGATCGCGGCAGCCGGATATCTGAATTATTCGGGGAGGTTGTTCGGTGATAAAGACGATGCGCAGCAGATGAGCGCAGAGCTTGCCAATCAGGAGCTTCTTGATATTTCTGAAGAGGATCTCGCGAGTGCGTCCGGTGATATTAAAAGCCAGGACAGCGACACCGAAGGGAAAGAAGATGGATCGGTAGAAGGAACGCCCGGCGAAGCGGTGCTGACAAGCGGTGAGGCCAGTACAGTTGTTGCAGAGGCGAAGGTGACGAGAGAACAGGTGCGTGCGAAAAATAAAGAGACACTCCAGCAGATCATTGACAATAAAGAGCTGAGTGATAAACAGAAAAAAGATGCCGTATCCCAGATGGTAAAGATGACGGAAATGTCTGAGAAAGAGGCGGCAGCCGAAACTATGCTGGCATCAAAAGGGTTTAATGATGCGGTGGTGAGTATCGGCGATGAGTCAGCAGATGTGGTAGTAAATGCTGCAGAACTTACGGAAGCGAACCGTGCGCAGATCACCGATATTGTTACGAGAAAAACCGGTGTGTCGGCAGAAAGTGTAGTGATCAATCCAATCAGCGGCGAGGAGAAGTGATATGCTTCTCCTTTTTAAGTAACCTGAAAAAGTAAATTCCACTATATTTTCATTTTAGATGATTATGTTTTTCTTTACCTAATACTATCAATTTTACTTCGACTGTGCTAAACTAGGTGGGAAAATATGAAATATCAGGAGAGTTAACATATGTCACAGTTATCAAAAGAAGTGAAAGAACAGATTGAAAAGAGAAGGACTTTTGCGATCATTTCCCATCCGGACGCGGGAAAGACCACATTGACGGAGAAGTTCCTTTTATATGGCGGAGCTATTAATCTTGCGGGAAGTGTAAAGGGCAAGGCCACTGCGAGACATGCGGTGTCTGACTGGATGGAGATTGAGAAGGAGAGAGGAATCTCAGTGACTTCTTCGGTCCTCCAGTTTAATTACAAAGGATACTGCATCAATATTCTTGATACGCCGGGGCATCAGGACTTTTCGGAGGATACGTACCGGACGCTGATGGCGGCGGACTCAGCAGTTATGGTTATTGACGCTTCCAAGGGTGTGGAGGCGCAGACCAGAAAATTATTCAAAGTGTGTACTATGCGCCATATTCCTATCTTTACGTTTATCAATAAGATGGACAGGGAGGCATTAGATACTTTTGAACTTCTGGATGATATTGAAAATGAGCTCGGCATCGCTACCTGTCCGATGAACTGGCCTATCGGCTCAGGAAAAGAGTTTAAGGGTGTATATGACAGGAAGGAAAGGAAGGTTGAGCTGTTTTCTGAGACTCATAAGGGAACGACGCAGGGTGAAGTTAAGAAAGTTTCCCTTGATGATCCAAAGATGGATACGCTGATCTTAGCAGAGCAGAAGGAGAAGCTTTTAGAGGAGATTGAGCTTTTAGACGGCGCCGGGGCAGAGTTCAGTCAGGAACTTGTAAGTAAAGGTGAGCTGTCGCCGGTATTTTTTGGTTCAGCGCTGACTAATTTCGGAGTGGAGACATTTTTACAGCATTTCCTTCAGATGACTACCTCTCCTTTGCCGAGACAGTCGGATAAGGGTGTGATCGATCCTATGGAGGAACCTTGTTTTTCTGCTTTTGTGTTTAAGATCCAGGCAAATATGAATAAGGCTCACAGAGACCGGATCGCTTTTATGAGGATCTGTTCCGGGGAATTTGAGGCGGGGATGGATGTGTACCATATGCAGGGGGGCAAAAAGGTCCGCCTGTCACAGCCCCAGCAGCTTATGGCGAAGGAAAGGAAGATTGTGGAGAAAGCATATGGAGGAGATATCATCGGTGTGTTCGATCCGGGGATCTTTTCTATCGGAGATACGCTTACGGCCTCAAAAGACAGGTTCTGCTATGAAGGAATCCCTACTTTTGCGCCGGAGCATTTTGCCAGGGTCAGACAGCTTGATACTATGAAGCGCAAGCAGTTCGTAAAGGGGATCAGCCAGATCGCGCAGGAAGGCGCGATACAGATCTTTCAGGAATACAACACAGGTATGGAGGAGATCATAGTAGGCGTAGTAGGTGTTCTGCAGTTTGATGTGTTAAAGTACCGGCTGGAAAATGAATATAATGTGGAGATCCGTCTGGATAATCTTCCGTATGAGTATATCCGGTGGATCGGGAACGAGGATATCAACCTGGACAAGCTTACGGGAACTTCAGATATGAAGAAGGTAAAGGATCTTAAAGAGAGACCTCTCCTTTTGTTTGTCAATGAGTGGAGTATCCGCATGACGCAGGAGAGAAATGACGGACTGATCCTTACAGAGTTCGCGAGGTAAGAAAAAAGCTTTGCAAAAGAATGGAAATTTGCTATAATTAAAGACATGTAAAGCCAGACAGGAGGTTTAGTGATATGGGTAAAGAAGAAAAGAATACGTATACAATAAAGACAGAGGAAAATCTGGGAGAGGTTAAGATCGCGGATGAGGTTGTGGCAGTCATTGCCGGACTTGCGGCGATGGAAGTAGACGGCGTTGCGTCTATGGCAGGAAGTACGACGAAGGATATCGCCAGCAGGCTTGGGGTAAAATCTATGTCCAAGGGAGTGAAGGTGGATGTCTTAGAGGGGATCGTGACGGCATCACTGACTTTGAACCTGAAATATGGATATAGTATTAAGGAGACGACATCAAAGGTACAAGAAAAGGTAAAGGCCGCTATTGAGAATATGACAGGGCTTGATGTTGCGGATGTCAATATACGGATCACCGGAGTGGAGATGCCGGAGGAGAATTAAGTGAAGAGGACAGAGTTAAGAGACCATATATTTAAGCTTGTGTTTGAGATGGAGTTCAATGCTGCGGAGGATATGGAAGCGCAGACAAAGCTATATCTTGAGCAGCTCGAAGAAGCGAAGGAAAAGGATTTGGAATATATCAGTAAGAAGGCAGAAAAGATCAGTGAAAAGTTTTCAGAGATCGACAGGCTGATCAATGATGTGGCAAAGGGCTGGAAGACATCCCGAATGAACAAGGCAGATTTAAGTATCTTAAGACTTGCTGTCTATGAGATACGGTGGGATGACGATGTTCCGGTAGGAGTTGCGATTGATGAGGCGGTGGAGCTTGCGAAAAAGTATTCCGGCGATGATGGTCCGTCTTTTATTAACGGGGTGCTTGCGAAGCTTGTTAAGACTTAGCAGATGTCTCGCTTTCCATTGACATGAAACAGAGGTGAAAGATGGCACGGAATGTATATTCGGTAAAACAGGTGAATGCGTATATCAAAAATATGTTTGCTCAGGATTATATGCTGGATTGCATTTATGTGAAGGGCGAAGTGTCGAATTGTAAATATCACACTTCGGGACATATATATTTTTCATTAAAGGATGAGTCTGGAACGATTGCCTGCGTTATGTTCGCGGGGCAGCGAGGCGGGCTCTCTTTTCGTATGCGCGAAGGACAGCAGGTGATCGCCCTTGGGAGCGTGGCGGTCTATGAAAGAAACGGCACTTACCAGCTCTATGCAAGAGAGATCCGCCAGGACGGTGAGGGTACTCTGTATGAAAGGTTTCAGCTGTTAAAGCAGGAACTTTCCGAGATGGGCATGTTTGCTCCTGAATATAAGAAGCCGATTCCGGCATTCGCGCGGCAGATCGGTATTGTAACAGCGCCTACCGGGGCGGCGATCAGGGATATTATGAACATAGCAAAGAGGCGCAACCCCTATATCCAGCTCATCTTATATCCGGCGCTGGTACAGGGAGAAGGCGCGAAAGAGAGCATCGCAAAGGGGATCCGGGAGCTTGAAAAAGTGGCTGTGGATGTGATCATCGTAGGCCGGGGCGGTGGTTCTATAGAAGATTTGTGGGCATTTAATGAGGAAGAAGTGGCAAGGGCGATCTTTAATTGTCAGGTGCCAATTATTTCCGCGGTAGGACATGAGACGGATACGACTATAGCCGATTATGCAGCGGATCTGCGTGCTCCTACGCCTTCGGCAGCCGCGGAACTTGCAGTATATGAATACAAAAAACTTGCGGATATGATGGAAGAATACCATCTTCGGATGAGCAGGCTGCTCACCCATAAGATACAGTCAGACAGGCTTAAGCTTAAGGGGTATGAGACGAAGCTTAAGTACCTCCATCCAAAGAGCCTTCTTAGAGATTACAGACAGCGGGCGGCGGAATGTGAAGACGGGCTGCGTCTGTTGATGGAGGGGTCCATCAAAGAGGCAAGGCATAAGCTGTCTCTGTATATAGAGATCATTAAGGGACTGTCCCCTTTAAAGAAACTGAACCAGGGGTACTCTTACGTGCAGGGTTCAGACGGACTTGCGCTTAAGAGTATCAGACAGGTCAAGACAGATGATGAGATAAAAGTCTATGTTACCGACGGAGAGATCTTAGCAGTCGTCAGGGAGAAAAAGGAGGAGCAGAGAGTATGAGCGGAAAGGATAATGAGGAAAAGAAAACACCTGCGCTTCAGGATATCTTCGCGCAGCTTGATGAGGTGATTGAGGGTATGGAACAGGAAGATGTATCTCTTGAAGAGACCTTTGAACTTTATCATAAAGGCATGGATATGCTGAAAATGTGTAATGATAAGATAGATAAAGTAGAAAAAAAGATGCTTCTACTAGATAACGAGGGAGAAAAACATGAGTTTGAAAGCTGATTTTCTTGAGATACAGAAAACGAAGGTGAAAGAAATCGAGACGATTATAGAGGAGTTCCTGCCGAAAGAGGAAGGATACCAGAAAGTGATCATGGAGGCTATGGGCTACAGCCTGCTGGCGGGAGGCAAAAGACTCAGGCCTATGCTCATGAAAGAAACCTACCTGCTCTTTTCGGGAGGGGAAGAGAGGAAGGAAGAGATAAGCGCGCTCCATGCTTTTATGGCGGCACAAGAGATGATCCATACGTATTCCCTTGTGCATGACGACCTTCCGGCAATGGATGATGACGATTACCGCAGAGGCAGGAAGACTACCCACGTAGTGTACGGGGAGGATATGGGGATCCTTGCCGGGGACGCGCTTTTAAATTACGCGTTTGAGACGGCTCTTAAAGCGTTTGCGGCTGCGCCGGATCAGAGTGAAAAGATCGCGCAGGCGCTTAAGATCCTTGGCCGCAAAGCCGGGATTTACGGAATGATAGGCGGACAGGTCATTGATGTGAAGGAGACGGGACATGCTGTGTCCAAAGAGGTGCTTGATACGATCTATGAGCTTAAGACTGCCGCGCTGATTGAATCCTCCATGATGATCGGCGCTGTGCTTGGCGGCGCGAAGGAAGAGGAGATCATTGAGGTTGGACGGATCGCGGAAAATGTGGGGCTTGCGTTTCAGATACAAGACGACATACTGGATGTGACCGGGACGACAGAGACACTCGGAAAGCCGGTTCACAGTGATGAGAAGAATGAAAAGACAACTTATGTGACACTTTTTGGCATAGAGAAGGCAAAAGAGATCGTGGAGGATAAATCCCGCAGCGCAGTCCTTAAGCTTAAAGGACTGCCGGGAGACCATACGTATCTGGAACAATTGTTTAGGCAGTTGATCTACAGGGAGAAATAGAGAGGAAATTTTGTTATGTTAGAACGGATACAGAAGGAAAATGATATTAAGAACCTGAATCCGGAAGAACTTTTAAAACTGGCGGAAGAAATCCGGGAATTTCTGATTGAGAAGATAAGTAAGAACGGCGGGCATCTCGCGTCTAACCTGGGTGTGGTGGAGCTTACGATCGCCATGCACAGGGTGTTTGAACTGCCGAAGGATAAGATTATCTGGGATGTGGGTCATCAGTCTTATACCCATAAGCTTCTGACCGGCAGGAAGGATCAGTTTGACACTTTGAGAAAATACGGCGGAATCAGCGGTTTCCCGAAGCGCAAAGAGAGCGATTGCGATGCTTTTGATACCGGACACAGCTCTACGTCTATCTCGGCAGGACTTGGCTATGTGAAAGCAAGAGACTTAAGGGGTGAGGATTACAGAGTGATCTCTGTGATCGGTGACGGCTCACTGACCGGCGGGATGGCCTATGAGGCGCTCAATAATGCGGCACAGCTTGAGACAAATTTTATCATTGTGCTAAATGACAACCATATGTCCATCTCCGAGAATGTGGGCGGGATGTCAAGGTATCTGGCAGGACTGCGGACAGCAGACCTCTATACAGGGCTTAAAAAGGGTGTGACAAAGACACTTGAGAGAGTTCCGAAAGTAGGTGAGCGCCTGATCAGCCATATCCGGAAGACAAAAAGCAGTATCAAGCAGCTTGTAGTGCCGGGAATGTTTTTTGAGGATATGGGTATCACCTATTTAGGGCCGGTTCCAGGGCATGATATCAGGGCGCTTTATAAAGCATTTGCCGAAGCGAAGAAGATAGACGGACCGGTGCTCCTTCATGTGATGACAAAGAAGGGGAAAGGATATGAGCCGGCTGAGAAGGCGCCGGATGTGTTCCACGGGGTAGGGCCCTTTGACGTTGGGACAGGCAGGACGCTGGGAGATAAAAAGAAGGATACTTATACGGATGTCTTTGGAAAGGTACTCTGCGATGAGGCGAAGAAGCGGAGCGATGTCGTAGCGATCACCGCGGCTATGGCAGACGGGACCGGGCTTTCAAGATTTAAAAAGCTTTATCCGGAAAGATTTTTTGATGTGGGGATCGCAGAAGGCCATGCGGTCACTTTTGCCGCAGGACTTGCGGCAGGCGGTATGAAGCCGGTATTCGCGGTGTATTCATCATTTCTGCAGCGGGGATATGATCAGATGATACATGATGTGGGGCTCCAAAACCTTCCGGTGGTGTTCGCAGTTGACAGGGCGGGGCTTGTGGGGAGCGACGGAGAGACCCATCAGGGCATCTTTGATCTATCCTATTTGAGCAGTATCCCCAATATGACGGTCATGTCACCGAAGCATAAGTGGGAGCTTGCGGATATGCTGCGGTTTGCGCTGGATCACGGCGGACCTGTGGCGATCCGCTATCCGAGAGGAAGTGCTTTTGACGGCTATAAACAGTACCGGGAGACGGTCAGCTTCGGAAAGAGCGAGATGATCTTTAAGGAAAAGGACATTGCCCTTTTTAGCGTGGGTCATATGTTTGAGGAGGCTATGAAGGTGCGGGAGAGACTGAAAGAAAAAGGCTTTGCCTGCAGTCTTGTGAACGCGCGTTTTGTAAAGCCTCTCGATGAGGACTGCATAAAGAGCCTCTCTAGGGACCACAGGCTGATCGCTGTCATAGAGGAAAATGTAGGAAGCGGTGCCTGTTCCCAGCGTGTGTTAGAGTGCGTATCGTCGGGGAACCTTCCGGTAAGGATACTTTCCTGCTCCCTTCCGGATCAGTATGTGGAGCATGGCAGCGTAGATGTGCTGCGCAGGGAGACGGGGACTGATGAAGAGTCATTGACCCGCAGGATAATAGAGACATATGGAGAATTGTAAGGATGAAAGAACGTTTGGATGTACTGCTTGTAAAGAGGAATCTGGCTGCTTCCAGAGAAAAGGCAAAAGCGGTGATCATGTCGGGCAGCGTCTATGTTGATGGACAAAAAGAAGATAAGCCTGGAACTTCATTTCCGGAAGAAGTGCAGATCGAGGTCAGGGGCAATACCCTTCCCTATGTGAGCAGAGGCGGATTGAAGCTTGAAAAGGCGCTTAAAAATTTTGACATCTCTGTGGAGGGGAAGGTCTGTACGGATGTCGGCTCTTCTACGGGAGGTTTTACCGACTGTATGCTTAAAAATGGGGCAAAAAAGGTGTTTGCCATTGATGTGGGAAAAGGTCAGCTTGATTGGAAGCTCCGTCAGGATGAAAGAGTTGTCTGTATGGAAAAAACAAATATCCGTTATGTGACCAGAGAGGATATCGGAGAGCCGGTTGATTTTTCATCTATAGATGTTTCCTTTATCTCGCTTACAAAGGTACTTTGTCCTATCCGTGATTATCTGACAAAGGAAGGAGAGATTGCGGCGCTTATCAAGCCCCAGTTTGAAGCTGGACGGGAAAAGGTCGGGAAAAAGGGCGTTGTCCGGGAAAGGAGCACTCATGTGGAGGTCATCCATATGGTGGCAGAATACGCGGTGTCTGTAGGGTTTGATGTGCTGGAACTTGAATTTTCCCCGATCCGCGGACCAGAGGGCAACATTGAATATCTGCTACATCTGAAGAAATGTATCGGTACCGGGCAGGTGAGCGGGCAGGTCTGTATAGAAGAAACGGTTGATAAGGCCTTTGAGATATTGACGAAATCGTAAAGGAAGTAAAAGGGATGGACAGGTTTTATATTGTTACGAATGACGGGAAGGATCCGGATTATGCTGTGACAGATAAGGTAAATGATCTGCTTTTTAAAGAGGGGAAGACAACGTACCTGTGTAAAAAGGATGATGACAAAAGGATCATCAGGGATTCTATACCTTCCGATATCGACTGTGTGATAGTCATCGGCGGGGACGGAAGCCTGATCGAGGCAGCCCGGGTGTTTCACGCGAGAGAAGTTCCTATACTTGGTATTAATATGGGGACGCTTGGATATCTTACAGAGGTGGAGGTCAATGATATCGAAGAAGAGCTTAAAAAGCTTATCAGAGGAGATTATACGTTAGAGAGCCGTATGATGATCGAGGGGGCTTTTGAAGACGGAGAGCGGGATGTGGCGCTCAATGACATCGTAGTCTCAAGAAAGGGAGTTTTAAGAGTCCTTCATTTTAAGCTTTATGTGAACGGAGAACTTCTGAATTCCTATGAGGCGGACGGAATCATCATCTCTACCCCGACAGGTTCTACGGCATATAATCTGTCGGCCGGAGGTCCTATCGTGGAACCGACAGCTTCCATGATCGTGATCACTCCTATCTGTTCCCATGCACTTAATACAAGCAGTATTGTGCTTTCGGCGGATGATGAGATCGTCATAGAGATCGGTATGGGAAGGAACGGGACAGTGGAGGAGGTATTTACAACCTTCGACGGTGCGGATATGGTGTCGATGGAGACCGGGGAGCGGGTGACCATCCGCAGAAGCGAAGCCGATACAAAGATCGTTAAGCTGAGTAAGATTAGTTTTTTGGAAATATTGCGCAGGAAGATGAAAGGAAATTAATGACATGAAAGTAAACAGACATGCAAAAATCCTTGAATTGATCAATAAATACCGGATCGAGACGCAAGAGGAGCTGGCGGAGCACTTAAACCGGGAGGGCTTTAAGGTGACGCAGGCTACCGTGTCAAGAGACATCAGGGAGCTTAGGCTTACAAAGGTGCCTTCCGATGAAGGAAAGCAGCGCTACGCGCCGCACCAGTCCGCTGACAGCAATATGAGTGAAAAATATATCCGTGTGCTCAAGGAAGGTTATATGTCTATGGATATGGCACAGAACATTCTTGTGATCAAGACAGTATCAGGCATGGCATCGGCAGTCTGTGCCGCTCTTGATGCCATGAAATGGAACGAGATCGTAGGCAGCATCGCGGGAGATGATACAATCATGTGCGCTGTCAGAAGTGTAGATGATACGAGAAGGATCATGGATAAGATCAGCAGAATTGTTTCGTAGGAGAGGATATGTTACAGAGTGTACATGTAAAAAATCTTGCATTGATTGAAGAGATTGAAGTAGATTTTAAAGAAGGGCTGAATATACTGACAGGAGAGACAGGAGCCGGAAAATCAATTATCCTGGGTTCTGTGAATCTTGCGCTGGGAGGAAGATATACAAAGGATATCATCCGGCAGGGAGCAGATTACGGGCTGGTGGAGCTTACCTTTTTTGTGGAAAATGAAAGGCTCAGAGAAAGGCTTCGCGCGCTTGATATCTATCCGGAGGATGGTATGGTGACTTTGAGCCGCCGCCTGATGGAGAAACGCAGCGTCAGCAGGATCAACGGAGAGACCGTCACGATGGCGCTCCTTAAGGAGGCGGCCTTAGCTCTCATTGATATCCACGGGCAGCATGAGCATCAGTCACTTTTATATAAGAAAAACCATCTGGAGATCGTGGATATATTTTCCGGGGATACGGCGAAGGAGTGTAAAGCGGGTGTTAAAGCTGCATACAGCGAATACCAGAAATGCAGGAAAGAGCTTGAAGAGACGGGAATGGATGAGGCACAGAGAGCAAAGGAACTTTCTTTTCTGCAATTTGAAGTGTCCGAGATTACAAAGGCGGATCTTCAGCCTAAAGAGGACGAAGATTTAGAGAGCCAGTACCAAAGGATGGTCAACGGAAAACGGATTGCGGAAAGCGCGGCGGAAGCTTATTCGTATACAAGTGAGAGGGATATGAGTGCCAGTGAGAATCTAAGCCGTGCCATCCGTGCCATGTCAGAGATCACAGAATATGATGAAGCCGCAGGAGTGCTCTGCGGCCAGTTAGAAGAGATTGACAATCTGCTCAATGACTTTAACAGAGAACTTTCAGATTACAATAAAAGCTTTGAGTTTTCAGAAGAAGATTTTTATGAGACAGAAAACCGCTTAAACGAGCTGAACCGGTTAAAGGTAAAATACGGAAACAGTATTGACGAGATTTTAACTTACTGTGAACAACAGGAAGAAAGAATCGAAAAGCTCATGGATTATGAAAGCTATATTGAGGAACTTAATAAAAAATGCGATAAGGCAAAAAAGAATCTGGATACTCATACGAAAAAGCTTACAAAGCTCCGGAAAGAGCAGGCAAAGTTTTTAGAAAAGGCGATCGAGGATGGCCTAAAAGAATTGAATTTTCCGGATGTAAAATTTAAGATCCAATTTGGAGAACTTAAAGCGTTTACATCAAACGGGAAGGACGATATAGAGTTTCTCATCTCCCTAAATCCCGGACAGCCTGTGCTCCCTCTTGCGAATGTAGCTTCCGGAGGAGAGCTTTCCAGGATCATGCTGGCGATTAAGACGGTCATGGCAGACCGTGATGACATAGAAACGCTTATTTTTGACGAGATTGACGTAGGGATCAGCGGACGCACCGCTCAGAAAGTATCGGAGAAGATGGCAGTGATCGGAAAAGGCCATCAGGTCATCTGTATCACGCATCTGGCACAGATCGCGGCGATGGCGGATCATCATTTTGTTATTGAGAAGACCGTAGGTAAGATGGATACCAGAACGGATATCCGGCCATTAGATGAAGAGGAGTCTGTTAAGGAACTTTCCAGGATCCTTGGAGGAGCAAGGATCACGGATACTGTTGTGCAAAACGCGAAAGAGATGAAAGAACTTGCAAAACAGATAAAAATGAACTGATTGGGAAACATATTTATGTAAAATAAAATATTTCATGAAAGGAGAAGATTATGGGTTTTTTAACAGGCAAAACAGCAATCATCACAGGAGGAGGACGCTCTGTATTAAGTGACGGAAGGTGTGGTTCTATTGGATATGGAATTGCTACGGCATATGCGAAAGAGGGCGCGAATCTGGTTATCACCGGACGTAATGTCAAAAAACTTGAAGATGCGAAAGAAGAATTAGAGAGACTTTATGGTAATCAGGTACTGACTGTACAGGCAGATGTTTCTTCGGGTGCTGACAATGAGGCTATTGTACAGAATGTTGTAGATCAGACAATGGAAGTATTTGGACGGATTGACGTTCTGATCAACAACGCGCAGGCTTCTGCCTCAGGCGTTACGCTGGCAGACCACACAACAGAGCAGTTTGATCTGGCACTCTATTCCGGATTGTATGCGACTTTCTATTATATGAAGGCGTGCTATCCGCATCTTGTAAGGACAAAGGGAACGGTTATCAACTTTGCATCCGGTGCCGGACTTTTTGGTAATTTCGGACAGTGTGCATATGCGGCGGCAAAGGAAGGTGTCCGCGGACTTACCAGAGTGGCAGCAAACGAGTGGGGAAAAGATGGGATCAATGTGAATATCATCTGTCCGCTGGCATGGACCGCACAGCTTGAGAATTTTGAAAAAGCTTATCCGGATGCTTTCAAGCAGAACGTAAAAATGCCGCCGATGGGACATTATGGAGATCCTGAGAAAGAGATCGGACGTGTATGTGTGCAGCTTGCATCACCTGATTTTAAATTTATGAGCGGTGAGACACTTACACTTGAAGGTGGCATGGGTCAGAGACCATAACCTGTGATTTGAAAACAGGTAAAATTAAACTGATTGAAAATTGAATTTCTTCACATACTAAGGATAGATATCTGACCGGGTATCTATCTTTTTTTACGGCTCAGATATAAGTTTTTGTGGAGAAAGGGATTATTATGCGCAGATATTGGTACAGAAGAATTTTGATCATGGTTGTAGTGTTTTGTGTCGCTGTAGGAGGCGGCTATTGTCTGATCGACAGTAAGCAGCAGATGTTCAGACAGGAAGTCAGCGCCAGTACTTCGGATGAGACAATGGTGATTCCGGGCGGTATGCCGATTGGTATTTATCTTGAGACAAAAGGCGTCATGGTGCTGGGTACAGGTGAGATCACCGGGACGGACGGGATGAAGCATGAGCCGTCCGCCCATAAGGTAAAAGCAGGGGATTATATTACCGGTATTAACCATCAGAGTATCAAAGACAAATCAGAGCTTATGGAAGCGGTGAAGCTGCTTGACAGCGACGAGGTGATATTAGATATCCACAGGAAAGATGAAGATATCGAAGTAAAGACACAGGCAGTGAAGTTTGACACGGATGAGTACAAGCTTGGGATCTGGGTGAGAGATAATGCCCAGGGACTTGGAACTGTTACTTTTTTAGATGCCAGGAGCCGGTTCGGAGCGCTGGGGCATGGGATCCATGATATTGATACGAACGAACTTCTGGATATTTCCGGCGGAACTTTGTATACAACGAGTATCAAAGACATCCAGAAAGGTGAGGACGGTATGCCCGGAGGAATGGAAGGAATCATTATCTATAACAATTACAATGTCCTTGGAAACATAACACATAACAGTGAAGCCGGTATTTTTGGGAGGATCGACCGGATCGATGCGCTGTTTTCTGACCAGACGCCTGTAAGGGCAGCGCTTAAAGAAGAGATCAAAGAAGGTCCGGCCACTATACGGTGCGCGGTAGAAGGCAAGGTTAAGGAATATGAGGTAGAGATTACGGGAGTGGACCTGACTACCAGTGAGGTGAACAAAGGGATCATCCTGAAAGTGACAGATAAAAAACTTCTTGAAGTGACCGGAGGGATCGTACAGGGAATGAGCGGTTCACCTATTCTGCAAGATGGAAAGATCATAGGCGCGGTCACTCATGTCTTTGTAAATAATCCGACAAAAGGGTACGGAATTTTTATAGAAAATATGCTGGAACAATGAGAAAACATGAATCGACGGCTGCTGCGAAAATTTGTTTTCGAAAAAGGTAGAAATATGGAAAATGCAACAATAACGAGTCGAAAGAAGAATTATTTATGCGACAGCATTTTCTTGTCTTGCCATATAACGAACCCTTATAATTGGACATGACACGTTTTTACAATAATGAAAGGGGGAATTACGTAATATGAGTGGGATAAGTGTGGCAATTGCCGATGATAATGAAAGAATTTTGGACTTATTAGGCGATGTGATCGGCTCTGACAAAGATTTGAATCTTGTCGGAAAAGCAAATAATGGGGAGGATGCTTATGAGCTGATCAGAGACAAACAGCCGGATGTGGTCCTTTTGGATCTGATCATGCCAAAGATGGATGGCCTTAGTGTCATGGAGCAGATCAATCATGATAAGGAGATAAGGAAACATCCGAACTTCATTGTGATCACGGCGATCGGACAGGAGAGAATTACGGAAGATGCATTTAAAAAGGGGGCAAATTATTACATTTTAAAACCATTTAACAATGAGATGGTGCTTAATCGTGTCAAAAGTGCCAGACAATTGTTAAAAAGCGAGATGGGAGGCATGAAGACAGAAAAACTTAAGACAGAACAAAACACAGCTGTGAATCTGGAAGCGCGGGTGACGGACATGATACATGAGATCGGGATTCCTGCCCACATAAAGGGGTATCATTACCTGCGGGATGCCATTATCATGGCGGTGGATGATATGGATGTGCTGAATGCGATCACGAAGATCTTGTATCCGACTATCGCGAAGAACCATAAGACGACAGCAAGCAGAGTAGAGCGGGCGATCCGTCATGCAATCGAGGTTGCGTGGAGCAGGGGGAAGTTGGATACGCTTGACGATCTCTTCGGGTATACGGTGAGCAACGGGAAAGGAAAACCCACCAACTCGGAATTTGTTGCGTTGATTGCAGATACGATCAGATTAGAATATAAAAACAGATAAGTACTTTCTTTCTTTGGTAAAATGCGGTATAATGAGAAAAGTACAGGACATACCGCGAGGATGGGAGGAAGAATCATGAAAAAAATACTTTTTGCAACATCAGAGGCAGTGCCTTTTATAAAAACAGGAGGATTGGCGGATGTAGCCGGTTCCCTGCCTAAATATTTTAATAAAGAGAAGTATGATGTACGGGTGATGTTACCAAAATACATGTGTATGAAAGACATCTGGAAAGAAAAATTACAGTATAAAACACATTTTTATATGGACTTGAATTGGAGAAAACAGTATGTTGGTGTTCTGGAGACAGAATATGACGGGATTACTTTTTACTTTATAGATAACGAATATTACTTTAATGGTTTTGCGCCGTACGGAGATATGTATGCGGACATTGAAAAGTTTGCGTTCTTCTCAAAGGCGGTGTTAAGTGCCTTGCCGCTCATTGACTTCAGACCGGACATCATTCACTGCCATGACTGGCAGACTGGACTGGTTCCGATTTATCTTGATAATTTCCGTTTTGGCAACGAATATTATCGTGGGATTAAGACGATCATGACGATACATAACCTGAAATTTCAGGGAACATGGGATACAAAGCGCGTAAGGGATATTACGGGACTGCCGCAGTATTATTTTGCGCCGGACAAGTTAGAAGCTTATAAGGATGCGAATTATCTGAAGGGCGGTATCGTATACGCTGACAGAGTGACGACAGTGAGCAATACTTACGCGGAAGAGATCAAGATGCCGTTCTATGGCGAAAAGCTGGACGGTCTGATGAATGCCCGCGCTAACTGCCTGTCTGGTATTGTAAACGGTATTGATTATGAAGATTTTGATCCGGAGAAGGATCCTCACATTGTGAGCAATTATTCGGTATCTAATTTCCGTAAGGAGAAGATCAAGAATAAGATTGAACTTCAGAAGGAATTGAATCTTGAGCAGGATCCAAAAGCGATGATGATTGGTGTTGTATCCCGTCTGACCGACCAGAAGGGATTTGACCTTGTGGCTTATGTACTTGACGAGCTGTGTCAGGATGCGATCCAGCTTGTAGTGCTGGGAACAGGTGAGGAGCAGTATGAGAATCTGTTCCGTCACTTTGCATGGAAGTATCCGGGCAAGGTGTCCGCGAATATTTATTATTCAGAACCTATGTCCCATAAGATCTATGCATCGTCAGATGCGTTCCTTATGCCGTCGCTGTTCGAGCCATGCGGTTTAAGCCAGCTTATGAGCCTTCGGTACGGTACGGTTCCGATTGTAAGAGAGACGGGAGGGCTTAAAGATACGGTCGAGGCGTACAATGAATTTGAGAAGACCGGAACAGGCTTTAGCTTCACCAATTACAACGCGCATGAGATGATGGCAACAGTGCGCTACGCAGAACGTATCTATTACGACAAAAAGAGAGACTGGAATAAGATCGTAGAGCGGGGCATGAACATGGACTTCTCATGGAAGAATTCCGCGAAACAGTACGAAGAATTATATGAAAGTATGTGATCTTTGATGGATATGGTCATCACTCTTTGGGGTGATGACCATTTTTTCTTGCATTTTTCGCGGATTTGTTTTATTGTATATAACGTATAATTTATTACAGTACAGTGTGAAATAAAAGTTTATAGATGACAAGGAGAGTAAAACATGAAGATCAAGGATATTCTAAAAGAAACGACTCCCCATATTTCTTTCGAAGTATTTCCGCCGAAAACATGTGCAGGATTTGGGAGCGTTCTTGCTGCTACAGACCGGATCGCGGCACTTAAGCCGTCTTATATCAGCGTTACATACGGTGCGGGCGGAGGGACGAGTAAGAATACGGTGAATATTGCCTCCCACATCAAGGATGATCTGGGCGTGACATGTCTTGCCCATCTGACCTGTGTGTCTTCTACAAGAGAACATGTGCATGAGGTGATCCGTCAGTTGAAAGAAAAAGGAATTGAAAATATCCTTGCCCTTCGCGGGGATATTCCAGAGGAGTCAGATTTTCCGCTTCCGAACCAGTACAGGTATGCAAGTGAACTGGTTAAGGAGATCAAAGAGCAGGGAGATTTCTGTGTCGGTGCAGCGTGTTATCCGGAGGGACATGTAGATACAGAGAAAAAGAAGGATGATATTGACCATTTAAAGCATAAGGTAGACTGCGGCGTGGATTTTCTTACAACACAGATGTTTTTTGAGAACAGTATATTTTATAATTTCCTTTATAAGATCCGTGAGAAAGGAATCATGGTCCCGGTACTTCCGGGGATCATGCCGGTGACCAATAAAAAGCAGATGAAGAGGATCTGCGACATGTCCGGTACGGTTCTGCCACAGAGGTTTATTGATGTCTTAGAGCGGTTCGGGGATGAGCCGAAGGCTATGCAGCAGGCAGGGATCGCTTATGCCACAGACCAGATCATTGACCTGTTTGCGAATGGTATCAACCATGTGCATGTTTATTCTATGAATAAACCGGAAGTTGCAGAAGCCATTATGGATAATCTGTCGGAGATTGTAGTCAGGATGTAATTTCCCCGTTGATTTTTGTTTAAAAGATCAAAGGAATGCCGGCAAAGAAAGTGAGCAGATGGTATGGAGCGCATGGTGAAAGAGGCTGTCCGGTATCTGGGATATGGGGCAGTGAAGGCAGATGAAGCAACCTTGCAGATGATTCAGCGGTGCTTTGAAGAGTTAGAACAGACTGCGAACAAGAGGATCGTGTACAGGGTGTTTGATCTTCGGATGGCAGAGGGCGGGCATATTGAGATTGAGAATTTGAGTATTGAGAGCAAGGGTCTTTCTAAAAATCTCAGAGGATGTGAAAAGGTGATCTTACTTGGAGCAACTCTTGGAGTGGAAGTCGACCTTATGATGAAGCGGCATACTTATACGGATATGGCGAAGACAGTTGTGCTTCAGGCATGTGCGGCGGCGCTGTTGGAAGAATATCTGGATGAGTGCCAGGCAAAGATAGGAAAAGAGATGGAGGAGGAAGGATATTTTTTAAGACCCAGATTCAGTCCTGGATATGGGGATTTCTCTATTCTCTGTCAGAAACAGATCCTTGCCATGACAGATGCTGCCAGGAAGATCGGGCTTACGATGACAAAGGGCAGTATGCTTGCGCCTACAAAATCCGTGACAGCGCTTATCGGTCTGAGCAAGAAAAAAGAGAACTGTCATATAAAGGGGTGCGAGGCGTGTAAGAAGACGGACTGTGCCTACCGCAGATGCAGTTAAGGATACGGCGAGATGAAAAAGGAGCAGGATAGATGTTATTAGAACGGCTTGGAACGGATTTGATATTTTTTGACGGCGGGACCGGAACTCTTCTCCAGGAGAAGGGGCTTAAGCCCGGGGAGCTGCCGGAGATCTGGAATATTGTTAACACCAGCGAGATGATAGATATCCACCGCCAATATTTTGAGGCGGGCAGTGATATCGTACTCAGTAATACTTTCGGGGCGAATGCCTTAAAGTTCCATGATACTGATTATGACCTCAAGGATATTATCACTGCGGCAGTCCAAAATCTTAAGGAGGCGGCACGGCTTGGTGTCTGTGATGGGAGAGAAGTCTACGCAGGACTTGATGTAGGACCTACCGGAAAGCTTTTAAAGCCGATGGGAGATCTGAGCTTTGAAGAGGCTTATGAGGCATTTAAAGAGGTGGTGATGATCGGTGAAAAGGCAGGAGCGGATCTGATCCACATTGAGACTATGAGCGATACCTACGAAATGAAAGCAGCAGTACTGGCGGCTAAAGAGAATACGGACTTGCCGGTATTTGCTACTATGATATTTGACGATAAGGGGAAGCTGCTGACCGGAGGGGATGTACCGTCGGCAGTCGCCATGCTTGAGGGCCTCCGGGTAGATGCCCTTGGGATCAATTGCGGTATGGGACCAGAGCAGATGCTTTTAATCCTTGATGAAATATTAAAAGTGGCTTCTGTTCCGGTTATTGTAAAACCAAATGCCGGGCTTCCGAAACAACGCGGCGGGGAAGTTTATTATGATGTGCGGCCGGAAGAATTCGCGGAACTGATGACGCAGATCGTAAAGAAGGGTGCATGCCTTGTAGGAGGGTGCTGCGGCACAACGCCAGAGCATATCCGCGCGATGGTAAAGCAGGTTAAGGCTTTAGATCTGTTTCCAAAGTGCATACCGCCCGCAAAGAAGGATCACACTATCGTATCTTCCTATGGAAAGGCAGTATTTTTGGGAGAAAAACCTGTCATTATCGGTGAACGGATCAATCCTACAGGAAAGAAAATGTTTAAACAGGCATTAAAAGATCATGACCTTGATTATATATTAAAAGAAGGAATCGCCCAGCAGGATAGCGGCGCTCATATTCTGGATGTAAATGTAGGTCTGCCGGATATTGACGAGAAAGCCATGATGGTGGAAGCAGTGCAGGGGCTTCAGAGCGTGACAAGTCTTCCTTTGCAGATTGACACGGTGGACAAGGCAGCGTTAGAGGCAGCTATGCGGGTTTACAACGGCAAGCCTATGGTTAATTCAGTTAACGGAAAGAAAGAGGAGATGGATAAGATCTTTCCTCTGATCAAAAGATACGGAGGAGTCGTAGTAGGACTGACCATTGATGAAAACGGCATACCGGATACCGCGAAGGAGCGTGTGCGTATTGCCGGAAAGATCATAGATGAAGCGAAAAAATACGGAATCGACAAAAAAGATATTGTGATAGATGTACTGGCGATGACTATCAGTTCAGACCCTGAAGGGGCGAAGACTACATTAGAGGCACTGCGGGCAGTAAAAGAAACGTACGGGGTATGTACGGTATTGGGTGTGTCTAACATTTCTTTCGGACTTCCCTGCCGTCCGGCTGTGAATTCTAATTTCTATACGATGGCGATGCAAAATGGTCTGAGCGCCGCTATCATGAATCCTATGTCTGAGGATATGATGCGGTCTTACTATTCTTACTGCGCGCTGATGAATTATGATAAGAATTGTGAAGCTTATATCAGCCGCTATGGGAATCAAGGAGAAGAAGCGCCGGCGAAAAAAGAAGGATCACTCACTCTTAAGGCAGCGATCATCAAAGGACTTAAGGAAGAAGCGCACCATGCGGCCCGCAGGATGGTAAAGGAAAAGCTCCCCCTGACTATTATCAATGAAGAGATGATACCGGCCCTTGATGAGGTAGGGAAAGGCTTTGAGAAGGGAACGCTTTTTCTGCCGCAGCTCCTTATGAGCGCGGATGCCGCAAAGATCGCGTTCGCTGTCCTCAAGGAGGAGCTATTACAAAGCGGGGATGAGGAACAGAAAAAAGATAAGGTGATCTTAGCAACCGTGAGAGGCGATATCCATGATATCGGCAAGAACATTGTAAAGGTGCTTTTAGAAAATTACAGTTTTGATGTGATCGATCTTGGAAAAGATGTGGCGCCGGAGACGGTTTTAGAGACCGCGTTAAAAGAAGATGTGCGGCTGGTAGGCTTAAGTGCCCTCATGACAACGACGGTTGTAAGTATGGAAGATACGATAAAGCTTTTAAGGAAGGAAAAGCCGGATTGCAGGATCATGGTAGGCGGCGCTGTGTTAAATCAGGAATATGCGGATATGATCGGGGCGGATTTCTATGGGAAAGATGCGATGCAGTCTGTGTATTACGCTAAAAAGCTGTTTGCGCAGTAAGATCTGCGCAGGATGACAGGTCAATTAAAAATAAAAAGGAGAAGAGAAGCATGAGTTTGATATTACCGCAAAATTATGATCCGCATCTTAGCGTGCGGGAAACACAGGAGGCAATTAAGTATATCAGGGATACGTTCCAGAAGGAGTTCGGCAGGGAGATGAATCTTGAGAGGATCTCCGCTCCGCTTTTTGTAGAGAAAAGCAGCGGTCTGAATGATAACCTGAACGGTGTGGAACGTCCGGTAGGTTTTGACATCGCAGGACTTCCCGGGGAGGAGGTTGAAGTAGTACAGTCTCTTGCTAAGTGGAAACGTATGGCACTGAAACAATATGGCTTTAAACCGGGGGAGGGATTATATACGAATATGAATGCTATCCGCCGGGATGAGGAGCTTGACAATCTACATTCCTGTTATGTTGATCAATGGGACTGGGAGAAGGTCATTACAAAAGAGGAGAGAACGATCGGGACACTGGAGGATACGGTCAAGGTTATCTTTAAGATCATCAAGCATATGGAACATGAGGTGTGGTATAAGTTCCCGCAGGCAGTAAAGCGCCTTCCTGAAGAGGTTAAATTTATCACCTCTGAGGAGCTGGAAGATATGTATCCTGATAAGACTCCGAAGGAGCGGGAGAACCTGATCACAAAAGAATATGGCTGTGTGTTCATTATGAAGATCGGAGAGAAGTTAAAAGGAGGCGAACCGCATGACGGCAGAGCGCCGGACTATGATGACTGGCAGTTGAACGGAGATATCCTGTTCTGGTTTGAGAATCTTGACTGTGCTTTGGAGATTTCAAGTATGGGAATCCGCGTGGATGAAAAGTCACTGGAAGAGCAGCTTAAGAAGGCCGGGTGTGAGGACAGGAAGAATCTTTTGTACCATAAAATGCTGCTTAACGGGGAACTTCCATATACGATCGGCGGAGGCATCGGTCAGTCAAGACTCTGCATGCTGCTTCTTGACCGGGCGCATGTAGGAGAGGTGCAGGCGAGTCTCTGGCCTAAGGAGATGAGGCAGACCTGCAGGGAGCATGGGATCATCCTCTTATAGAAATACTGCACAGGATCTTCCTGTTAAAAAACATAATACTTTGGGCGGACAAATGATAAAACAAAAATTGTAAATAATTCACATGTTGACAAATAATTAACGATTTATTATAGTAGTAGCATATGATGTGAATTTTAAGGAGGAATGCATCCAATGATCAGAGGTTTAGATACTACGGTTAGAAAGATCCGCAGACAGGTTTTTGAAGAGGTTGCAAGATTAGGGTTCACGGTAGATGATGATGATCTCCGTGAGGAGATGGAAGCCATCCCATACAGGATGGTAGATGAGGATGCCCAGTATAGGGACAGTATATACCGTGCCCGCGCGATCGTGCGCGAGCGGCTGAGACTGGCGATGGGATTGTCACTCCGTCCGGAGAATAAGCCGACCCCTCTGTCTGCCGGACTGGAGGCAAGTAATATCTCGGATAAGTATTATGAGCCGCCGCTTATGCAGGTTATCCCGTCTGCATGTATGGCTTGCGAAGAGAGAGGCTATGAGGTAAGCAATGTATGTAAAGGGTGTCTGGCCCATCCTTGTATGGAGGTATGTCCGAAGGAGGCTATCTCATTTGTGAATGGGAAGTCTTATATAGATCAGGAAAAATGTATCAAATGCGGAAAATGCAAGTCCGCCTGCCCCTACGATGCGATTTCCAGAAAGCAGCGTCCGTGCGCAAGAGCCTGCGGTGTCGGTGCCATTGAAAATGACGCTAAGGGCAGGGCATTTATTAACAATGACAAGTGTGTATCTTGCGGCATGTGTATGGTGAACTGTCCGTTTGGGGCGATTTCTGACAAGTCCCAGATCTTCCAGCTTGCTCATGCTCTGATGAAGGGAGATAAGGTTATCGCCGAGATCGCGCCGGCATTTGTAGGCCAGTTCGGGGATAATATCACACCCAGAAACTTAAAGGCGGCGCTTCATGAGCTTGGTTTTTCTGAGGTTTACGAGGTGGCTCTTGGCGCGGATATCGGTGCTGTTGCGGAAGCGCACCATTATGTAAATAAAGTAACGACGGGAGAACTGCCGTTTCTTCTGACTTCCTGCTGTCCGTCGTGGGCCATGCTGGCGAAAAAGTATTTCCCGGATATGGTAGATCAGGTGTCTCAGGAGCTGACGCCGATGGTTGCGACGGCGCGTACTATCAAGCAGGAGCATCCGGACGCAAGAGTAGTATTTATCGGGCCATGTGCGGCGAAAAAGCTGGAGGCCATGAGAAGGACTGTGCGCAGTGATGTAGATTTTGTTGTGACATTTGAAGAGCTGCAGGCGATGTTTGACGCGAAGGATATTGATCTTGAGAAGTACGCGGCTGAATCTTCCTTCCACAATGCGACAGGAGCAGGCCGCGGGTATGCTGTTGCAGGAGGAGTTGCGGATGCGATCGAGAGATGTGTGAAAGAGTACTATCCAGGCGTAACAGTGAATATTGAACACGCGGAAGGCCTCGCCGACTGTAAGAAGGTGCTGGCTCTTGCAAAAGCAGGAAAGATGAATGGATGCCTGATTGAAGGAATGGGGTGTCCCGGCGGATGTGTTGCCGGAGCGGGAACGAATATCCCGATCCCAAGCGCGCAAAAGAAGATCAAAGATTTCGTAAAAGCATCATCTAAGCCGCTGCCGCCAGAAGAATTGGTTGAGATTGAGCTAAAATAAAAAACTGTCAGTGACAAGGATATAAAAACCGGCTGTCTTCAGAATGAAGGGCCGGTTTTTAATATGGATCAATGCTATTCTTATATTGTTTTTAGTGAAATTAATTGGTATAATTAGTTAGAAATAATAAATATGAGGTGAAAGGAAATGAGAAAGAAAAGGAAGCTGATAGGGATGTTCTGCCTGTTTCTTGCGGCATCTATGATTGTTTCGTCAATTCCGGCAGCAGGTAATGTAAGTACGGTTCAGGCGGCGCAAAGCAAGAAAGCCAAAAAGAATGGTTTGGTTAAGGAGAAGGGCAATTACCGTTATTACAAAAAAGGAAAGCTTGTAAAGAAATGCTGGAAGATAGTGAAAGGCAAAAAGTATTATTTCAAAAAGGATGGCAATGCTGCTGTCGGAAGCTTAAAGATCAGCGGAAAGTATTATATTTTTAACGCAAAAGGGCAGCTTGTTACTACGTCCAAGAAAAAGATCGTGACGGTAAAAGGTGTTAAATATCAGGTGAAAGCAAAAGGACTTGCCGCAAAGGGATGGAGTAAGGATAAAAAGTATTACTTCGGCAAGGACGGCAAGATGTTCACCGGTATCCGTGTGATTGGCGAGAAGTTTTATAGCTTTGGTAAGAATGGGAAGTATGATAAAGCTAAGACAAAGAAGCTTAGGAAAGTGTCAGTGTATGAAAAGAGTAATATGAAAGATCTGTATAAGCTGATCGGAAAGCCTAAAAAATCAGAATACAACAGCGGCTGTTACGGACCGGGGAAAGACGGCACATTGACATATAAAAATTTTACTGTATATACATATAAGGATCTGAATGGAAAAGAAATATTCATGGGTGTGGAATAAGTAACGGCATCGGATGAAAATAGAGAATGGGAGAGTAGATGAGATGATGAAGAGCAGAAAAAATATATATAAAAGACTGATCATGTTTGTGATGGCGCTGGTGCTTATGCTGTCAGCTCCGGCAACCTGCGCGCAGGCGGCTTCTTCTACGGATAAGAAGCTTAAAAAGCAAGTGGACAGTATTGTTAAGAAAAAGGTGAAGACTAAGGACAGCAAAAAAAAGAAATTAGAAAAGCTGTTCAAATATACAGAGAAGACATATAAATATGGCCGCAGCTATGGATTTAAGGCGAAAAAGGGCTGGGATAAAAAGTATGCTTTAGAGATGTATAACAAAAAGAAAGGGAGCTGTTATCACTATGCGGCGGCATACGCGTTTCTGGCTAAAAAAGCTACCAATTACACAGTGCGCATCGGTGTGGGAAAAACCAACGGATTTAATCCTAAGGTGAAGCAGGCCCATGCATGGGTAGAGATAAAGATTAAGGGTAAATGGTATATCTGCGATCCGAATATGGATAAATTCGCGGCGAAAAGTTCCGGAAAGTATTTTCTTAAGAAAAGAGACGGGCTGAAAAAAACATATAATAATTTCAAAGGTACGAAATATTATAATGTAAAGCTGTAAATGCAGGAAAATTAAAATTGCCGGTTGATAAAAAGTTGAGATAAGAGGATAGAGGGAATATCTATGTGTAATAGAAAACGGACAGGCAGAAGGCTTGCGGCATTAGCCGCAGCCTTAGTTATGTTATTTGGAATTGCGGCAGATGTACAGACTGTCTTAGCGGCAGAAAAGTCAGGCGCGAAGAAGAAAGAAAGCTGGAAGATCAAGAAGCAGTGTGTCTTTTACTACAAGGGTAAGGAAAAGGTTACCGGATTAAAAAAGATCAAAGGAAAATATTATTATTTTGACAAAAAAGGCATACAGCGTACCGGATGGCAGAAGATACGGGGCAACTATTACTTTTTCAAAATAGATAACAAAGAAAAAGGGTATATGGTAACCTCAAAGAAGGTAAACGGCGTGACCCTTAAAAGCAGCGGCAAGGCTAAGAAGACAAAGGCAAGCACCGCAAAGCTGGATGTTATGATCAAGGCGAACAAGATCATGGAGAAAGCAACGAAGCCTACCATGAAGAAGAAGGAGAAGCTTCGGGCATGCTTTAACTATTCCATAAAGAAGTTCAGATACAGAGGTTCTCCAAGATTTAAAAAGAGCAAGAACTGGGAATACAAGTATGCGCTGGACATGTTTGACAGAGGTCATGGAAGCTGTTATTCTTACGCCGCGGCGTTCGCGTTTCTTGCCAATGCAGCAGGCTATACGGACGCATACGCGATCTCAAGCGGAGGTCACGGATGGGCGGAGGTCAAGGGCAAAGTGTATGACCCGTCATGGGAGCTGGTGGATAAAAAGCATCATTATTTTGGTATGTCTTATAACTTAAGCGGCAGAGGCGGAAGACCCAATTATAAGAGTAACAGGAGATATATAAAGAAGATTTAGTTCACCTAAAATTTTGATGGAAAGGCAGTACGAAGATGATTTTTAGCTCACTTGTATTTTTATGCGTTTTTTTACCAGTTACATATATTTTATATACAATCCTGCCATCACTTAAACAAAAGAACGGGCTTTTGACTTTTGTGAGCCTTGTGTTTTACGCTTATGGGGAACCAGTCTATGTACTTCTCATGATCTTGAGCGCGTTTCTCAATTACTTATGCGCGCGGATGATCGCAGATCAAGGGGAAAAGAAAAAGCTTTTCCTGACAGCGGGACTGGTTGTGAATTTAGGACTTCTCGGTGTTTTTAAATATGCGGGATTTGCTGTGCATACATGCAACAGCCTGTTTGGACTCCATGTGCCGGTTCCTTCTGTGTCGCTCCCGATAGGTATTTCATTTTTTACGTTTCAGGCATTATCCTATGTGATCGATGTGTACCGGGGAAATGTTGAGGTCCAGAAAAGTTTTTTTAAAGTGCTTCTTTACATCTCTTTCTTCCCTCAGCTCATAGCAGGTCCTATCGTAAAATACAGGGATATAAGCGCTGAGATTGATAACAGGACCCAGAGTCTTGAGCAGACGGCTTACGGGATGAGGAGATTTATATGCGGGCTTGCGAAGAAGGTGCTGATCGCCAATACTATGGGCAGCACAGCAGACTGCATCTTTGCGGCGGACCTTACGCAAGTGAATATTCTTGCGGCATGGCTTGGGGCCATTGCTTATCTGCTGCAGATTTATTACGATTTCAGCGGTTACAGTGATATGGCTATCGGTCTTGGAAGAATGTTCGGGTTTCACTTCAAGGAGAATTTTATGTATCCGTACGGAGCCTCAAGCGTTCGTGAATTCTGGAGGAGATGGCATATTTCCTTGTCGACATGGTTTAAGGAATATCTGTATATCCCTTTAGGCGGCAACAGAAAGGGACGGGCAAGGACCAGCCTGAATAAGATCATCGTTTTCTTTTTCACAGGACTCTGGCACGGAGCGAACTGGACTTTTGTTCTGTGGGGACTGTATCATGGTATGTTCCTGCTGTTTGAAGAATATGTTCCGTCGGTAAAAAAGATGCCGCGGCTTCTTTCGCATATATATACGGTGCTTGTAGTATGCGTAGGTTTTGTGATCTTCCGGGCGGATACGGTTTCACAAGGCTTCTATTTTATCGGACAGATGTTTGCTGGATTTACTTTTACGGCTGAGTCTTTGAACCTTGTGACGCAGCAGATGACACCTTGGTTTGCTGCGGCAGGCCTGGCAGGGATCATCGGAGCAGCGCCAATAAGACCGCTGGCAGACAAAGTAAGGGCAGGTCTGTGTCAGGACCAGGAGCCATTGACGGCTCTATGGCAAAGGATACAGACCGGGCTGTATTTTTTGAGCTTTTTACTTCTTTTGTGGTGTATGCTAAGGCTGTCAGGCAGCTCCTACAATCCGTTTATCTACTTTAGGTTCTGATATAAGCTTTGCAAAAAAGGTGTGAAGAAAGGAGACAAGGAAATGAAGAAGATAGGAAGTAGTGTGTTTGTCGCGGCATGTCTTGTGTTATGTCTGCTTCCTTTTGCGGGGATGGCAATAGCCCCCACAAATACTACGACGGAAAACAGAAAGCTGGTTTCATTTCCTGAGATAAAAGAGGAAGGAAAATGGAATCAGGAATGGCTTTCACAGGCAGGAGCGTATTTTGAAGAACACTTTGCTTTCCGGCCGTATTTTGTGACTGCGGATTCCGAGATCATGGGAAAAGTATTCGGGGTATCAAATATGGATACTGTGATAGACGGTCAGGACGGTTGGCTGTATTATACGGCTACCAGGGATGATTATCTGGGGGCGGCTGTATTGTCGGAGCGGGGCGTTTATAATGCTTTGCATAACCTGTCGCTGTTTCAGCGATATGTAGAAGAAAACGGTGCAAAATTCCTCTTTACATCTGCGCCGAATAAAAATTCCCTGTACGGTGAGCATATGCCTTATTATGCCGGAAAAAAGGTAAGTGATGTAAAGAATATAGACCTTCTTGAGGCGGGATTTGAGAAGGAGAATATTCCTTATGCGGATCTGTTTGCCGCTTTTGAGAACCAGAAGGAAACACTGTATCTGAAAAGAGATTCCCACTGGAATCAGAAAGGTGCGCTTCTGGCTTATCATACTATGCTTTCCGAACTGGGAAAGGAACATGACGCTTATGAAACAGTGCGTTCCATACGGACAAAGACAGAGTATGGAGACTTAAACCGGATGGTGTATCCGAAAAGCGCTGTGCCGGAGTGGAATTATAAATATGAAAAAGAATTGTCTTATCAATATGTGTCAGATTTTCAAAGTGTCGAGGATGCGTGGATCCAGACTGTCAACGAAAAGGGGCAGGGAAGTCTTTTGATGTTCAGGGATTCTTTTGGAAATACTTTGCTGCCGCTGATGGCAGATGTCTATAAAGACGGATATTTCTCTAAGATTGTTCCATACCCTGCAGAAGAATATATGACACAATATCATCCGGATACAGTTATTGTGGAAAAGGTAGAGAGGAATTTAAGCGAGCTTGCCAAAGAGCCTCCGGTCATGACAGGACTTTCTGCCAGGATTAAAGATGAACTGCAGGAAAAAGATACGGATACGACTGTTTCGGTAAAGGGATCGGATTATGATATGTCTTATCTGGAAATTGGCGGCATGCTGGATGATGAGTATGTAAAGAAGGACACGAATGTCTATGTGACCGTGCAGTGCGCTGATAAAGTGCAGACGTATGAGGCATTTACAGTGTCAAAGGAAGATTCTGACAACGGATATCTTTTGTATCTGCCTAAGGATTCGTTATCTGAGGATTGGCTTGACGTGAGTGTGATCACAAAGACAAAAGGGAAGTATACGGTTCTGAAGCAGAAAAAGTGCCAGATTCCGGCGGAAGAATAAAAGGGAGTAAGTGTTATGAAACAGAAAATAAATCCAAAGGCCATGCTTTTACTGATTTTTGTGTCTGTGGCTGCAGTCATGTTATCAGGCTGCGGTAAGAAAATAGAAGTAAGCATACAGGATATGTATACACAGACCCGTATGTCCGCCGCCCAAGGGGCGACAGTGCAGGATATTTTAGCAGAGGCAGAGATTGATATCGAAAAGAAGGATGAGGTCACGCCATCTCTGGATACGAAGATCACAAAGGATCATGAAGAGATCACCATCTTACGACATGCAGAGGCACAGCTTGTAGTGGATGACGAGGTTACACATATAGAGATGACGGGCGCAAAGGTGAAAGATGTCCTGCGCCGGTCACAGCTGACACTTGGAGAACACGACAGCTGTGATCATGAACTTGAAGGTTACATTACCGACGGTATGACAATCTCTGTCATACGCCGTCTGGCAGTATCTGTCACGGCGGACGGAGAGACAAAAGATTATCTGACACAGGCGAAGACAGTGGGAGAACTGTTGGATTCAGAAGGAATCACTCTCGGGAAAAAAGACAAAGTAAAGCCGAAACTTTCAAAGAAGCTTAAGGAAGGTACAAAAGTAGTAGTAAAGCGGGTTGATGTCAAGGAAGTGACAGAGAAAGAGCCGGTTGCTTATCAGACCCGGACCGAGAAGTCGAATAGTATGACAGTTGGGACGAGCAAAGTGACGAGACAGGGAGTGAACGGTGAGAAGAAGGTGACTTACCGTGTGACTTATGTAGACGGCAAAGAGGACGGGCGCAAAGTCGTCAAGGAAGAGATCGTAAAAGAGCCGGTCGATAAGATCATCACACAGGGAACGAAGCCAAAGCCAAAGCCGGCCGCGTCAAAATCCAAATCCAAAGGCGGGAAAAAGGTTGTCTCAAAGAAAAAAGTATACGATTGCGACGGGTCCGGACATGGATATTATATTATAAAATATTCGGACGGAACTGTGAAGTATAAAGATTTTTAAAAGAAACATGGGCTGCTGTATTTTTATTGTCTTATCCCGGGACGCTTATACATATAGTTAATATTTCGTTTTCGTAATCTGCTGAAATAGTACCGCCCATTTTCTCCATCAGTATTTTTGATATGGATAGCCCTAATCCCGTTGATTTTCGAGCGCTGTTTACCGTATAAAAGCGGTCAAATAAGCGCTCGATTTGTATTTCAGTCAGGCCGGATGCATGGTTTGAAAAGAAAAACTCCCTGTCTTGTGTTAAAGTTATATTCAAATCTCCGTCGCTGTATTTTACAGCGTTGTTTATTATATTTCCTAAAACGCGGGATAAGGCATTTTCATTTCCCTTTCCTTCTGTTTTTTTATCGGGAATAGTTATCTTAGGAATGATGTTTTTCTGCTTTAATACAGAATAATAGGACGATATTATGTTTTCTAAGACTGCGTTCAGATTTACCGTTTCTATTATCATGTCTTCTGTATCGGCTGCTGTCAGTGTATACTGGAACAATTCTTCCGTGAGCTGTTTCATAGCTTTTGTACGGTTTTCTATGGAGGAAAGATAGACTCTTGCTGTCTTAGAACATTCTTCGTCTCGGAGCAGATTTAGATATCCGTAGATTGCTGTTAAAGGAGTTCTTAGATCATGGGATATATTTGTGATGGCTTCTTTCAGTTCCAGATCTCCGTGCTCGTATTTTTGCCTGCTGTTGTTGAAAACTTTAAGCTGCATGTTGATAGAAGCAGCCAGTGCTCTCATGTCTGTGTCATGGCTGGATATTTGGATCAGGGTGTTTGTATCGTGCTTTATTTTCTCGGCAAAAGCAATGTTTATTTCTTTTGCTGATTTTTTTAAGAGGTATACTTTTGAAAAAAGTATACCGATGATAATAAGTAACCCGATGATCAACAACCCTGTCCAGATATTCATAATTCACACCTCTACTTGATATTTTTTCGTCTGAAGAAGAAAACACCCGCTCCCGTTGAAATCACTGTGACACCAATAGAATACAGACACATTTCATTCATGTTTTTAATGTTTCTTCTTGAATACTGCATTTCCTGACCTGTTGGAAGCACATTGTATAGAAATTCCAATCGTGCTCTTTCTTCTCCGCCGACATATGCGGTATTTGCGGTTCCGTCATACCATGTCTTTGGATTGTCTAAAATTCTCTGCACCTCGTTTAAAAATGCGATTGATATGAACATGGCGACAATGCAGATCACTGCTGCTGCGGCCTTGCTGGAAACTAAAAGACTGATCATCGTAAATATTGAACAAAATGCGACAACTGTGATCAAACTGCCAGATATGATCACTAAAACTTTTTCTGCCGGGATCGTCAATGATCCGATCAGCGGAATCCCTACGATCATATTTGCCAGCATATAAGAAACACACATTAAGAAAGACGCGGCAATATTTGTGATCAGATCAGAAAAGTAGATTTCAACCCTCTTATGTCCTGCAATGATCTTATTTCTCATTGTTCCGTCGCCGTATTCTACTCCGACAAACAAAGAGCAGAAAATCGCGCTTATCACTCCGATCATAAGGGTATAACAAAAAAACGTACTATCTAATGTTACAGCGATCCCATATCCGGATAACTGCCTGTATTGCTGATAACACAGGAAACTGCCTGAAAAAAACATGAAGCCCATACCTGCTAAAAACAGCCTGTTCCTGAACATTCTGAAAAAATTGGCATATAATAGTTTATTCATGGACCGTACCTCCTGTCAGATTGATATAATAACTTTCTAATGTTTCTGCCTGTTCATGCATGGAAGTGATATAACAATTATCTTTGGCCAGTTTTAATGTCAGTTCTGAAACAGGAAATTCTCCGTATATATTTGCGTCAGTATCAGAAAGTATCTCATATTCAAAGCCCATGATATCAAGCACGCGTGCTAACACCGCGGTATTCGTAACCGTCAGTTTTATACATTTTTGACATGCTTTTTGCAGTGCTTTTGCAGTTGTCTCTTTTATCATAGTTCCATTGGCAATAAAACCATAATGTGTAGCAAGACGTGAGAGCTCGTCCAGATTATGGCTTGAGATCAGTATCGTCATCTGTTTCTTTCTGTTTAATCTCAAGATCAATTCTCTTATTTCAATAACTCCCTGTGGGTCAAGCCCGTTGCCTGGTTCGTCAAGGATGAGAAAGTCGGGATTTCCTACAAGCGCAATTGCGATCCCAAGTCTTTGACGCATGCCGAAAGAAAAGTGTTTTGCTTTTTTATTTTTTGTATGATCCAGTCCCACAAGATGCAATAGTTCATCAATCCCGTCATACGAAGGTAATCCTAAAATCTGATATTGTTGTTTGAGATTGTTTCGTGCTGTCATATCCAGATAGACTGCCGGTGTTTCAACGACTGCTCCGATTCTTTTCTGTGAGCCTGAAATGTTTTTACCGGTATTTTTCGCGCCGTATAAAGTGTAAGTTCCAGAAGTGGGTGCCTGCAGTCCGCATATGATACGGATAAAAGTAGTTTTTCCGGCCCCGTTTTCTCCGACAAACCCATAAATAGAACCTTCAGGGATATGGATAGAAAATCTATCCAGTGCTTTTGCAGAGTGACCATATTCTTTTGTCAGATCTTTCGCTGTTAAAACATATTTCATTTTCCATAGCCTCCTTGTTTTTCATACATGTTATTTTAATAGGCTGTTGTTAAGAAAGCTGTTAAGAAAAATGCAAAGAAAGTGTAAAGATTTTATTCTGCCATTTTAAAACCGATTCCCCAGACTGCTTCGATATAATCTTTTTCAGAGGAGTTTCTCAGTTTCTTTCTCAAGTTACTAATGTGGACCCGCAGGGAACTTTCCATGCAATCAGGTGTGTCTTCGCTGATACGGTCAAGTAAGACTGACTTTGTAATGACCTGTTTTGGATTTTCCATAAGAAGTTTCAATATGGCAAATTCCGTTTTTGTTAATTTTACAGTCTGCTTATTTACTTTTACATCATGTGTCGTGATATCCATACTGATTTCATCATATACCAATATGTGTGCTGTATTTGTTTTATTAACTTTTCTAAACTGCACGGTTATTCTGGCTAACAATTCTTCAATCTCAAATGGTTTTGTAATATAGTCAACAGCTCCACCCAGTAAAAGAGCCACCTTATCTTTCACATCCACTTTCGCGCTCATGACGATTACAGGGATATCTGATATCTGGGGCAATAGTTCTTCTCCGGACAGACCAGGCAGCATCAAATCCAAAAGTATCAGATCAGGTGTTGCGTTTTTAAGATATAATAATGCTTCCGTTCCGGAATAAGCATGGGAAACACTGTATTTTGCCTGTATTAAAACCTTATTGAGCATATTGTTGATATAAATGTCGTCATCAATAATTAAAATATTCTTTTTCATTTTTTTCTCCGATATAAAAAGCAGTCAATGCCAAGACTAACTGCTTTGTAAAGATTACATATGGTATTATAGCATTCGTGTGACAGCATCACAAGATTTCCGTCCTATTCCTTATAATTTCCTTATAATTGTCCTGTATGTTTATAAGTATAGAAAATATGCAAGTATAGGAGGAAGATATATGGATAGGAATATTCTGGAAGTAAAAGGTCTGTCAAAAAAATTCCGCGGCCGGCCGGTTGTCAAAAATGTTTCTTTTAAAGTGCCTGAGTGTTGTGTATACGGGCTTTTGGGGCCAAACGGAGCCGGGAAATCTACATTGCTAAAAATGCTGACAGGGATATTAAGACCGACAGACGGCAAGATCCTTTTTGACGGTCATACATGGAGCCGGAACGATCTTGCGGATATCGGAGCGTTTATTGAAACGCCGCCAATCTATGAGAATTTGACGGCTGAGGAGAATCTGAAAGTGCGGGCACTGATGACAGGGGCGGCAGATGAGAGCATCCATAAGGTACTAAAGATGATGGATCTGACTGATACGGGAAAGAAAAGAGCGGGTGCGTTTTCACTGGGGATGAAGCAGAGACTTGGAATAGGGACCGCGCTCCTTGCTCATCCAAGACTTTTGATCTTGGATGAGCCGGTCAATGGGCTGGATCCCATCGCGATCAACGGGCTTCGGAAGATGATACAGAGATTTCCAGAGGAAGGGATCACAGTTATCATATCCAGCCATATATTAAGTGAGATCGAGCAGGTGGCTGACCGCATCGCGATTATGGCAAACGGGGTCATAGGTTATGAGGGCGCCAGAGAAGACTTTGAAAACTTAGAAGAGCTTTTCTTTAAGACAGCAGAAAGATATATGGGAGGTGGACAGGATGCTGCGTTTGTTTAAAGCAGAAGTTATAAAGAATTCCCATACGGCGGCAGCAAAGACGGTTGTGTTTATGCCGGTTCTGGTTGTGCTGCTCTCTGTATTTCTGGCGAGGGAATATTTTATGGTAGATGTATTGAACTGGTGGTATATTGCATTGCTTCCGGGGGTTCTTGCTGTGATTGGCAGCGGAGTGTGCAGGAAAGAAAAAAAGACAGAAAACAGGAATATACTGACGCTTCCTGTGGATGTCAAAAAAGTATGGGATGCAAAGGTTTTGTGCGCAGTGAGACTTTTGGTGTTTTCTGGCATAGTTATGACAGGACTTGCCATGCTTATGAGAAATATTGTAAAATATGGAATGCATGTAGAATATGTGCTGGATATTGACAATAAAACACTGATCACGGCAATGGTGATCCTGACGATTACTTTTTTGTGGCAGATTCCGTTTTGTATGCTTCTTGATCAGTTAGTCGGAACACTTTTTATGATAGTGATCCATATGCTGCTTTATGTGGTGTCGGCAAGTATTTTGTCATTGGAGCCTTACTTTATGATATTCCCGGGGGCAATTCCGGCAAGGCTTATGTGTGTTGTCTTAAAAGTTCTTCCAAACGGGCTTTTAGCAAAGGAGGGGATGGCTACCTTTGCTTTGGAGCTTTTGGATGAACGGATGGTGGGAGCAGGGATCTTAAGCGCGCTTTTCTGGTTTATCTTCCTGTGGTTTCTGTCGCGTAAGATCTACGAAAGGCGGGTGTTTGGGAAGTGAGAGAGTGTGTGAGGATGATCAGAGCTGAATCATATAAGATGCGGGGAACTTTATTTCTTCCTTTTCATGTGATGGTCCCGTGCGTCGGAGGGCTTTTGTTTTTATTCTATTATGGATATCATGATTTTGCGCCGGGAAAGGAATGGGCATGGTATATTGAGACAGTATCCATCGTATTTCCGGCAATGATCAGTTTCGTCTGTTCCATATCTGTAAGGATAGAAAAGAACAATCATTTTTCGGTGCTTTTAGGAACGGCGGTGTGCAGGAGAAATTCTTTGCTGGCGAAGTGGATAGTACTATCTGCGGCAGGACTTTTTTCGCTGATCATAGCGGTGGGAGGATTTTTTGCTGTATGGCGGGCAACAGAGGAGAAAGGAGATGGCTTTGGCAGGCTTTGTCTTTTGACAATCCTCATTTTGTGGGCTGGCAGTCAGAGCATGTACCTGTTTCATCTGTGTGTATGTCTTCGGTGGTCAGAAAATATCAGTATGTGTATCGGGGTTTTACAGTCTGTGCTGGCGGCTCTTTTACAGACCGGTTTAGGACATGGGATATGGCAGTTTTTCGGCTGCTCCTTTTGCGGCAGATGGAGCTCTTATCTGTTATTGTATTGTTATGTTTATGGAGAGGGAGAGTTTAAACTGTCTTTTGGGAGCGGGATTATAGATGGACTTTTTGCTTTCGGAAAAGTTCTGGAGAACCTGGCAGTGAGCGCCGGGGTCATGGTGATCTGGATCATAGGTATATTTGCATGGTATCAACGTTTTGAGGGAAGGTGTATGGATGATTAGGATATTGGCAGTTGATGATGAGGAAGAAATCCTTACTCTTATAAAGAACGCTCTTTCCAGAGAGGGATATGATGTAACTGTATTGAACTGCCCTGAAGAGGTTAAGAAGATGAGGCTTTTAGACTACCACCTGATCCTTCTGGATGTAATGATGCCCCAAAAGGACGGTTTTACCCTGTGTCAGGAGATCAGGGAAGAAACAGACTGTCCGATACTCTTTCTGACAGCTAAGAATGCGGAGGCAGACCTGATACGGGGGCTCGGACTGGGGGCAGATGATTATATTACAAAGCCCTTTGGGATCGGGGAACTTCGGGCCAGAGTGGCGGCGCATCTCAGAAGAGAAAGCAGGGAGAAAAAACACGCTGTATCTGTGGGAGATGTGAGATTTTACCTGAAAGAAAAGAGGGCAGCGTACAAAGATGTCACCCTTCCCTTTACAAAAAGCGAATATGGGATCTGTGAATATCTTGCAATGAACCGGGGGCAGACATTTACAAAGGACAGGATTTATGAACACGTATTCGGATATGATGGAGAAAGCGACAGTTCGGCGATCGCAGAGCATGTGAAAAACATCAGGGCAAAATGTGAACGGGCAGGAGTACGTCCGATTGAGACAGTATGGGGGATTGGATACCGGTGGAAGTGAAAAAGAAAAGTTTTACAGGATTGTTCTTAAAATATATTATGCTGTTCTGTATAGGTACACTGATGCTGGTATTTTTAATAGTTTTGATGTTTGATCAGCTGATCAGAATGGGACTTATCCTCCCGGCAAACTATGCGGAGGCTGAGATTGAAAAAAATAAAGAAAAGCTTGCAGCTGTGGAAACGGTGACGGAAAAGATGATTCCGTACGGCACCAGTTACGGGGTATATGATAAAGACGGGGAATATCTGTATGGAACCATTGAGCTGGGTAAGGATAGTGAAAGAGCGTGGGATTCCTACAAAGCTGAAAGGAAGTTTTTTGGAGGAAATGGATTTTATAGCTATATCATGAGAGATAATGGAGAAATATGCATTGTTAAATATTATGTCGCGGCACAGTTTTCTGAAAGATTCATGGGTAAATCTCTGCCGAATCCGGTGCTTTGTGTACTTGTGTTATTTACGGGACTGTTTTTAGCGCAGACTGTTCTGCTATCCAGACATTTCAGCAGGGAGCTCGCAAAAAAGCTTAAAGTCCTTCGGGATACGACAGAGAGTATACAAAAGCAGGATCTGGAATTTGAGCGTCCCCATTCGGATGTTACAGAAATAGAAGAAATCCTTGACTCCCTCTGTAAGATGAAGGAGGCATTGAGTGTATCTCTTGAGGAGCAGTGGGATTCCCAGAGAAAAATAACTGAGCAGGTAAGCGCTCTCGCTCATGATATCAAAACACCGTTAACGATCATCAAAGGAAATACTGAGCTTATATCAGAAGAGGATGTGAAAGATACTATAAAGGAGTATTCTTTTGCTATCGGGAAAAATGTAAAAGTTATCGAAGATTATCTAAAGCAGTTATCAGAGCTTCTTAAGTTCGAAGAAAGAGAACTGAAACCAGAGCTGGCGCAATGTGCCGGCCTGGCGGAAACACTCGCAGAACAGGCACAGGTTCTTGCAGAAGCCCAGGGAAAGAAAAGCGATGTAACTGTAGAAAAGGTGAGCGGAGGGATCCGCTGTGATGTAGGCCAGATGATCAGGGCATGGGATAATATCGTTATGAACGGGCTTTCCTATACACCAAAAAAGGAAAGTGTCAATATTCTGATAGGAAGGATCAGAGCAGAGGATGGAACATATCTGTTTGCTGAGGTTAAAGACAAAGGTCCTGGTTTTACGAAGGAAGCTCTGTGTCATGCCGCTGAGAAATTTTATCAGGGGGATAGAAGCCGCCACTGCAAAGATCATAAAGGGATAGGTTTATATATCGCTTCTGGATTCGCTGTAGCACAGGGTGGGAAACTGACTGTTGAAAATGCGCAAGAGGAAGGATACGGCGGGAAAGTTACGCTGTATATCAGAATGCTGGATGGGGATGGAGAGTATGATAACAGAATATAAAATATCAGATGGAGAGCTGGATATCAGTATCAGTATCATTCGTTCTAAAAGAAAGAGTATTGGCTTGGAAGTCAGGCCAGACGGCTGTGTGCTGGCAAGGATACCAGCGCGGCTTTCCGACAGGGAGCTTAAGAAATTTCTGGACGGGCATAAAGAATGGGTTTTTCAGAAGAAAAAGCTTCTAGAGGACAGACAAAAAAGCCGTGAAACTTCATCGGCGCTGCCTGTCAGGGAACTTACGCCGGAGGATATGGAAAAGATAAAAGCGAAGTTTTTAGAGCGTGTGCAGTATTTTAGCGGCCTGATGGAAGTTACATATGGAAAGGTCACGATCCGCAGCCAGAAGACCAGATGGGGGAGCTGCAGCGGGAAGGGGAATCTCAATTTTAATTACCAGCTTTACTATCTTCCTGAGAAACTTTTGGATTATGTAGTAGTGCATGAGCTGGCCCACCGGATTCACATGAATCATTCTCCTGCGTTCTGGAAGGAAGTAGAAAAATACTGTCCGGATCATAAAGAGTGCAGGAGGAAACTCAGAGCAGTAGAGATAGGATGAGAAAACGGCGCTTTCCTGATATTTACATGGATTGCGCCGTTTTTAAAGATCATAAGCTGTCTTACTGTTAATATATGGGTAGTTAATTTTGTGCTTTATGGGCTGTGGACAGCATAAGCTTGATCCGGTTCAGCTGATTTACTTCACTGGCTCCGGGGTCAAAGTCGATCGCCACAATGTTTGACTGCGGATAGTGTCTCCGAAGTTCTTTGATGACTCCTTTTCCTACTACATGGTTTGGCAGACAGGCAAAAGGCTGGGTACACACGATATTGGGCGCGCCGCTATGTATCAGCTCCAGCATTTCTCCTGTCAGAAACCATCCTTCTCCGGTCTGGTTGCCGAGCGATACGATTTCGGAGGCCATGCGGCCAAGATCTTCAATCCTTGAGGGAGGATCAAAATGCCGGCTTTTTTTAAATGCTTCTGTGGCCGGCTTTCTAAGCCACTCTAACAGGCGGATCCCAAGGTTTCCGATCCTGGCCTTTGATTTTGCGAAGCCGAGCTTTTCTGTCTTAAAGTTCTGGTTGTAGAAAGTGTAGAGTAAGAAGTCCAAAAGATCAGGGACGACTGCCTCAGCGCCTTCATTTTCCAGCAGCTCAACAAGGTAATTGTTGGCAGCGGGGAGGAATTTTACAAGGATCTCCCCTACAACACCTACCCGCGGTTTTTTGATGTCTAAAAGTTCTATATTGTCAAAGTCTGCGATGATATCCCGGCAGAGCTTTTTGAATTTGTGTCTGGAAGGATATCCTTCGGAAACAAATTTCTTGCATACTTTTTTCCATTTTTCATGCATAGCATTGACAGAACCGGGGACTGCTTCGTAAGGACGCAGCCGGTATACGCATTTCATAAAGATATCTCCGAATACAACGCCATATAGCCCACGCAGGATGAGAAATGGAGTCAGCTTAAAGCCTGGGTTTTCCTCAAGTCCGCTCAGATTGACAGAAATCACCGGAATATGGGAATAACCGGCTTTTTTCAGCGCCCGGCGGATAAATCCTATGTAATTTGAAGCCCGGCAGCCTCCTCCTGTCTGACTTATGATGACAGCAATCTTATCTGTATCATATTTGCCGGAGAGGATCGCATCCATGATCTGTCCTACTACCATCAGAGACGGATAGCACGCATCGTTATTCACATACTTTAGTCCTACGTCAACAGAACGCTTATTGTCATTTGACAGCACCTGTAAGTGATAGCCGGAGGCGTTAAATGCAGATTCCAGAAGCTCAAAATGGATCGGAGACATCTGGGGACAAAGGATTGTGTATTCTTTCCGCATCTCTTTTGTAAAGACAGTTTTTTTGATGGAGGAAGGCTGTATCTTTCTGGCTTCCGTCTTTTGTTCCCGTACACGGATGGCTGCAAGAAGCGAACGTACACGGATCCTTGCGGCTCCCAGATTATTTACCTCGTCGATCTTTAAGGAGGTGTAGATCTTATCGGAATCATTTAAAATATCAGCCGTCTGATCGGTAGTAACGGCATCCAGACCGCATCCAAAGGAGTTGAGCTGGATAAAATCAAGGTTTTCTGTAGTCTTTACATAGTTTGCTGCCGCATAGAGACGGGAGTGATACATCCACTGATCCATCACATTAATAGGCCGTTCTACCGGATGCAGGTGTGAGATGGAATCTTCTGTCAGTACAGCGATATTGTAGGAATTAATAAGCTCCGGCAGACCGTGGTTGACCTCTGGGTCGATGTGGTAGGGCCGTCCGGCGAGAACGATGCCACGGTTTCCTGTTTCTTCTAAATATTTTATAGTTTCCTCGCCCTTTTTCTGCATATCCCTGCGGCAGGCGAAAAGCTCTGTCCATGCTGCATGGCTGGCAGCTTTTATTTCATTTTTATCAATATCAAACTTTCCTGAAAACTCCTCTACAAGACGGTAGGAAATAGTATCCTCACTCTGGAGAGAAAGGAATGGATGGATAAAATCAACTTCACCGTTTATGATGGCATCGATATTATTCTTAATATTTTCAGGATAAGATGTTACGATCGGGCAGTTGTAACAGTTGTTGGCATCGGCAAATTCTTTTCTCTCATAAGGAATGCTTGGGTAAAAGATCCTTTTCACTCCCTGGTCGATCAGCCACTGCACATGACCGTGAGCAAGCTTTGCCGGGTAACATTCGGATTCGCTTGGTATGGATTCAATGCCCAGCTCATAGATCTTTCTCGTAGAAACAGGTGAGAGAAGGACACGGAATCCTAATGTATTGAAAAATGTGAACCAGAACGGGTAATTCTCATACATATTGAGGACTCTAGGAATGCCGATCACACCCCTTTTTGCATCTTGCTCCTTAAGGGGCTGATAACCGAAATACCGGTTCAGCTTATATTCGAACAGATTCGGCAGCCTGTTTGCGCTTTTCTCTTTTCCAAGACCCCGTTCACAGCGGTTTCCGGTGATAAATTTACGTCCGCCGCTGAAATGGTTGATCGTGAGGCGGCAGGTATTGGTGCAGCCCCGGCATTTTGTCATGGTAGTAGAATATTCCAGAGCTTCAATATCTTCAATAGAGAGCATAGTTGTACCCTTGCAGCCCGAAAAACGTTCTCTTGCTATCAAAGCTGCGCCGAAGGCTCCCATGATGCCTGCGATATCCGGACGGATCGCTTCACAGCCTGCAATCTTTTCAAAGCTTCGCAGCACGGCATTATTATAAAAGGTGCCGCCCTGCACCACAATATGTTCCCCAAGTTCTGAGGCATCAGAAACTTTGATGACCTTAAACAGTGCGTTTTTAATTACAGAGTAGGCCAGTCCGGCAGAGATATCCGAAACGTCCGCCCCTTCTTTTTGCGCCTGTTTTACTTTGGAATTCATAAAAACGGTACAGCGGGTGCCAAGATCAATAGGATTGTGGGCAAATAACGCCTCATGCGCAAAATCCTCTACGGAGTAGTTCAGAGATTTTGCGAAGGTTTCGATAAAGGAACCACAGCCGGAGGAACAGGCTTCATTGAGCTGAACACTGTCTACGGTGTGATTTTTGATCTTGATACACTTCATATCCTGACCGCCGATATCGAGGATACAGTCAACATCCGGCTCAAAGAAAGAGGCGGCATAGTAATGGGCCACAGTCTCTACTTCCCCTTCATCCAGAAGAAGAGCAGATTTAACTAAAGCTTCCCCGTATCCGGTAGAGCAGGAGTGGACGATATCAACACCTTCCGGAAGCTCACGGTATATATCTTTGATGGCACTTATGGTAGTGCCGAGCGGGTCTCCTTCATTGTTGTGATAGAAAGAATAAAGAAGGGTTCCGTCATCACCCACCAGGGCAGCTTTTGTTGTTGTGGAACCGGCGTCGATCCCAAGAAACGCAGCTCCGCGGTAGCTTTTTAAGTCCTTTACCGGAACTTGATGCTTGTTGTGCCGTGCCGTGAAAGCATGGAAATCCTTTTCGGTCTCAAAGAGAGGTTCCATACGGTCAACTTCAAATTCCATCTTGATCTTTCCTTCAAGGCGGCACTGCATTTCCCTGAGAGATACATGAAGATCTCTCTTAGAATTCAAAGCAGAGCCGATCGCGGCAAACAGATGGGAATGATGAGGGGCGATCGTGTGCTCATCATCCAGCTTAAGTGTCCGTATGAACGCTTCCTTGAGTTCTGAAAGGAAGTGTAAGGGACCGCCGAGAAACGCCACATGTCCGCGGATCGGTTTTCCGCAGGCAAGTCCGCTGATGGTCTGGTTTACTACCGCCTGAAAGATAGATGCAGCCAAGTCTTCCTTTGACGCGCCTTCATTGATAAGCGGCTGGATGTCTGATTTCGCGAATACACCGCATCTTGCGGCGATAGAGTAAAGCGCATGGAAATTTTTCGCGTATTCATTCAGACCGGAAGCATCGGTCTGTAAAAGAGAGGCCATCTGGTCGATAAAAGAGCCGGTACCTCCGGCGCATACACCGTTCATACGCTGTTCCACATTGCCGCTTTCAAAGTAGATGATCTTGGCATCTTCGCCGCCAAGTTCAATCGCTACATCTGTCTGGGGCGCGTAATCCTGCAGCGCTGTAGAGACAGCAATGACTTCCTGTACAAAAGGCACATCCAGATGCTTTGCGAGGGATAATCCGCCGGAACCGGTAATGACCGGTGATGCGTAGATTGCTCCCAGTTTGTAGGTCGCCCGTCCTAAAAGGTCGGACAATGTTTCTTGTATATTGGCAAAATGACGCTCATAATCGGAAAAGATAACGTCGTTATTTTCATTTAAAATCGCGATCTTTACAGTGGTAGATCCTATATCAATGCCTAGTATATTACTTTCTTTCTTTGCCATAAAATATAACACTCCTTTGTCTATACATCGACGGATACAGTCCGTCTGCCCAGAGAGCATGTATTAAAAAATATCCTCTGGGTATCATTGTATGTGTGTTTGTATGTGTGTTTTCTTATTAAATGTGTTTTTGCTTTTACAGCCGGTAACATTATACGACAAAAATTTTGACTTTACAATGAATAAAATGTGATAAGAATATAAAAAACATATTAAAGTTACATGGTAGAATTGACAAATATCCGTCAAACGGGTAAGATGAATACAATGTATTTTTTTAAGAACAGTTAAATTCTGGCAGTTTAAGGAGTAGTTTTTATGGATTGGATTAGTAAGCTTGAACGTAAATATGGCAGATACGCGATACCGAACCTGATGACATATATCATTATCCTTTATGGGGCAGGGTTCGTCCTGAATTTGATAAACCCGTACTTCTACAGCAGTTTTTTGAGTCTTGATGCAGAAGCGGTCTTACATGGACAGATCTGGAGGATCTTTACCTTTATCATTGATCCGCCCTCAAGCAGCCTTATATGGATTATCTTTGCGCTGTCTTTATATTACTTTATCGGCAGACAGCTTGAGATGACGTGGGGGGCGTTCCGCTTTAATCTGTATTTTTTTTCGGGTATGCTGTTTCATGTGATAGCGGCACTCCTCGTGTATTGCCTTACGGGATTGTCTTTTCAGATGGGGACGCACTATCTTAATATGTCTTTGTTTTTTGTCTTTGCGGCGTTGTTTCCTGACATGCAGTTTTATCTGTATATGATCATCCCGGTGAAAGTAAAGTGGCTGGCGCTTTTAGACGGATTGTATTTTTTGTGGGCGGTTATCCAGGCATTTCTTCCAACATACGGAGGCCATCCGGTGTACGGGATCACCTTTAAGGCGAATGCTTTAGCGGCAGTTGTTTCTATCCTGAATTTCCTTATCTTTTTCTTGGGTTCCAGAAATATGAAGCCTTATTCGCCGCAGCAGATTAAGCGCAAGCATGAGTTCAAGAAGAATGTAAGACAGGCAAAACGCCAGACTAATGTCTATGCAGGCGGAGCGAAGCACAGATGTGCCGTATGCGGACGTACGGAGCTTGATGACCCGGAACTTGAATTTCGTTATTGTTCTAAGTGCAACGGCAATTATGAATATTGTCAGGATCATCTTTTTACCCATACGCATGTGAAGTGACAGGTGAAGGGACTCCCTGCAAGCAGCTCACACAATCTTTTTTAAAATTTTTTGTGCAGTCTGTCTCGGAAAAACGATTGCAAGTAATGTCGATTATAAGTAAAATATTAATATGATATCAGGGTCAAAAACTCTTTGGCCCATCATTTTTATAATCAAAAAAGAAATTAAAAATGCCTGCCGGCAGATACAAAGTATGAGGCCTGCAGGATAAATGAAGGAGTGTGGTCAGGGAAAATGAAAAAAACAAAGATCGTATGTACGATGGGACCGGGAACTAATGATCCGGAGATTGTAAGAAAGCTGATTCAGGACGGTATGGATATTGCCAGATTCAATTTCTCACACGGAACACATGAGGAACAGAAGGCGCGCATGGATATGATCAAAAGACTGCGTGATGAGGAAAAGGTTCCGGTCGCTATTCTTCTGGATACGAAGGGACCTGAGATACGTACAGGTGTTTTGAAAGATGGAAAGAAAGTGACTATTGAGACAGGTGAAACATTTACCTTGTCAACAAAAGAGATAGAGGGAGACCATACGAAAGTTTCCATTACTTATGCAGGACTGATCGATGATGTCCAGATCGGGAGTACGATCTTGATTGACGACGGGCTGATCGGACTGGAGGTTAGAGAAAAGACAGAAAACGAGATCATATGTAAGATTACCAACGGCGGTGAGCTTGGTGAGAGAAAGGGTGTCAATGTACCTAATGTACCAGTAAGGCTTCCGGCGATTACTGAAAAAGACAGGGAAGACATCAAATTCGGTGTAGAGCAGGAGATTGACTTTATTGCTGCATCTTTTGTGCGTAATGCGGAGTGTATCTTAGAGATCAAGGCATATTTAAGAGAGCTTAAGGCTCCTTATATCCCGATCATTGCCAAGATTGAGAATGCGGAAGGTATCCAGAATATTGATGAGATCATCCGCTGCGCGGACGGGATCATGGTTGCCAGAGGAGACTTAGGTGTTGAGATTCCGGCAGAGGAAGTTCCTTATCTCCAGAAGGTATTGATCCAGAAGTGCAACGATAATTTTAAACCGGTTATCACCGCAACCCAGATGCTTGATTCCATGATCCGTAATCCGCGTCCTACAAGGGCAGAGGTTACAGATGTTGCCAATGCGGTCTATGATGGGACGGACGCAGTGATGCTTTCAGGAGAGACAGCTAATGGAAAATATCCGAGAGAGACACTTCAGATGATGGTACATATTGTTGAGAGTACAGAAGAGCATCTTGACTATGAGACATTGCTGCGCCAGTCGGAGGCACATCGTATGAAGAGCGCGTCAAGCGCCCTTGGATTCGCTACAGTTTCTACGGCTATGAACTTAAAGGCAAAATGCATTATCGCTCCTTCTATGTCCGGCGCTACGGCAAGGGTAGTATCAAAGTTCAAACCACAGACAGAGATCATCGGTGTCAGCCCGGATGCAGCTTCTTTGAGGAGAATGCAGATTTACTGGGGAGTGCGTCCGATGAAATCCATCGAGGTACATACTACGGAAGATATCTGCAGCAGTGCTGTAGAGCTTGTATGCGCAAAGCAGATTGCGGAGACCGGAGATGTCGTTATCCTGACAGCCGGTATCCCATCACCAGTAGTGGGAGGCCGTCAGGCCGGCGTAAGCAATATGATGCGTATTGCGATCATAGATTAAAGGTATTGGGAAATTTGTATTTAAAAGTAATTCTAAAAATAAAAGGTACCTGCGTGAGAATGATTTTTCGGTTCTCATGCAGGTAATTTTATTAATATCAGAGTTTTTTTAACTGCATTTATTTTCATCATTAATTATCCATTAGTAGATAAAACTGCGGAATCTCAGGAAAATATATATTGACAGAAAAGCAATTTTACAGTATAGTGTTCCTGAAAAGAACTACTAAAATTCTTGATTCAACTGACAAAAGAGGGAAGAACATGGAAAATAATGGTTTCACTGCAAGGCTTACGGAATTCGGCCTTACTCGTCAGGAAGCGGGGATCTACGAGTGCCTGCTCGGCGAAGGGAAGATCAGCGGCTATGAGGTGGCGAAGCTTCTTGGAATATCAAGGTCGAACGCGTACGGTTCTCTTGCCAGTATGACGGAAAAGGGCGCTGTCTACTTAGTGGAGGAAGGGACGACGAAAAAGTATATCCCGGTACCTTTAGAAGAGTTCTGTAAAAACTGTATCCGCCGTCTTGAGGAGACGAAGACGTGGCTTTCTAACAATAAGCCTTCTGAGAAAGATCATGTGGAAGGCTATGTGACGATCGAAGGAGCTAAGAACATTATGGATATGGTCCGCAATCTCTTATCCAGAGTGGAGCAGAGAGTCTATATCACATGTACGAGAAATTATCTGCTGCTTTTGTTAAATGAGATCGAACTTTTGATAAGAGCAGGCAAGAAAGTAGTGATCATTACGGATCATTCCGTGCAGTATATCAATGCCAAGATCTATATCGGCGGTCCGCGGGAGATGGAAATCGGCGTGATCACAGATTCTAAATATGTCATGACCGGGGAGTACGGGGAGGGGAGTATGAACACCTGCCTTTATTCCGGCCAGAAGAATTTTGTGGAGCTTTATAAGAGGATGCTTGCAAATGAGATCAAGCTGCTGGCTATTCAGGAGGAAAGAGAGAATTGGCAGTACGAAGGCTAAAATATATAAGAGGAGACTTTAGGAGATGAAAAAAGTACCATTTGTAACAAAAGAGAAGCTTGAAGAGATCATAAAGGAATATCCTACACCTTTCCATCTTTATGACGAGAAAGGGATCCGGCGCAATATGGAAGCGCTTAAGGAAGCGTTTGCGTGGAATAAAGGTTATAAAGAATATTTTGCGGTGAAGGCAACGCCGAATCCGTTCCTTATTGATATCCTTAGGGAGTATGGCTGCGGGTGCGACTGTTCTTCCTATACGGAGCTTATGCTTTCGGAAGCTGTGGGAGCATGCAAAGAGGATATCATGTTTTCATCCAACGATACTCCGGCAGAGGAGTTTGTGTATGCGGATAGGCTGGGGGCTATTATCAATCTGGATGATATTACCCACATTGACTTTCTTGAGAAGACGATCGGGCATATACCAGAGACTATAAGCTGCCGCTACAATCCGGGCGGGTTATTTAAGATCAGCAATGATATCATGGACAATCCGGGAGATTCCAAGTACGGCATGACTACAGAACAGCTTTTTGAGGCATTTAAGATCCTGAAGGAAAAAGGTGCCAGGGAGTTCGGGATCCATGCGTTTCTTGCCAGCAATACCGTAACGAATGAGTACTATCCGATGCTTGCGAAGATTCTTTTTGAGGTGGCGGTGAAGCTTCAGAAGGAGACAGGGGTGCATATTAAGTTCATCAATCTTTCCGGCGGTATCGGAATCCCTTACAATCCGGATCAGGAGCCAAATGACATCCGCGCGATCGGCGACGGTGTCCGCAGGGTATATGAAGAAGTCCTTGTGCCGGCAGGAATGGGAGATATAGCGATCTTTACCGAGCTTGGCCGTTTTATGATGGGGCCGTACGGCTGTCTTGTCACGAAAGCGATCCATGAGAAGCATACACACAAAGAGTATATCGGGGTGGATGCCTGTGCGGTGAATCTGATGCGTCCTGCCATGTATGGAGCATATCATCATATCACGGTTATGGGGAAGGAGGAATCACCCTGTGACCATAAATACGATATCACAGGTTCTCTCTGCGAAAATAATGATAAATTTGCCATTGACCGTATGCTGCCGGAGATTGAAACCGGTGATCTGCTGGTGATCCATGATACAGGCGCCCACGGCTTTGCTATGGGATATAATTATAATGGAAAGTTGAAATCCGCGGAGATCCTGCTCAGGGAGGATGGAAGCATTCAGCTTGTAAGAAGAGCCGAAACACCGTCGGATTATTTTGTAACATTTGACTGTTTTCAAATCGGCAAAAAGCTGATAAAATAAGAAAGTCAAATATACATATTAGGAGGAATTGTTATGAAAACAATGCTAAAAAGGAAAGTCTCGTTAGTAATGGTAGTTATGATGGTTCTGGGAATGCTTACGGGCTGCGGTATGAAGCCGGATGATGCAAAAGCGTATGTGCAGGCGACACTGGATGCAAGCTATAAAGCCGAATTTGGTGAGTACGCAAAGATTACAGACTCTACGGAAGAAGAAGCACAGAAGCTTTTTGACGATAATATTAACAAGACCATCAACTCTCTTGGATTTGATGCGCTGGGCGCGACTGAGGAGACGATGGATAAGTACCGCGAACTGCTGAAAGAGATTTCCTCAAAAGCGAAATATACGGTTGGCGATGTAAAGGAAGCAGACGGTGGTTTTGAAGTAGAAGTGACGGCTGAACCAATGGAGATCTTCAGCGGAATGCAGGATGAGCTTGTAGCAAAGATGCAGGAAAAAGCTACAAAATCAGATGAGCAGCTTTCTGAAGACAAAATAAACCAGCTTGCGATTGATCTGGTGCATGAGCTGTTGACAGAAAAGCTTGCAAAAGTTACTTATGGTGAGCCAAAGACAATCACCGTACATGTTACGAAAAATTCGGACGGAGTATGGAATATAACTGAAAGTGACCTTCAGACAGTAGATACCTCTCTGTTTACAATTTAAAAGAAAAGAAAGAAACGCCGGATGTCCGTATTTAGGATGTCCGGTGTTCTTTAGATGAACTTTTATTTTAAGAATTTGAATTCCAACAGTACTTTGGAAGCATAACGTTTGCTTAAACCTATCTTTGTGCCGTCTGACAGGATGACATCATCATAGGTTACGGTCTGTATCTTTGTTAATGGTACAATACAGTTTTGCGAACATTTGACAAATCCATATTTGGATAAAGTTGTCAGTTCGTTGTTAAGAGAGCCGTATTTCTGATAGTTTCCATGTACAGTGTGGATTGTGATCAGATGTTTGCGGACTTCTATGTAATTAATATCACGTATGTATATTTTGGAGGAAGAAGCTCTTGTTTTGCAGATGTACACCTGCTGCATGTTGATATAGGAATCCATTGCCTGTTGTAACCCCTTGAATCCGTAAGTTTCGAGGAATGCAAGAACGTCTTTTTTGATAGCTTTAGTTTCAATTTCATTCACAAGATTCATTGTCTGTTTTATCCTTTACTTTATTTTTTCTTTTATATAGACACATAAAATGTCTAAAAGTGATGAATATTGTAGAACTTTTGGAGGTATTTTCCGGATATGCTGTCGCAGATCTAAGATATGCTGTAAATGCCGGGAATAAAGACAATTCTCTTAACACTTTCAGGGTAAGAGAATAGGATATGGATTTTAGCAATGCAATGATATCTATGAGCGGCAGGAGTGGAGGACAGGTTGTTTTTCCTTGTACGGATGTTAAAATAAAGTGCAAAGAAGACGGGATTGCTGTTGTTTGAAAGGTGAAACAAAGGATGATGACAATAAAAGAATATGTAAAAGTTTCAAGTCTTGAGCAGGCTTATGAGCTGAACCAGAAGAGGACCAACCGCATTATCGGCGGGATGCTCTGGATGAAGATGGGAAAAGAAAAGATTCATACGGCCATTGATCTGTCGGAGCTTGGACTGGATACGATTGAAGAGACAAAGGATGAATTTATCATTGGCTGTATGGTGACGTTGAGACAGTTAGAGTGCCATGGAGGACTTTCAGATTGGAGCGGCGGATTTATCAGGGAGAGTGTGAAGGATATTGTAGGGGTGCAGTTTCGCAATCTGGCTACTATCGGGGGAAGCCTGTTCGGAAGATTCGGATTTTCTGATGTACTGACTGCATTTTTGGTCCTGGATACAGAGGTAGAACTGTATAAAGGGGGCAGGGTATCTCTTGAGGAGTTTGCAGAGTGGAAGCCGGATCGTGATATCCTTGTGCGGGTTATTGTAAAGAAAAGTAAAGGAGAGCGTATATATTTAAGTCACAGAAATACGAAGACGGATCTTCCGGTGCTTACCATTGCAGTTTCTTCAGGAGAAAACGGGATAAAAATCGCTGCGGGCGCACGTCCTCAAAGGGCAATAATCGTGACAGTGGGAAAAATATGCGGCCGGGAGATGACAGGAAGCCTGGAAGAGATTGAAAAATACGCAAAAGAACTGGCGTCAGGCATCCCTGTGGGAAGTAATATGCGGGCCAGTGCTGCCTACAGAAGCCATCTGGCGGAAGTTTTGATCCGGCGGGGACTGCTGGCATTGAATGAGAGAAAGTCGTCTCTGGAAAGGGGGTGTCAGGATGCAGATTAGTATTACACTGAATGGGAAAAAATTAACAGAAGATATCCCGCCGGAATTACTTTTGATCGACTGGGTGCGGAGGCATGGATGTTACAGTGTGAAACGCGGGTGTGAGACGTCAAACTGCGGGCTGTGTACGGTGTTTATGGATGACAGGCCGGTGCTTTCCTGCTCTGTGCTTGCAGCGCGGGCAGATGGGACGCGTATAGAGACTTTGGAAGGACTGCAGGAAGAAGCAGAGGAGTTCGGGACATTTATCGCTTCTCAGGGTGCAGAGCAGTGCGGGTTCTGCAATCCGGGTATGATCATGAATACGATTGCTTTGTTTCGGGAAAATCCATGGCCTACAGAAGAAGAGATAAAGGAATATCTGGCAGGGAATCTCTGCAGATGTTCCGGATATGAAGGGCAGCTTCGGGGAGTCTTAGCATTTCTTGAAAAGAGAAGAGGGGGCGGCGGGCTATGAAGAGGTTAAAGACAGTGGGACAACCGGTTATAAAAAAAGATGCGATGGCATTGGTCACCGGACAGCCGGTCTATACAGATGACATTGCGCCAAAGGACTGTCTGGTCGTAAAAGTATTAAGAAGCTCCCATGCGAATGCAATCGTAAAATCTGTTTTGAAAGAACATGCGATAAAGGTTCCCGGGATCGAAGCAGTCTATACGTGGGAAGATGTACCGAAGGAGAGATTTACGATGGCGGGACAGACTTATCCGGAGCCAAGCCCTTATGACCGCTATATTTTAGACAGGCATGTGCGTTACGTGGGAGATCCGGTGGCGATCGTGGCTGGCGTAGATGAGAACTGCGTAGACAAAGCGCTGGCGCTTCTTAAGACAGAATATGAAGTGCTGCCTGCTCTTTTGGATTTTCGAAAGGCAAAGGACAATGAACTGTTAGTACATCCAGAGGAGGACTGGAAAGCTCTCTGCACGGTGGGAGCAGATAATAAAAGAAATCTATGTGCCAGCGGCAGGGAGGAGGACGGCCAAGTGGAGGCAGAGCTTTCAGACTGCGACGTGGTAGTGGAAGGCTCTTATCATGTTAAGGCAGCTCAGCAGGCCATGATGGAGACTTTCTGTACGTTCTGCTGTATAGATACTTATGGAAGGCTCAATGTAGTAAGTTCCACGCAGATCGTATTCCATGTAAGAAGGATCTTATCCAACGCTCTTGGAATCCCTAAGTCGAAGATCCGTGTGACAAAGCCGAGGATCGGCGGCGGATTCGGCGCGAAGCAGTCGGTAGTCTCAGAGGTATTTCCGGCATTTGTGACATGGATGACGAAAAAGCCGTCGAAGATGATATTTACAAGAGCAGAATCCCAGACAGCTTCCTCTCCGCGGCATGAGATGGAGGTGTCAGTGAAGGTAGGCGCAGATCATGACGGAACGATCCGTGTCATAGATGTATATACTTTGTCAAATACAGGCGCGTACGGGGAGCATGGCCCGACAACAGTTGGGCTTTCCGGGCATAAATCCATACCCCTTTATGGTTTCCTGAAAGCGTATCGTTTTGCGTATGACGTAGTATATACGAATGTAATGTCGGCAGGCGCTTATCGGGGATACGGTGCGACTCAGGGGATTTTCGCGGTAGAATTGGCGGTCAATGAGCTGGCAGAGAAGCTTTCCATAGATCCGGTCAGTTTGCGGCTTAAAAATATGGTGCGTCAGGGACAGGCAATGCCGGCTTACTATGGAGAGATAAATACAAGCTGTGCTCTTGACCGGTGTATTAAACGTGCGAAAGAAATGATAGGCTGGGATGAAAAGTATCCTTGTAAAGATATAGGAAATGGAAAAGTCCGCAGCGTAGGCGTTGCGATGGCAATGCAGGGTTCTGGTATCTCTGGGGTGGATGTAGGTTCGGCGACAATAAAGCTTAACGAGGACGGCATCTATACATTGTCTATCGCCGCGGCGGACATGGGAACCGGATGTGATACGATCCTTGCGCAGATGGCGGCGGAATGTATGGACTGTTCTTTGGACAATATCATTGTTTCGGGTGCGGATACCGATACTTCTCCTTATGATTCCGGCTCCTATGCGTCAAGCACCACTTATGTAACCGGAGGCGCGGTGGAAAAAGCATGCGGAAAGCTTATGGAGCAGATTCAGGAAAGAGCCTGTCAGATATTATCTTGTGACAGAGAGGATCTGGAGTTTGACGGACATAAGGCAGGGAATATTAAAAATGGAAAGACCGTGACACTAGAAGAGATCGGAACATCTTCTATGTGCGGAAATACCGTGGCGCTGCAGGCGACAGAGAGCCATTCTTCACCTGTGTCACCGCCGCCTTTTATGACCGGTATGGCAGAGATAGAGCTTGATAAAGAGACGGGACATGTAGAGATCATCGATTATGTGGCAGTTGTAGACTGCGGGACAGTCATCAATCCCAATCTTGCCAGAGTGCAGACAGAGGGAGGTATCGTACAGGGGATCGGTATGACACTCTATGAGAATATCCAGTATACAAAGGACGGGACGCTTCTCAACAATTCTCTCATGCAGTATAAAATACCAACACGGCTTGATATGGGTAAAATACATGTAGAGTTCGAGAGCAGCTATGAGCCGTCAGGGCCTTTCGGCGCGAAGTCCATCGGAGAGATCGTGATCAATACTCCGGCACCGGCCATTGCCCATGCTATCGCCAATGCGACTGGCATCTGGTTTAAAGAACTTCCTATAACGAGCGAGAAGATAGCCATGGGGATCGTAAAGCAATGAGGGTCGGAATGATATATCTGGCGGCTGGAAACAGCCGCCGATTTGGTACAAATAAGCTTTTATATGAATGGGACGGCAGGCCGATGTATGAACATCTCTTCTTAAAGCTTGTTCATCTGTGTGAAGGCTGTCCGGACTGGAGGATTGCCGTGGTGACCCAGTATGATGAGATTTATGAGCAAGTGCGTTCAATGGAAAAAGAAGGCAGCAGGGTGCAGGCAGTATTTTCACCGGACAGCAAAAAAGGCGCTGCCTATTCGATCCGGGAAGGAATCAAAGCGTTAGGCCAAGTGACAGATGCATGCGCGTTTTTTGTGGCAGACCAGCCTTATCTGAGAGAGGAGAGCATAAAGCGCTTTCTTATAGAAATGGAGAAGCAAAGCGCGAAACTTGGAAGCGTATGCTGCCAAAACATTGCAGGCAGTCCCACGTGGTTTTCAAGAGAGTATTATCCTAAGCTGCTTGGGCTTTCTGGCGATGAGGGAGGCAGGAAGATATTGAGAGCATATCCGGAGGACGTGTGTTATTTTGAGATAGAGGATATGCGGGAGCTTAAAGATATTGATGTGCCTTAAAGATTTAAGGAGTTTTAAGAAGAACTTTAAGATTATCAGCGGATCATCATAAAACTTGCATTTACAGTTAAAAGCCAGTACAATATCTTTAATATGATTTTCAGATGATCCTCTGCGGATCATTAGGGACGATAAACGGTCATGGGAGGTACGAAGGATGGAGCTTTTGAAGGAGAGGATACGAAAAGACGGAAAGATCAAAGAGGGCAATGTATTAAAGGTGGACAGCTTCCTGAACCATCAGATGGATGTGGAACTATTTCACAAGATCGGTGAGGAATTCAAACGGCGGTTTGCAGAAGAAGAGATCAATAAGATCTTAACGATCGAAGCTTCTGGCATCGGGATCGCCTGCGTGGTAGCGGAGGTGTTTCATGTGCCGGTTGTTTTCGCGAAGAAAACACAGACGAAGAATATTGCCGGAGATGTGTATACGACAAAGGTAGAATCCTTTACCCATGGGAGGATCTACGATATCATTGTCGCTAAGGAATTCTTAGGAAAGGGTGATAAGGTGCTTATCATTGATGATTTCCTCGCGAACGGCAAAGCGCTTGAAGGACTTGCCGAGTTAGTGAAGCTTTCCGGCGCGGAGTTTGTGGGGGCGGGAATTGTTATCGAAAAGGGATTTCAGGTAGGCGGAAACGTGATCCGCTCAAAGGGAATACATCTGGAATCACTGGCCATTGTAGACAGTATGGATGAAGAAACGGGAGAGATTGTATTCCGTTAGTCAGGATATCAAATCTTGGATCATTGACTGGTACAGTTTTGTTTTTTATGGAATATGATCCTATTCATTGTGCAGGGAGCAGACAAGTATGAAACACAAGGATTATTACAATGATGATTACATTTTTAGCATTTCCAAAAAAATACACTCAGTGATGCCAGACTTTGATGAAAAAAACTTTTGTCAATCCCTGGCTAGCAGGCTGGATGATAAGGAATTATTTGCAAGGCTTGACTTTATTGTGGATGCTATGCAGGAAAGCATGACCAGCGATTATTCAAAAAATGTCCGGGCATTTTTCAATATGCTGGGACCAGAATTAACACAGCCCGAAGGAATGTTTAATTTGGGGTGGTGGTTATGGCCCGTTGGCAGATATGTTGAACGATGTGGAAATGAAAATTGGCTCTTGTCTCTTGCATTTTTGAAAGAATTAACGAAAAGATTTACCGGGGAGTTTGCTATCCGCCCTTTGCTGCAAGAACATCCCAAAGAAGTAATGGACGAGTTGATAAAATGGACGGCCGATAAGAATGTCCATGTCAGGAGACTTGCAAGCGAAGGCGTTAGGATACGGCTGCCCTGGTCAAAAAAATTATTTGTTGCGTTGGATGAGTTTGAAAGGTATACTATTATACTTACAAACTTGAAAGATGACCCGGAAAAATTCGTTCAAAAAAGTGTAGGGAATAATCTCAACGACTTGTATAAAGATGATCCAAAAAAAGCAGATTTTATTATCTCACAATGGGAGAAAAGAGGACGAAGCAAAGCACAAGATTGGATCATTAAACATGGAAGAAGAAATCAAAAATGATAAAAGGATCTTCTTAAGGAAGCAAGAAAAAACCACCGAAAATCAAAGGTTTCGGTGGTTTTGCTGGCGCAGGGGCTTTTTTTTGCTGGCTGCAGGTTAGTTTCCTTCTTAAATATCAGCATGGAGAGCATTAAGCCCTCTATTCCCCATCAGTCTTGTTATGATCCGGATGCTTTGCAGGCGGGAGTGACGTATTATTCTGATAGCATGCTGTTTCGCGTCTGCCCTCATAAGCGTCTTTGGATTCCGTATAATCAATTGGCTTTTCAGTTGTAAATGAAGATTTCTCTTTCATGTGCATACACCCCTTTCAAGGATAGGATGTGCAGGTGGGGAAAAAATATGTATGGGACAAAGGATGGGAGAAGATTCTAACATCAGGGAATTTTTAATAGAGGATTTATGACTGGATATCGAACATGGACATCAGTTTTCTGAAGGTATCTTGTCCATCCAGACAGGTGTCTGTCAGATAGCCTTTCTCACATTCCCATTCAGATAGTCCCCGGTAATAATATATTTTTTTGGTATCCTCAATGATAAACGGAATAAGCCCGAAACGCAGGCATTCTTTTAATGCTATCAACCTGCCGACTCTGCCGTTGCCATCCTGGAATGGATGAATGCATTCAAATGCGTAATGGAAGTGAATGATGTCGTCGATGGTGACAGCAGTTTTGGCTTCATATTCGGAAAGGAGAACCTTCATGCGTGGAGCAACTTCTTTCGGCTTTGCAGTTTCAAGGCCGCCGACCATATTGGCTTTTTTCTTGTAATCTCCAACGGCAAACCATGCAAGCGAGGAATCCTTTGTGCTTTGCTTCAAAATGCGGTGCAGTTCTTTAATGATATCCTCAGTAAGCTGTTCTTCCGCCATATCGATACAAAAGTCAATGGCACGAAAATGATTGACAGTTTCGATAATATCATCAACAGGGATGCCTTCTTTGATATCTATTGTATTTGTTTCAAAAATCAGCCTGGTCTGATCCTCACTGAGTTTGCTGCCCTCTATGTGATTGGAGTTATAGGTCATCCGTACTTGAAGTTCATGGTACAGACCTCCAGGCATACGGATGTTTTTCTCTTCTCTGAGCGTTTGAAGTAAAATGTTATCTGAAATAGTCTGGCATAGTTCATCTGTGGAACAACCGAAAAAAACAGCTATTTTTACAAGAACATGATTGGCGATTTTCTCTCCCCGTCCGATTTTTGCTACGGTGCGGGAGGAAATACCAAGTTCCTTGGCCAGTGCAGTTTTCGTCAGACCTTTTTCATTCAGTTTTTGCAGTAGACCGGAATATGAAATCATAGTGTTCACCTTCTTTCTTTACTTATTATACCCTAAAAATCTGAAAAGTAAAGGTTTCTTTGTAAAAAGTAAAGGGGAAGGTAGCCAAACACTTTCTGCCCCATTTGTACTGATTGCAAAGAAAAAACCATCGAAAATCTTTTGTTTTTCGATGGTTTATAAAATAAGTTCAATGCGGATGGTGGGACTTGAACCCACACGAGGTTGCCCCCGCAAGATTTTGAGTCTTGTGCGTCTGCCATTCCGCCACATCCGCTCAGCCTGATTTCCCAAGCCGATAATCATTGTAACACAATACTTTCCAAATTACAACATTTTTTTGAAAGCAGATCATAGTTTTTTAAACCATTTTCCTGCCGCAGATAAATCTGATGATTTAAATCCACTTGTCTTTTTACAAGAACTTTTAAGGAGAGCGCAGCTTTCATTTTTATTGGAAAGATTCCAGCAGACATAACTGATCTTTTTTTTCTTTAAAAACTTTATCCATTTGTCCGCCTCTCTTTTATTGATCTTGCCGTTACCGGAGCTTTCACTGATACCGAACTCACTGACGAATACAGGAAGTCCTTTCTTTATTGCCCTTTCAACTTTTGAGCGGTAGGAGGCTTTGTGGGTCGCCGCGTAGAAATGGAAAGTATACATCAGGTTAGAGTATCCTTTGACGGGATCTTTTGCGGCAATGTCTACATCCTGGGACCATGTAGGAGTCCCGATGAGGATAATATTCTTTTTGTCATATGTACGGATGGCTTTGATCACTGATTTTGCGTAGGTTTTGATATCTTTCCACTGAACATTGCCGTTTGGTTCGTTGCAGATCTCATACAGGACATTTTTATGTTTTTTATATTTTTTTGCCATCTCTTTAAAAAAGGAGAGGGCCTGTTTTTTGTTTTTCTTAGGATTGCCGTCGCTTAGGATATGCCAGTCGATGATAACATACATGCCAAGATCCGTGGCATATTTTACGCCTTTATTTATCAGGGCCTTTAGTTCTTTTTTGCTGCCGCCGGAGCAGTAGCCGTTGTATTCTTCTGTGTACATGGCAAGACGGATGCAGTTTACGCCCCAGTTGTCCCGAAGGGTTTTCAGAGTCTTTGGATTCACATATTGGGGGAACCAGTTGATACCGTGAGTGCTGACTCCTTTGAGTGTAACGGCTTTACCTTTGCTGTTAACGAGAGAGGTCTTTTTTACTTTAAGTCGTCCGTGTTTTTTCAGGGGTGTCTGGGACACTTTTGCGTTGGATTTTTTAGAAGGCGCAGCGCAAAGGTTCTCTGCCGGTACGGCAATGATGAAAGACAGTGTTAATAACAGGCAGATGATTTTTTTAAATAACATTTTACTACGTGTTTTCATAGGGATGCTCCTTATATGATCCGTTTTTTATATCATACTCTGACTGCGTCCAAAGCGCAATATCTGTATGGATTTTTACAGGCAGAAGGAATGCTGTGATGTTTTAATTTATTTGTTTTATTTGGAAATATAGCGGAATATCTTTTAAAATGTTTGATTTTGGTGTATAGTAAAAAGTGATTTTTAGTTTGGAGTGACTATATGAGTGAAAAGATTGTTTTGATTGACGGACACAGTATACTGAACCGGGCATTTTATGGACTGCCGGATCTGACGAATTCCGAAGGGCTGCACACGAATGCCGTCTATGGTTTTTTGAATATCATGTTTAAGATTTTAGAGGAAGAGAAGCCGGAGTATCTTACGGTTGCTTTTGATGTTCATGCGCCCACTTTCCGTCATGAGATGTATAAAGAATATAAAGGTACAAGAAAGCCCATGGCAGAAGAGTTAAAAGAGCAGGTGCCTCTTATTAAGGAAGTTTTGTCGGCAATGGGTATTAAGACGATTGAGCAGGCAGGGCTTGAAGCGGATGATCTTTTGGGAACTCTTTCTAAGCGCAGTGAGGAGAGAGGGATGGAAGTATCGGTGATTTCCGGAGACAGGGATCTTCTGCAGCTTGCAACGCAGCATGTGAAGATACGGATCCCAAAGACAAAGCAGGGACGGACAGAGGTAGAGGATTACTATGCTTCGGATGTGAAAGAGCGGTATCAGGTTACACCCCATGAATTTATAGACCTTAAAGCGCTGATGGGGGATACCGCTGACAATATCCCGGGAGTTGCAAGTATCGGGGAAAAGACCGCGACAAAGATCATTACAGAGTATCATTCTATTGAAAATGCCTATGAACATGTGGACGAACTCAAACCTGCAAGAGCGTCTAAGGCGCTCAAGGAGCACTGGGATATGGCGGTGATGAGTAAGGAACTGGCAGCTATCAAGTGCGATGCGGATTTTGCGTATGATTTTTCGGATGCAAAGCTTGGGGATATCTATACAGAAGAGGCGTATGTTTATTTTCAGCGGCTGCAGTTTAAGAATTTTCTCGGGCGCTTTGAAGTGACAGCGCCGTCTAATTCGGTAGAAGATTCCTTCCGGGTCATTACAGAAAAGAAGGAAGCGGCAGCGGTTTTTGAACGTGCGAAAAAGGAAGATACAGTCGGAGCAGTGATCTTTAAAGATATGGAAAATGTTCTTCCGCTGTTTGCGGACAGTGCGAAGATCGCAGGGATTGGTCTTTGCTTTTCAAAAGAGGATATTTACTGTATCCGCTGCACAGACGGTATAGAAAGGGACTGGCTTGTTAATGAACTGTCATCAGTTTGTGACAGTGCGGACAGGTTCGCGATATTTGACTTAAAGGCATCATTGGAGTATTTGAAGATAAATAAAAGAGAACATTGTTTTGATGTTATGGTGGCGGCCTATCTTCTGAATCCGCTGAACAATGGTTATACGTACGAAGATGTGGCCAGAGAGCAGCTTGATATCATAATAGAAGAAAAAGCAGAACAGAATGTAAAGGTGTGTTATGAAGCGTATACTGTATTTGCCGCGGCAGAAAGTCTTGAGAAAGAGCTTTCTTTAGCAGGGATGGATAAGCTGTTTTTTGAGATTGAGATGCCATTGGTGTTCACTCTTTATGAGATGGAGCAAAATGGTGTTAAGGCAGAAGCGAAGGCACTGAAAGTATACGGGGATCAGCTTTACAAAAAGATAACCGGACTTGAGAAGGAAATCTGCGAAGACGCGGGCGAGAGTTTCAATATCAATTCTCCGAAACAGTTAGGAGTGATCTTGTTTGAAAAGATGGGGATCAAGGGCGGTAAGAAGACGAAGACAGGGTATTCAACTGCGGCCGATGTGCTCGAAAAGCTGGCGCCGGATCATCCGATCGTAGATAAGATATTAGAATACCGCCAGCTTACAAAGCTGAAATCCACTTACGCAGACGGGCTTGCCGTATTTATCGGAGAGGATGGCAGGATCCATGGAAAATTTAACCAGACGATTACGGCTACGGGAAGAATAAGCAGTACGGAGCCTAATCTGCAGAATATTCCGATCCGGATGGAGCTTGGCAGGCTGATCCGGAAGGTGTTTGTGCCGGAGGATGGGTATGTGTTTGTGGATGCGGATTATTCTCAGATTGAGCTGCGGGTGCTTGCCCATTGCTCGGGAGATGAAAAGCTCATACAGGCTTATAAGGAAGAGGCGGATATCCACAGGATCACGGCGTCTCAGGTATTCCATACTCCGTTTGACGAGGTGACAGATCTTCAGAGACGTAATGCAAAGGCGGTTAATTTTGGGATCGTATATGGGATCAGCTCCTTTGGACTGAGCCGGGATCTGAGCATTTCCAAAAAAGAAGCAGCCCAGTATATTGAGGATTATTTCCAGACTTATCCGGGGATCAAAGTATTTCTTGACGAGTCGGTGAAAAACGCGAAAGAAAAAGGTTATGCGGTGACTATGTTTGGGAGGCGCCGTCCGGTGCCGGAACTGTCATCAAGTAATTTCATGCAGCGTTCCTTTGGGGAGAGAGTGGCGATGAATTCTCCTATTCAGGGAGCGGCGGCAGATATTATGAAGATTGCCATGATCGGTGTGGAGCGGCGTTTTAAGGAAGAAGGATTAAGATCAAGGCTGGTGTTACAGGTTCATGACGAGCTTCTTATAGAAGCATGGGAGCCGGAACTTTTGACAGTTAAAAAGATACTGAAGGAAGAGATGGAGCAGGCGGCTAAGCTTGATGTGCCCCTTGAGATCGACATGCATACGGGTACAAACTGGTATGAAGCGAAATAGCTGGATATACGAATGGATGAAACGGATGTTATGTTAGGAGGAGTAAGATGAAGATTATTGGAATTACCGGAGGAGTAGGGGCAGGAAAGACACAGATTCTTGAGTATCTGAATAACAAATACGGAGCAACTATCTGTCAGACAGATAAGGTGGCAAAGAAGCTTCAGAAAAAGGGCGGTATCTGCTTTGAGGCGATCGCGGGACATTTTGGGGAAGAGATCCTGGACGAGAAGGGTGAGCTGAACCGGAGCCTTCTGGCTGATATTGTTTTTAATGACCAGAAGGAGCGGGAGGTATTAAATTCTATTGTCCATCCGGCAGTTAAGGAAGAGGTCCGTAAAAAGATTGCCCAGGAGGAACGCAGGCATACGAATCTTTTCATTATCGAGTCGGCGCTTCTGATCGAAGATAATTATGACGCGATCTGTGACGAGCTGTGGTATATATATGTGAAAGATGATATCCGGAAAAAACGTCTGGTCTTTTCCAGAGGGTATGATGCGAAAAAGGTGGATGAAATTATAGCGGCACAGCTTCCGAAGGATGAGTTTTTAAGATATTGTGACAGGGTGATCGATAACAGCGGTGTTTTTGCAGAGACAATGATGCAGCTTGATCACATCATTAAAGATATATAGACAGGCAGGGTTACATATATGAGATTATGCAGTATAGCAAGCGGGAGCAGCGGGAATTGTATCTATGTAGGGGATGGGAGCACACACCTGCTTGTGGACACCGGGATCAGTAAAAAAAGGGTGGAACAAGGACTTTTAGAGCTGGATGTTAAAGGAGAGGAGCTTAAAGGGATACTGATCACCCATGAACATATCGACCATATCCAGGGGCTTGGGGTGTTTGGACGTCGGTATGGAGTACCTGTATTTGCGACAAAAGGAACGATACAAGGAATTAAAAAATGCAATTCCCTCGGGAAACTTCCTGAGGGGATTCTTCATGAAATCAATATAGATGAAGAGTTTCAGATAGGAGGTCTCAATATCACTCCCTTTGCCATCTCTCATGATGCGAGGGAACCGTCGGGTTACCGGATCATGAGCGGGGAAAAGTCTGTTGCGGTAGCGACAGACCTTGGAACTTATGATTCGTATATTATTGAAAATCTTAAGAATCTGAACGCTGTTGTACTGGAAGCCAACCATGATATCCATATGCTGGAAGTGGGACCTTATCCCTATCCGCTCAAGCAGCGGGTGATGGGGGCTATGGGACACTTGTCAAATGAATTGTCAGGAAGGCTTCTTTGTGATATACTTCATGATGGATTAAAAGCCGTGGTGTTGGGGCATCTGAGCAAGGAGAATAATTACCCGGAGCTTGCTTATGAGACGGTGAAGCTGGAAGTCAGTCTGGGGGATAATCCCTACAGAGGAGAGGATATTCCTATTATTGTTGCGAAAAGAGATACAGTTTCGGACATTATTACGTTATGAAACAAGGAGGATGAATATGAAAAAATGTATCATTACAGTAGTAGGTAAAGACAGGGTTGGAATCATAGCGAAGGTATGCGTCTATCTTGCGGAGGCGAATATCAATATTCTGGATATATCGCAGACGATCGTGGACGGGTACTTTAATATGATGGCGATCGTGGATACGACAAAGTCGACAAAAGAGATTGCGGTTGTTGCAGGTGATCTTGCAAAGATCGGTGAGTCTATCGGAGTAAATATTCAGTGCCAGAGAGAAGAGATCTTTGAGAAGATGCACAGATTATAAAGCATAAGAGAGGCAGGGTATCTATGATCAACCAATTTGAAGTGATAGAAACACAGCAGATGATAAGTGAGGAGAATCTTGATGTGCGCACCATTACGCTTGGGATAAGCCTTCTGGATTGTATTGATTCTGATTTAGAAAAACTGAATGAAAAAATATATGATAAGATAACGAAGCTTGCTGAGAATTTAGTAGAGACAGGGGAGAAGATTGAGCTGGAATTTGGGATTCCAATCGTAAATAAGCGTATTTCCATTACCCCTGTCGGCCTGATCGGCGGCGCGGCGTGTACATGTCCTGAGGATTATGTTTCGATCGCGCAGACCCTTGACCGGGCGGCGAAGAAGGTGGGAGTGAATTTTATCGGCGGATATTCCGCTCTGGTATCTAAGGCAATGACGAAAAGCGATGAGATGCTGATCCGCTCGATCCCAAAAGCACTTGCCGCTACAGAGCGTGTATGCAGCTCTGTCAATGTGGGATCTACCAGAACCGGGATCAATATGGATGCGGTCCGGCTGTGCGGCGAAGTAGTGAAAGAGACTGCCGAGGAGACGAAAGACAGCGATTCCATCGGCTGCGCGAAACTTGTAGTGTTCTGCAATGCGCCGGATGACAATCCTTTTATGGCGGGAGCCTTTCTTGGTGTCACAGAGGGCGAGGCGGTGATAAATGTAGGTGTCAGCGGACCAGGAGTGGTAAAGCACGCATTGGAACAGGTCCGCGGACAGGGATTTGAAAAGCTGTGTGAGACTATAAAAAAGACAGCATTTAAAGTGACAAGAGTTGGACAGCTTGTGGCCGGGGAAGCGTCAAAGCGTCTGGGGATACCTTTTGGTATCGTAGATTTGTCCCTTGCTCCTACACCGGCAGTCGGTGACAGCGTCGCGGAGATTTTAGAGGAGATTGGTCTTGAGAGGGTTGGAGCGCCGGGAACAACGGCAGCCCTAGCCATGCTTAATGATCAGGTGAAAAAGGGCGGTGTTATGGCCTCCTCTTATGTTGGAGGTTTGAGCGGAGCATTTATTCCGGTCAGCGAGGATCAGGGGATGATCGATGCGGTAAATGCAGGTTCTCTTACGCTGGAAAAATTAGAGGCAATGACTTGTGTATGTTCTGTGGGACTTGACATGATTGCCATACCGGGGAAAACCAAGCCTTCTACAATCTCCGGGATCATCGCGGATGAGATGGCGATCGGTATGGTCAACCAAAAGACAACGGCGGTGCGCCTCATTCCGGTTATTGGAAAGGACGTAGGCGATACGGCAGAGTTTGGCGGATTGCTTGGCTATGCCCCGATCATGCCTGTAAATGAATTCGACTGCAGCGCATTCATCGGGAGAAAGGGAAGAATCCCGGCACCGATACACAGCTTTAAAAATTAAGGCAGAATTATTATAAAAGAGAGGTAAAATGAATGGGAAAAATAGCAATCGTGACAGATAGTAACAGCGGAATCACACAGCGTCAGTCAAAGATGATGGGAATCTATGTACTGCCTATGCCGTTTTTTATCAACGGAGATATGTACTTTGAAGATATCACACTTACACAGGAGGAGTTTTATCAAAGGCTTTTAGAGGATGCAGATATTTCTACCTCGCAGCCGTCTCCTGCGGATGTGATGGAATTGTGGGATGATGTTCTGAAGGAATATGAGGAGCTTATCCACATCCCTATGTCCAGCGGCTTAAGCAGTTCCTGTGAGACAGCACTTGCGCTCGCGCAGGATTATGAGGGAAGAGTACATGTAGTTGATAACCAGAGGATCTCTATCACCCAGCGTCAGTCGGTCCTTGATGCCCTTAAGATGGTGGAGCAGGGGATGAGCGCGAAGGAGATCGTTGACGTGCTCATGAAAGAAAAGTTAGAAGCGAGCATTTATATTACAGTAGATACACTGAAGTATCTGAAAAAAGGCGGACGTGTCACAGCGGCAGGCGCGGCTCTTGGTACGGTGCTCAATATCAAACCTGTGCTTCAGATACAAGGAGAGAAGCTTGATGCATTTGCCAAAGTTAGAGGCTTTAAGGCAGCGAAAAAGAAAATGCTCGATGCCATTGAAAAAGATATTACAAAGCGTTTTGCGGGAAAAAAGGTATATCTTATGGCAGCATATACATGCTCGGAAGAGGAGGCAGAAGAGTGGAAGAAGGAGATAGAAGCAAGATTTCCGGGGTATGATGTGCATATGGATCCGCTTTCTTTAAGTGTGTCCTGTCATATCGGGCCAGGGTCTATGGCAGTTGCATGCTGTAAGGTGATTGATTAAAACATGGATTTACAGTTGTGATTGAGGAATGAAAGTTTACATTTGGGAGAGAGGCATGATGAAAAAGGCAATTTATTACAGATTGATACTATTCTGCGCTGCGGCTGTATTCCTGGCGCTGCTTTGTACAGCGCCGTGTAAGGTATATGCGAAAGGGACTGCAGCGAAGACAGAGAGAACAGTAATAAAGATCGGGAAAAATAAAAAGACAGTCGAGACTTTAAAAGGTTCTTTTGTGAAAAAGAAGGGTATCAGATATTTTAAAAACCAAAAAGGCAAACTGGTAAAGAGCCGTTTTTTCGCTAAAGGGGGAAACATTTACTACACAGACAGCAAAGGAGTCGTTTCTCTTGGGTGGAAAAGGATAAAGGGGCATTATTATTTCTTTGACCGCAAGTCCGGCAAGATGATTTATAATAAAAAAGTTGACAGCATCGCGATAACAAAAGATGGGATTGCCAAAGAAAGCAAGCAGAATGTATCCAGGATAAATGCTTATCTGGAGGCGCAGAAAGTTGTGCAGGCAGTTTCGAAGCCTTCTGACAGTAAGTCAAAAAAGCTATACAAAGCTTATCTTTGGATGAAGAAATTTCCGTACAGGCAATACCGGTCTATGAAAGCGGCAAAGAAGAAACATCCCAATGACTGGGATGTGGTCTTTGCAAATGATATTTTTAAAAAACACAAAGGGTGCTGTGCGTCAGAATCCTGTGCGTTTGCATATATTGCCAAAGTCTGCGGATATGAGAAGGTGACGATATGTTCAGATGGCAAGGGACTCGAACATGTGTGGGTAGACATTAATGGCAGGCTGTATGATCCGTTGTTTGCAGAGGCCAGGGGCTTTAAGAAAAATTATAATGCGAGATATACCGATTATCGGAAACATCCCGCATATAAAAAGAAACTTTGATCTCTTATATTCAGATCTCTGGAATGAAGAACTGGTTTTCTTTCCGTTTGCCGCATACTTTTTTTAGCTTAAGCTCTGCTGCTTTTAAGATGGCAGAGCTTACATGACGCGCGCCGTGAGGGCATATGCTTACGCACTGCATACATGATATGCAGGTTTCCTTGCTGCATTTACAAAGATTATCTGACGGGATGGCACCTACAGGACACCTGCGGGAACATATGCCGCATCCCGTACAGCTCTTTCCTGCTTTCGGATTAAGGGGCAGGGTAGCATATGGACGGTAAGGTCTGTTTCCGGGAACAGTTATGGAAAAAGTATCCGGAAAATCTTTCGTCAGCAGAAGCTTTTGACACTGAGATGAGAATGCTTTTAGTTCTTTGATATCGTCAGGATCCGGTCTGCCTGCCCCGTATTTTGGTATGATAGAGTGCCTGGAAATGGCGGCAGCGCAACAGCAGCATAAAAACTCAGAGGACTCTGCAACATCTTTTAGTTCTATTAAAGTATCTTCATATGCACGGTTTCCGTATACGGCTATCAGTATGGTTTTTGCTCTGTTTCCATGTATCAGCCGAAACTTTGGAATGAGAAACTGCGGGATCCGTCCGCCGAAGCTTGGAACGGCAATTATGCAGATGTCCGTGTCTTTAAAAGAAATTTCTGAATCAAGATCACATAGATCAATGTAATTTTTTTCGCAGTCCCACACAGAGCAGATGATGTCAAGAACATGCTTTGTGCCGCCGGTGGGACTGAAATATAAGGCGTTGATTTTCATGTGTACCTCCGTATTGTGAATACTTGTATTGACTGGGATCATTTTGAGCACCCGAATGGTGATCTGAGAGCATCATAATCTGGGGGAAAGAAAAACGCAAGTGATTTGTTTTTTGTTTTGTATATTTTTATTTGTTAATAAATTATCAGTTTTATAGGAGGTGAATGCCAGATGGCATCGAGCAAAGAATATCTGGATTATATTGTAGGGCAGTTATCTGAATTAGAGGACATTACGTATCGGGCGATGATGGGTGAGTATATCATTTATTACCGGGGCAGGATAGCGGGTGGTATTTACGATAACCGCTTTTTAGTAAAGCCGGTGAAAGCCGCGCAGGAATTTATGCCAAAGGCAGCTTTTGAAATTCCCTATAAGGGGGCGAAAGCGATGCTGATGGTCGAGCATGTGGAGGATAAAGGATACCTGAAAGATCTGTTTAACGCCATGTATGACGAACTGCAGATGCCGAAGAAAAGGAAGAAAAGCTGAACTTCCTTATTTGATCATTACGACTTGCTGTGTATATTCGTTTATAAATGGTTCCCTGTATTTTTCTGTGACGATCCGCTCATACAGATTTGCCGCAAAGATATCCCCGGCGATCATCCGCTGGGCTGTCTCAGACAGCGAATCTGCATGGGATAGTTTTGTGATGAGCGGCGTATCGCTGTATTTTTTTATAAGAGAAAGGATTTTCAGGCCGTCTTTTCTAAATCCCAGCACTCTTGCATATTGGCAGTACCCAGCGCTTTTGTAGCTTTCCATGTGGTCTTTTTTTATGTCGAGAAGGATATGGAACAGGCACCGGCTTATGCGGGAGTAGGTCATATCTTTAGTCTTTAAAAGATTACAGAACTGGTCGATCGTGATCAGGTGATTGGCGTGGTTTAGTATCCGGTTTGCCAGCTCATCAGTGATGTCCAGATATTCACTCAATGATTCTTTTGTTTCTGTTAGGAGCTTATAGCCTAATAAGGCGGAAAAATCGTTTGAGTAAACCGGATAGCGGATCTGGTGGGTATCTTCCAGAAAATGGATACATTCTTTTGGTACTTCACGTTCAAGCCGGAACAAAACTTCCGAGAGGCTTGGCTCATCAAACATTCCAAGATCTTTTGATTCATTGCCCTCAAGGCAGAGGGAATGCCCTGCGTGTGCAAGGAGCTTTCGGATAGCAGAGGCAGAACTGTAGCCGGAATGCAGGGAATCGTCGTGATATCCGGATACGATCCGCTTAATGGTATATGCTTTCATGTTGCTTTTTGTCCTGCGAAGAGCTTTAATGTATTCAATGCCTAGGATATTGTTGGGCTGTTCTAATACTTTCCGGATGTTTTCATCATGGAAATATTCTAAAAGCGCCCATTGCCTGGCAAGAGGGAAGGAGATGCCCTGCGCAAGAAATCTTTTTAAAAACGTTTTATATTCTTCCGGTTCATTTAAAACCACGCAGGCGATTTTTTCCAAAATATCGTAATCGCCGCATTCGCTTCCAAAGCAGATAGAATCGACACACCTTAAATGTTCAAGAAGAGAAACGGCTCCTGTTGCGAAGTATTCCGCGCTTCCTGTAGAAAAACATACTGGAAGTTCCAGGATAAGCGGGACGCCGGCTTCTAGAGCGACTTCGGCGCGTATATGCTTCGGCATGATAGCAGGAGCGCCCCTCTGGACAAAGTTGCCGCTCATTACTACTATCACCGCGTCGGCTTTGGTGATTTCTTTTGCTTTTCTTATATGATATAAATGACCATTGTGAAATGGATTGTATTCTGTAATTAATCCAACAATTTTCATGGGAATCTCCTTGTATATTTCTTTGAAATTTATTATACTATATTTTGACAGGGTTCGCAAATCATATACTCCCCGCAGCAGATGGTTAAAAAGAGTCAGAATGTCTGGGCGGGGATTTTTTATATGGTCACGAATTTTGGATATGCACTAAAAATAAATGACGGCGGACCCGGTTACAATTTAAAAGGCGAGCAGGGAAGGAGGGGGAAGCATGAGTACTAACCGTGAGATCAGAGATGTCGATGCTAACGAATGGGGTGGCACAGTCGTCCGGAATGAGTCTGATCATGATTATGAAGAACGAAAAGAACTGACTATCGAACGGATACAGGAAATGCTTGACAGGCGTCAGTTTAAAGAACTGAAAGAAGAGCTGGAAAATAATATGTACCCCGTTGACCTTGCAGATATTCTGGAGGATGTAAATGAAAAGCAGCTTGTGCTGATTTTCAGGCTGCTTGTAAAAGAAGAGGCGGCAGAGACTTTTTCTTACATGAACAGTGATCTCCGCGAGGTGCTGATCGGCGCGCTGACCGATTCCGAGCTTGAAGAAGTTATGGAGGAGATGTATCTTGATGATACGGTGGATGTATTGGAGGAAATGCCGGCTAATGTGGTAGATCGTCTGCTGCTTGTGACCAATGAAGAGAAACGGATGCAGATCAACCAGCTGCTGCAGTATCCGGAGGACAGCGCCGGGAGCGTTATGAACGTAGATTATATCGCCCTTAATAAAGAGATGACGGTGGAAGAAGCGATATTAAAGATCAGGCAGGTGGGATTGAACCGCGAGACGATCTACACTTGTTATGTGACAGAAAAAAAACAGCTGATCGGCGCGGTGGATATCAAAGATCTCCTGACAACAGGAGAGTCCCGGCTGATTGAGGAAATTATGGATACCAATATGCTTTATGCCCATACTACTGATGATCAGGAGGAAGTGGCGAGGACTATTATGAAATATGGTCTGATCGCCCTGCCGATCGTAGACCGTGAGCATTGTATGGTTGGTATCGTTACCGTAGACGATGCCATGATCGTTTTACAGGAAGAAGAAACTGAGGATATCAGCCGTATGGCCGGTGTCAATCCCAATGATGAATCCTATTTTGGAACAACTGTACTTGAGCATGTAAAAAGCCGTATCCCCTGGCTTTTGTTTCTTATGCTGTCCGCTACAGTAACCCAGATGATCATGAACAATTATGAGGCCGCGATCGCAGTGATGCCCCAGCTTACGGGCTTTGTTCCTATGCTTACCGGTACAGGCGGAAACTGCGGTTCCCAGAGTTCTACTCTTGTGATCCGGGGACTTGCCGTAGGTGAGATTGAGTTCGGCGATCTTTTAAAGGTCATATGGAAGGAAATCCGCGTGGCAGTCTGTGTCAGTGTGATACTGGCAGTGGTCAATGGTACCCGTATCCTTTTGATGGGGCAGGGGGATGTATTGATGGCTATCACTATCGGCGTAACCATGGCTTGTACAGTATTGATCGCCAAAGTAGTAGGCTGTACGCTGCCGCTGGTTGCCAAAGTAGTAGGGCTTGACCCTGCGATCATGGCAACTCCGCTGATTTCTACACTGGTCGATATCAGTACGATCAGTGTATACTTTGCGATCATAAGCGCAGTATTCCATTTACAGTAGAGTTTTCTATAAAGTGATCGATGTATTAAAAAATAGACACAAAGAAACCTTGTCCGCAGGGTTTCTTTGTATTATAATAGAGATTAGTTGAGAATAAATGGAAAGGAGTCTATATATCATGGGATTTATAGATGAAATCAAAGCAAAAGCAAAGACATGCAAACAGACAATCGTCCTTCCGGAGACAGAGGATATCAGGACTTATGAGGCGGCAGCGGCTGTTTTAAAAGAAGGAACTGCGAACCTTATCCTTGTAGGCAGCGAGGAAGAGATTGCAAAGAACAAAGGCAGTTTTGATATCAGCGGCGCAATGATCGTTGATCCTGCAAAAAATCCAAAGACAGAAGAGTACATCGCGAAGCTTGTTGAGCTCCGCCAGAAAAAAGGTATGACTGAGGAACAGGCAAGAGAACTTCTCCTTAATAACTACCTGTACTATGGAGTTATGATGGTTAAGATGAAAGATGCGGACGGAATGGTAAGCGGTGCATGTCATTCTACGGCAGATACTTTAAGACCATGTCTGCAGATCCTTAAGACAAAACCGGGTACAAAGCTTGTTTCTGCATTCTTTGTAATGGTAGTTCCGGATTGCGATATGGGCGCTGACGGGACATTTGTCTTTGCGGATTCCGGTCTTGAGCAGAATCCGGATCCGGAAAAACTTGCTGCAATCGCTCTTTCTTCCGCTGATTCTTTCAGGGCATTGACAGGAAAAGAGCCTGTAGTGGCTATGCTTTCACACTCTACAAAGGGAAGCGCGAAGCATGCAGATGTGGACAAGGTTGTTGAGGCTACACGTATTGCCAAGGAGAATGCGCCAGAAGGGTTGATGCTTGACGGAGAATTCCAGCTTGATGCAGCGATCGTACCGGAGATCGGCCAGTCTAAGGCGCCGGGAAGCCCGGTTGCGGGTAAGGCGAACGTACTTGTATTCCCGGATCTCGATGCAGGTAATATCGGATATAAGCTTGTTCAAAGACTTGCAAAAGCAGAAGCTTACGGACCGCTGACACAGGGAATCGCAGCGCCTGTCAATGATTTGTCACGAGGATGCAGCGCGGCAGATATTGAAGGAGTAGTGGCTATCACAGCCGTACAGTGTATAGCAGAAAAAAGCTGAACACTTGGCGAGGTTATTTCGAGCCTAGTGTGAAGCTTGTTCTGGCTGCAAAGGCAGGCAGAACTTCCATGACAGCCAGGCGAGGTCATTTCGAGCCTAGTGTGAAGCTTGTTCTGGCTGCAAAGGCAGGCAGCCAGAACTTTCATAGAAAAAATAAAGAGAGGTAAACAAACATGAATGTATTAGTAATCAACTGCGGTAGTTCTTCGCTGAAATTCCAGCTTATCAACTCGGAATCAGAAAAGGTTCTTGCAAAAGGACTTTGTGAGAGGATCGGTATCGACGGACGTCTTACATATCAGCCGGAAGGTGGGGACAAGGCTGTATCTGATTTGGCTATGCCGACCCATACAGAGGCGATCCAATTTGTCATTGATGCTCTGACAGATGCTGAGACAGGTGTTGTTAAGAGCTTAAGTGAGATTGGTGCTGTAGGACACCGTGTAGTACATGGCGGAGAGAAATTTGCAAGTTCTGTAGTTATCACAGATGAAGTAAAGGCAACGATCGAGGAGTGCAACGATCTTGCGCCGCTTCATAATCCTGCAAACCTGATCGGGATCAATGCCTGTGAAAAATTAATGCCCGGCACACCTATGGTAGCAGTATTTGATACAGCATTCCATCAGACCATGCCGGAAAAGGCTTATATGTACGGACTTCCATATGAATATTACGATAAATATAAAGTAAGACGCTACGGTTTCCACGGCACAAGCCACAGTTTTGTATCCAAAAGAGCGGCAGAGCTTGCGGGCAGGCCATATGATGCAATGAAGACTATCGTATGTCACCTTGGGAACGGTGCCAGCATCTGTGCGGTAGAAAATGGAAAGTCTGTAGATACTTCTATGGGTCTGACACCTTTGGAAGGTCTTGTGATGGGAACACGTTCCGGTGACATCGATCCGGCGATCTTAGAGTTCATCGCTAAGAAAGAAAACCTTGATATCGCAGGACTTATGAACATGCTGAATAAAAAATCTGGTGTCCAGGGACTTTCCGATGGACTTTCCAGTGACTTCCGTGATCTGGAAGAAGGCGCTGACAATGGAAACAAATGCGCAGAGATCGCTCTTTCTGTATTCTGCTACCGTGTAGCAAAATATGTGGGTAGCTATGCTGCGGCAATGAACGGTGTGGATATGATCGCGTTTACGGCAGGAATCGGAGAGAATTCCGGTACTGTGCGTGCAAAAGTATGCGAGTATCTTGGATATCTTGGAATTTCTATCAATAGTGAGGCGAACGGAAAGAGGGGAGAAGAGATTGTGATCTCTACTCCGGACTCTAAAGTTACTGTGATGGTGATCCCGACAAACGAAGAGCTTGCGATCGCACGTGAGACGGTTGCATTAGTATAAAACAGAATACAAAAAACCTGCTGCTTTGGCGGCAGGTTTTTTTGTGTAAATCTATAAAACAAAGAATTTTATGTGTATTTATTCACAAATATAGAAATAGTTGATAATTCCAGCCATTGATCAAAAATATCAATTTAACTTATTTTTGCTTTTATGATAGACTCCTGTCTTTGACAGTTGACAAAAGAAAAAATCGCTGTATCCCTTGTGTTTGCTG